>DATIYN010000027.1:0-3092 GCA_035517595.1 Burkholderiales bacterium
TGACGACCAGGATCAGCGCCGCCGCGACGAGATTCGGCACCGCGGCGAGCAGCTGCTCCAGCATCTCCGTGGCCGGCCGCGAGATCGCCTCCACCTTGAGCGCGTCGAGCGCCGCGATCAGCGTCGGCACGAAGACGAGGATGAAGACGATGGTGCCTGCGAGGCGCGAGAGCTTGACCGCCTCGGCGAGGCCGATCTGGCTGCCCATCTTGTCGGCGCCCGCAGCCGCGAGCAGGTTCGTGACCAGGCCGCGCAGCACTTTCGCCACCAGCCAGCCCACGAAGCCGATCACCGCCGCCGCGAACAGGTTCGGCACCATGTCGAGCAGCTTCGACAGCATCGCCTGCACGGGCTCGAGCAGCGGGCGCAGGTCGAAGGCGCCGAGGATGCTCGGCACGAACAGCAGGATCACGAGCCAGAACAGCACGTTCCCCACGGTCTTGCCCATCGGCTCCATGCCGGCCTCGCGCGAGAGCGAGGCGCCGAGCTTGCTCGCCTGCAGCGCGCGGCTGACGAGCGCCTGGATCAGCGTCGCGAGCACCCAGGCCACGAGCATCAGCACCGTGCCCGCGATCAGCCGCGGCGCGTAGCCGATGATCTGCGTGACGAGCTGCGCGAACGGATCCGAGATGCGATCCAGGTGCAGCGTGTTGAACACCGCGACCACGGTGACCAGGATCACCAGCCAGAACACGCCGATCGCGATGCCCGACTCGACGCCCACCGTCTGGCCCGTGCTCTCCTCGATGCGCGCATCGACCTTCAGCAGTCCGAGCAGCCGGCGCGTGCCCGCGCGCAGCAGCACCGCGGACAGCCAGCCGACCGCGATGATCAGCAAGGCGAAGAAGATCGCGGGCAGCTGCTCGCCCAGCGTGGTCTGCATCGAGGTTGCGAGAACCGAGAAGTCCATGTTTCTTCCTCCCCTGAGAGGTTGAAAGCGCTAGCGCTCGTCCCGCGCGCGCCGCAGCGCCAGCCAGAGCGCGTACAGCGCCAGGGCGGCGAACCAGGCGAGCGACCACTCGGCAATGGAAAGCCCGAGGAATCGCCAGTTTACCTCCGCGCATTGCCCCGAGCCCAGGAACAGCTTCTGCAGCAGGCGCTGCAGGGGAAAGTTCTCGATCATGAAGAACAGGTCCGGCCCGCAGGCAGGTACCTGATCCGGCGGCAAATGCTGCAGCCAGACTTGGCGCGCTGCGACGCCGAAGCCGCCCGCGGCGAGCAGCGTTGCGGCGCCGCAGTAGAGGCGAACGCCTAAGCGTCCCGGCAGGTGCAGCGCGCCGAGCGCGGACACGGCGAGCACGCCGTAGTAGAAGCCGCGCTGCACGAGGCAGAGCGGGCAGGGATCCTGGTCCTGGAAATACTGCAGGTAGTAGCCCGTGCCGAGCAGCACCGCGCACACGGCCGCGGGCGCCGCGAGCAGCAGGCGCGAGCGAAGCGCGCTGTCCATGCGGCGATTATCGCAGAAGCAGCTTCGCCGCCTGCGCCGCGAGCTCGTCGACCGAATATTTTCCGCCGGCGCGGAACCATTTTGCCGTCCAGTTGACGGCGCCCAGCACCAGCAGCCGCGCCACCTGCGGGTCGCCGTCGACGAGGCCGGCGCGAGCGAGCTCGCCGATCATGCGTTCCCAGAGCGCATCGTAGCGGTCGCGCAGCGCGATCACGCGGCGCCGGTTCGCCGGCGTCAGCGATCGCCAGTCGTACAGCAGCACCGGGATGAAGTCGTGCCCCTTGTCGTGGATCGTGCCCAGGTGCGAGCGCACCAGGCGCCGGAACTTCTCGCGCGGCGGGATCTTGAGCGCGAGCACCGCCTCGCTGCGGCGCAGGCCCTCGGCGAGCCCTTGCTCCATCACCGCGAGCAGCATCGCCTGCTTGCTCGGGAAATGGTAGAACGGGCTGCCCGAGTGCATGCCGGCGGCCGCGGAGATGTCCCGGATGCTCGTGCCGTCGAAGCCCTTTTCGCGGAACAGGCGCGCGCAGACGCGCAGCAGCGCGCCGCGCCGGTTGTCTTCCTGCCTGCGCTTCAGCTTCTTCCCAATCGGGGCAGGTCCGCGGGGGCGTCGATTTCCATGCGCAGCAGCTGTGCGGCGACGTTCTTGCCCAGGTTGTCCATGCGCAGCGAGCGCGCCGCGCCGCCCTGCAGCGCGCCGTTCAGCACGATCTTGAGGGCGAGCAGGTTGTCGAGCGGCCAGAGCTCGACCGGCCCGGTGTTGAAGCCGCGGAAGTGCACGGCGAGACGCTCCTTCGTGACCTCGCGCTTGAGCACCGCGTAGGTGGGCGCGTCGAATGCGAACAGGCCGATGTCGGCGCGGTCCGCCTTGTCGCCGGAACGCGCGTGCGCGATCTTCCAGAGCGGCACGCGCATCACACGGTCTCCACTTCGATCTTGACGTTCTTTTCCACGAGTTCCCTCGACACCAGGGTCGGCCAGATGCCCAGCAGCTCCTTGGCCGGCTGCACGCCCTTCATGCTGCCGACGTAGGGCGGGCCGGAGAGGCCGAGCCAGGGAAACAGGCGCCCGAACGCGTCGGCAACCTTCCTGTCCCTGGTGCGGATCGTCATGCGCAGGAAGCATTCGTTCAGCTGGTCGCGGTACGTCGGGTCGGCGTTGGCGCCGAGCAGCGAGTTGTAGCCAATGTATTCGGCATTGATTTCCTCGACCGTCCAGCCGCGCTCGCGCCGGTTCTCCTCGACGAACGTGCGCAGGACCTCGGCCGCCTTCTCGCACTTGGCGTAGGCCTCGGGCCAGGCAAAGCCCATGATGCCCGAGCCCATCCAGCCGTCCTGGTAGCCGGCGACGACCTTCAGCGTCTTCGGCCGCGGCGCGCCCGAGGCGCCCGAGATGCGCACGCGGTCGCCGCCCTCGTCCTCGAACTTCAGCGTGCCCATGTCGAGCACGACGTCCGGAGAGTAGTAGGCGTGAGGGTCGTGCACCTCGTAGAGCAGCTGCTGGCGCACGGTATCGAAGGACACGCGCCCGCCGGTGCCCGGCGGCTTGGTGAAGACCGCGCGGCCGTCGGACTGCACCTCGGCAATCGGGTAGCCGAGGTGCGCGTAGTCGGGCACGAGCGCCCATTCGTGCGCCGAGCCGTAGT
>DATIYN010000028.1:0-20182 GCA_035517595.1 Burkholderiales bacterium
CGCGCAGCGCGAGGCGGAGCGCTGCCTGATGTGCCCGGACCAGCCCTGCGTGGCCGGCTGCCCGGTCGGCATCGACATCCCGAACTTCATCGCGCGCATCGGCGCCAAGGACTACCGCGGCGCCTACGACGTCATCACCGATACCAACCTGCTGCCGGCGATCTGCGGTCGCGTCTGCCCGCAGGAGAACCAGTGTGAGGGCGTGTGCACGGTGGGCGAATCGCTCGAGCCCGTCGCGATCGGCCGCCTGGAGCGCTGGGTCGGCGACCAGGCGATCGCCGAAGGCTGGGCGAACATCCCCTACATGGAGCCCAACGGTCTCAAAGTCGGAATCGTGGGTTCGGGGCCCGCGGGCATGGCCTGCGCGGCCGACATGGCGAAGGCGGGCTGCAGCGTGACGGTCTTCGAGGCGTTCCACCAGCCCGGCGGCGTGCTGCGCTACGGCATTCCGGACTTTCGCCTGCCGAACGAAGTGATCGACGCCGAGATCGAGAAGCTCACGCGCCTGGGCATCAAGTTCCGCTGCAACACGCTGGTCGGGCGCCTGTTCACGATCGAGCAGATGGTGGGCGAGATGGGCTTCGACGCGGTGTTCATCGGCGTGGGCGCCGGGTATCCCAGCTTCATGGGCATTCCGGGCGAATCGCTGAACGGCGTGCTCTCGGCGAACGAGCTGCTCACGCGCTGCAACCTCATGCGCGCGCGCGAGTTCCCGAGTTACGACACGCCGATCGACCTCGGGCGCCGCGTCGCGGTGATCGGCGCGGGCAATACGGCGATGGACGCGATGCGCGTCTCGCTGCGCCTGGGCGCCGAGAAGGTGATGTGCGTGTACCGGCGCACCAAGGCCGAAGCGCCCGCGCGCGCCGAGGAGATCCACCACGCGGAGCAGGAAGGCATCGAGTTCCACTGGCTCACCAGCCCGCTCGAGATCCTCGCGGACGGCACCAAGCGCGTGCGCGGCATGCGCTGCCAGAAAATGGAGCTCGGCGAGCCCGACGCCTCCGGGCGCCGGCGCCCGGTGCCGGTGCCGGGCAGCGAGTTCGAGGTCGAGTGCGACGTCGCGGTCTACGCGATCGGCACCAACGCCAATCCGATCCTCGGCCAGACTTCGAAGCTGCAGCTCAACAAGCGCGGCTACCTCGCCGTCAACGAGGATCTCGCCACCTCGATCGAAGGCGTGTTCGCGGGCGGCGACATCGTCACGGGCGCGGCCACGGTGATCGAGGCGATGGGCGCGGGGCGAAAGGCCGCGCGCGCGATGAAGGCCTACCTCGGCCTTCGCGACAGCGACGCGCCGTACCTGCCGGCGCAAGCGGCCGGAACCCTGTTCGGCGTCGCGCCCGGCGAGCGCAACTACGCGCGCGTGCGCGCGGCGGCATAGGAAGCGGCCATGAACCAGGCGCTGGTGGAAGAGGAAGTCGAGACCCGGCCTTCGGGCCGCAAGACCGTGGAGACGCTCTCCGAGCACATCGTGGAGATCGTCAGCGATTCGGGCGAGGGCGCGCAGCGCTGCGGCCAGTCGCTCGGCGGCATCGCGGCGCGCTCGGGCAACGGCGTCTGGACGGTCGAGATCATCCCGGCCGAGATCCAGCCCCCGGCGCGCAGCGTCGCGGGCGCGAGCGGCAACCGCGTGCGCCTGGGCTCGAAGCGCATCACCAACGGCGGCGACGAGGCCGACCTGGTGGTCGCGTTCAACGAGCAGGTGCTGCTCGGGCGCGTGCGCGCGGGCGAGCTCAAGCCCGGCTGCCGGATCCTGCTGGAGAGCATGTGGGCCGCGGACCGCGACGCCAAGATCGCCAAGTCCTACGCCGACACGCGCGACATGCTGGTCGCGCAGGGCTACCGCGTGATCGAAATCCCGATGCAGCGCGAATGCCTGAAGCTCGTCAAGGACGCGCGCCGCGGCAAGAACATGTTCGTGCTGGGCATGCTCGTCAACCTCTACAGCCTCGACCGGCGCCTTGCGCGCGAGCAGATCGCGCTCACCTTCGGCAAGAAGGAGCAGGCGATCATCGACATCAACGTGAAGCTGCTCGACGCGGGCTGGGCCTGGGCCGAGGAGAACCTCGATTTCGGCTACAGCATCCCGGCGACGCGCGCGAAGGAGCCGCAGGTCGTCGTCAACGGCAACACCGCGATCGCGCTGGGCGTGCTCGCCTCGGGGATGGAGATCTGCGCGATGTACCCGATCACGCCCGCGACCTCGGCCTCGCACTATCTCTCGGACGTGTTCGAGAAGGTGGGCGGCATGGTGCACCAGGCCGAGGACGAGATCGCGGCCTGCGCATTCGCGCTCGGCGCCTCCTACGCGGGCAAGTGCGCCGTGACGATCACCTCCGGGCCGGGCTACTCGCTCAAGCAGGAAGGCCTGGGGCTCGCGGTGATGGCCGAGGTCCCGATGGTGGTGGTGAACGTGCAGCGCGGCGGCCCCTCCACGGGCCAGCCCACCAAGGCGGAGCAGGGCGACCTGATGAGCGCGATGTTCGGCAGCCACGGCGACGCGCCCAAGGTGGTGCTCGCCGCGAGCTCGATCGAGGACTGCTTCTATTCGATGATCACGGCGCGCAAGATCGCCGAGACCTTCAACATGGTGGTGGTGGTGCTCTCGGACGCGAACCTCGCCACCGCGCAGCAGCCGTTCCCGCGGCCGCAGTTCAGCGAGGACTGGATCGCGCCGCCGATCGACCAGAGCGCGGTGCCCGCGGGCGCGCGGCCCTACGACTGGGACAAGACGACGGGCCTGTTCCGCCGCTTCATTCCGGGCCAGCCGGGCGGCATGCATACGCTCACGGGCCTCGCGCACGACCGCGACAGCCACGTGGCCTACGACCAGGACATCAACGAGGAGGCCATCCGCCACCGCAGCCTCAAGCTCGCGGCGCTGCAGAAGACTCTCGAGTGCCCGCGCGTGTTCGGCGAGCCCGAGGGCGAGCTGCTCGTGGTCGGCTGGGGAAGCACCAAGGGGGCCATCGAGGAGGCGGTCGAGCGCATGATCCGCGAAGGCCGGCGCGTCTCGGCGCTGCACCTGGAGTTCATCCAGCCCATGCCCTCGGGCATCGGCGCGATCCTGCGCCGCTTCGAGAAGGTGATGACGGTGGAGGCGAACTGGAGCGACCGGCTCGACGACGCGCTGATCGACGCGGAAAACCGCCGCTACAGCGCGCTCGCGCTGCTGCTGCGCTCGCGCTACCTCGTCGACGTCGACTGCTGGACCGAGGTGCGCGGCCGGCCGATCAAGCCGGGCAGCATCGTGCACGCGATCCGCGCCAAGCTGGACGAGGCGACCGCCGGAGGAAACGGGCAATGACCACCGCGACCGAATGCCTGCTGCGCATGTACGAGGAGCACCACGCGCTCGAGGACTACCAGAGCGGCGTGCCGCGCTGGTGCAACGGCTGCGGCGACAACGCGATCCTCGCCGCCGTGCAGCGCCTGTGCCGCGACAACGAGCTCGCGCCCGAGCGCACCGTGTTCGTCTCCGGCATCGGCTGCTCGAGCCGCTTCCCGCACTACATGAAGACCTACGGCTTCCACGGCATCCACGGGCGCGCGCTGCCGATCGCCGAGGGCGTGAAGATGGCGCGGCCCGAGCTCGACGTGTTCGTCAACACCGGCGACGGCGACTGCTGCTCGATCGGCGCGGCGCACTGGGTGCACGCGGTGCGCTACAACATGAACCTCACGATGCTGCTGCACGACAACCACGTCTACGGCCTGACCAAGAAGCAGGCCTCGCCGACGTCGCCGCTCGGCATGAAGTCCAACACCACGCCGCGCGGCGCCTACCTCGAGGCGCTGAACCCGCTCACGGTCACGCTCGGCATCCAGAACGTGTCCTTCGTCGCGCAGGCGGTCGACTGGATCCCGGAGCTGCTCTACGACATCATCGCCGCGGCCCATCGCCACAAGGGATTCTCGTTCGTGCGCATCATCCAGCGCTGCCCGGAATTCCTGCCGAAGATGTTCGATCCCTGGCTGCACGATCCGGCGCGCACGCTGCTGCTGCATCACGAGAAGGGCCTCCGGATCGGCGCGGGCACCGCCAAGGTCTACAAGAACCAGCGCGAGCACGATCCCTCGAATATCCACGCCGCGCGCGAAGTGGCCTCGCTGGAGGATCCGATCCCGGTCGGCATCCTGTACCGCAACCCCGAGGTGCCGTGCTACGAGGAGGTGCGGCATGCGGGGCAGCTGCACACGCCCGCGCAGGTGCGCAAGGGGCTGGAAGGCGAGCTCGACAAATACACGGTCTGGCCGGACGCCAAGGCGCCCGAGGCGAGACCGCAAGCCGCATGAACATGGCCATGGACATCGCCCCCCGCCTGCAGGAGCACGTCGTCTTCCATCTCACCGGCAAGCGCGAAGGCGCCGGCGTGGAATCGGTCGAGGGCCGCGGCCTGCGGCCGGCGCTGTTCGCTCGCTTCGGCGACCTCACCAAGCTGCGCTACGACTACCCGCTCGTGCTCGCGGAGCCGGGCGCCGACGGCGAATGGCTGCGCACGCTGTCCGGCGTCGTGGACTCGGCGCTGCAGAAAATCGCGCCGG
The DNA here is from genome assembly GCA_035517595.1 of Burkholderiales bacterium. GTDB lineage: Bacteria > Pseudomonadota > Gammaproteobacteria > Burkholderiales > SG8-39 > RBG-16-66-20. Next base: position 4,549 of record DATIYN010000028.1, read on the forward strand.
CGGGCATCGGCGGCGAGCGCCTGCGGCGCAGCGTGCTGCGCGCGGAGCGGCAGATCCGGTCCGAGCTGCAGGAGGGCGAGGGCGGAACGCTGCTCGAGCTCTGGGACGAGGCCGCCGCGCTGCTCGCGGCGCGCGGCGGCGCGGAGGTGGAAGCCGATCTCGCGCGTGCGCGTTCCGCGCTCGCTGCGGACGGCCAGCTGGTCGACTGCGATTCGTCGACGCCGGCGCGGGTGGTCGCGCACGCCTGGCACCGCGTGCAGGAGGCGAAGGCGCAGCGCATGCGGCGCGAGATCGACGCGCTCGTCGTGCGCCTCTCGGACCTCGTGAAGGCCGATCACATGCGCTCGGAAGGCGGGCGCCACGCCGAAGCGCTCAAGGCGGGCTTCGGCGGCGCGCACCGCGCGCTGTTCGACTTCCGGAAGATGGCGGAGCTGCTCGCCAAGCCCTCGGGCGCGAGCGCGCTCTCGCCCGAGCGGCGCGCACGCATCGACGCGGCGCTGGCCGTGCTGCGGTCGCAGCGCTTCTTCGCGGACAAGGGCGGACACGATTTCGAATTCGACGAGGCGCGCGACGCGATCGCCGCCTACAAGCGCCGGCTGCCCGAGATGGCCGGCCTCGTGAAGGCGATGACCATCGCCGACCTCGAAGTGCACGGACGCTACGCCGAGTCGAAGCACGACGCGCTGTTCGAGGGCTTCGGCCCAGAGGCGCTCGGGCCGCAGGACCTCGCGCGCTTCCCCGACTACCTCGTGTGCCGCACGGCCGACCGCGGCCGCAAGGGTGGCGGCGGCGCGGCGGCGCGCGCGCTGCTGCTGAAGGTGCTCTCGAGCGGGGCGCCGATCAAGATCGTGCTCGAGAGCGGCACGCTCCTCGAGGACACGCTGTCGGGCGAAGGCGGCTTCAGCCTGGGCGCGCAGCTCGCCTCCTCCGCGATGGGCCTCGGCGAGGCTTACGTGATGCAGGCGGCGGCCTCGCACCTGTACCGGGTGCGCGACCGGCTGCTCGCCGCGATGCGCTATCCCGGCCCGGCGCTGGTCTGCGTCTATTCCGGCGCGCGCAGCGCGGCGGCCGAGGCCGGCGGCCTGCCCTCGTACCTGCTCGCGGCGGCGGCCATGGAGTCGCGCGTGTTCCCGGCTTTCTGCTACGACCCGGGCGCCGGCGCCGATTGGGCGGCGCGGTTCACGCTCGAGGGCAACCCGCAGCCGGACGTCGACTGGCCGGTGCACGAGTTCGCATGGGCCGACGAGAACCTGCAGCGCCACACGGAAAAGCTGCCCTTCACGCTCGCCGATTTCGCCGCCTGCGACGCGCGCTTCGCGCGCCACTTCGCGCGCGTGCCGCGCGAGCAGTGGAGCGCCGCCATGGTCGGCGTGTCCGAGTGGCTGGCGCGGCCGGGCAACGGCGTGCCCGAGACCGTGCCCTGCGTGCACGCGATCGATCCGGACAGCCGCCTGCAGAAGCTCATCGTCGACGAGAAGCTCGTGCACGCCGCGCGCCTCTGCGCGCAGGCCTGGCGCCGGCTGCAGGAGCTCGACCGGCTGAAGCGCAAGGAGGTGCCGGCAACCAAGGCAGACATCAAGGAAGAAATCAAGCCGGAAAGCAAGGCCAAGGTAGAAGCCAAGCCCGAACCAGTTCAGGAAAAGCGCGAGATCGGCGATCCGTACATCGAGACCGAGCGCTGCTCCAGCTGCAACGAGTGCACGAACCTCAACAACCGGATGTTCGCGTACAACGACAACAAGCAGGCCTACATCAAGGACCCGGACGCGGGCAGCTTCCGCGAGCTCGTGGAAGCGGCCGAGAGCTGCCAGGTGGCGGTGATCCACCCGGGCAAGCCGCGCAATCCGAAGGAAGCGGGGCTCGACGATCTCGTCAAGCGCGCCGAGCCGTTCCAGTAGGGATCCGATTTAGACTGGCGGCATGGCGTCGAATCTCGAGGCCGTGCAGGCCTGGGTGCGGGGCGCGCAGCGCGTCGTCGTGCTGACCGGGGCGGGCATCTCCACCGATTCGGGCATTCCCGATTTCCGCGGGCCGCAGGGCTTGTGGACCCGGAACCCGATGGCGGAGAAGCTCTCGAACATCCACTACTACCTGGCCGACCCCGAGGTGCGCAAGGCCTCGTGGAAAGCGCGCATGGACCACACGGCCTGGAGCGCGAAGCCGAACGCGGGCCATCTCGCGCTCGCGGCGCTGGAGAAGCGCGGCAAGCTGCACGCGCTCATCACGCAGAACATCGACGAGCTGCACCAGCAGGCCGGCAACTCGCCCGACAGGGTGATCGAGGTGCACGGCACCATGCGCAAGGTGGTCTGCATGAGCTGCGGCATGACGGCGCCGATGCAGGACGCGCTGCAAAGGGTGCGCGCAGGCGAGGAGGATCCGCCCTGCCGCGACTGCGGCGGCATCCTGAAGAGCGCCACCGTCTCCTTCGGCCAGGCGCTGGTGCGCGAGGTGATCGACCGCGCGCTGCGCGTGGCGGAGGAGGCGGACCTCTTCTTCGCGATCGGCAGCACGCTGCAGGTCTATCCGGTCGCCGGCGCGGTGCCGGCCGCGCGCCAGGCGGGCGCGCGCGTGGTGATCGTCAACGCCGAGCCGACGCAGTTCGACGACATGGCGCACGCGGTGTTCCGCGAGCCGATCGGCCAGATCCTGCCCGCGCTGCTTCAGGTCTGAAGCGGCGGCGGCAGGACGGGCGTGCGCGAAGCCGCGTTGAGCGCGGCCGTCAGCCGTTCCAGAAGCTGCACGAATCGACGCCGTTCGGCCGGCGCGAGGGGGGCGAGCAGCCGGTCGGACGTGCGCCGCACGGCGGACCGGGCGCGACGCAGCATGGCGCGGCCTCGCGGCGTCATCGCTAGGGCCTTGCGGCGCAGGTCGGACGCGGAATCTTCGCGCCGCAGCAGGCCGCGGCGCTCCAGGCCCTGGATCAGCGCGCCCGTCGTGGCGCGGTCGAACCCGAGCGCGCGCGCGATGCCGGCCTGGTCCAGCCCCGGCGCGTTGTCGACCACCACGAGGACCCCGTGCTGCGGCGGCGTCAGCCCGACGGCGGCGCACTCCTGGACGAAGATGCCGACGGCGATCTGGTGGCCGCGGCGCAGCAGGAATCCCGGGCGCGAATAGAGGTCCGCCAGGCCCTCGGGACGGCGCGTCGTCTTGACAGCCCGGCGCATCATGATAAGTATACTTATTATCAATGGACCGGGAGACCGCCGAGCTGCTGGTACGCGTGGGGCCGGGCACCGCGATGGGCAAGCTGATGCGGCGCTACTGGGTGCCCGCTCTGCTCTCGAGCGAGATCGCCGCGCCCGACGGAGCGCCGGTGCGCGTGAAGATTCTCGGCGAGAAGCTGCTCGCGTTTCGCGACACGCAGGGGCGCGCCGCGCTGATCGACGAATTCTGCGCGCACCGCGGCGCATCGCTGTTCCTCGGCCGCAACGAGGAGTGCGGCATTCGCTGCTCCTATCATGGCTGGAAGTACGATCTCCAGGGACAGTGCGTCGATCTGCCGCAGGTCCCGCAGCTCGCGCCCAAGATGAGGATCAAGGCCTATCCGTGCATCGAGCGCGGCGGCGCCGTGTGGGCGTACATGGGCCCGCCGGACCGCAAGCCCGCGCCCCCGGAACTGGAATGGTGCCTCGTTCCGGAAAGCCACCGCTACGTCACCAAGCGGCTGCAGGAATCCAGCTACCTCCAGGCGATGGAAGGCGGCATCGACACTTCGCACGTGTCGTGGGTCCACCGGTATGAAGTGGACAAGGACCCGATGCATCGCCACTCCCGGGCCCTGCGCTACATCAAGGCCGACGGCAACGTCGTGTTCGACATCGAGGAGATGGCCCACGGGCTCACGCTGTACGGACGGCGCCTCGGCGACCCGGATTCGCACTACTGGCGCATCACGCAATGGATCTTCCCGTGGTTCACGCTGATCCCGCCGTTCGGCCCGCACGCGCTCGGCGGGCACGTCTGGGTGCCGATCGACGATGAGAACTGCTGGGCCTGGAGCATCAACTGGCTGTCCGACCGGCCGCTGCCGGAGGAGGAGCGGCAGGCCATGAAGGAGGGCAGGGGCATCCACGTGAAATACGTGCCCGGCACCTTCGTGCCGCTCGCCAACAAGTCCAACGACTGGCTGATCGACCGCGAGGCGCAGAAGAATCGCGACTCGTTCAGCGGCGTCGACGGCTTTTCGATCCAGGATGCGTCGCTGCAGGAAAGCATGGGGCCGATCCAGGACCATTCCCGGGAGCACCTCATCGCCACCGACAAGGCCATCGTGATGGCGCGCCGCATGCTCGAGCGCTCGGCGCGCAATCTCGCGCAGGGCATCGAGCCGCCGGCGCTCGAGGCGCGCTCGCAGCGCGTGCGCGCCGCTTCGGTGCTCCTGGACCGCGCCGTCAGCGCGCCGGAGTGGGCGAAGAAGTCGCTGCTCGACGGCCTGCAACAACCCGTGTTCACCGTGTGAGGTCTGCCATGCCTAGGCTTTCCGCCGCCATCTTCGCCGTGCTCGCGGCGCTGGCAATCCCCGCCGGCGCGCAGGAATGGACGCCCTCGAAACCCGTGAAGATTGTCGTGCCGCTGGCGGGCGGCACCGTGGATATCCTTGCACGGCTGGTGGCGCCCCACCTGCAGGAGGCCTTCGGCCAGCCGGTGATCGTGGAGAACAAGGCCGGCGCCGGCGGCAACATCGGCACCGACCTGGTGGCCAAGGCCGACCCCGATGGCACCACCATCCTGTGCGGCTATACCGGGCCGATCACGGTGAACCAGACGTTGTTCGGCAATCTGCCCTACGACCCGCAGAAGGACCTCGCGCCGATCATGCTCGCCGTCACCACGCCGCAGTTCCTCACCGTGAATCCGAGCGTGCCCTTTTCCACGGTCGACGAGCTGGTCAAGTACGCGAAGGCGAACCCGGGCAAGTTGAGCTATGGGTCGATCGGCATCGGCGCCGCCTCGCACCTCACCATGGAGATGTTCAAGTCCGCTGCCGGCATCAACCTGGTCCACGTGCCCTACAAGGGTCCCGCGCCCGCGGTCGCCGACCTGCTTGCCGGCAACGTGCAGCTGGCATTCCTCGTTCCGGGCAACGTGCTGCCGCACCTGGCGTCCGGCAAGCTCAAGGTCCTTGCGTCCAGCGGGCGGACGCGCTTCCGCGCGACGCCGCAGACGCCGACCATGATCGAGCTGGGCTATCCCGACTTCGAGGCCATCGCCTGGATCGGCTTTCTCGCGCCCGGCGCAACGCCGAAGCCCGTCATCGAGCGCTACCACCGCGAGCTGGTCCGCATCCTGAACATCCCGGAGGTGAACAAGCGCCTGACCGACATCCAGTTCGACGTGGTGGCGAGCACGCCGGAGCAGTTCGCCGAATACATCCGCTGGGAGACGCCGCGCTGGGCCGCCGTCATCAAGCAGACCGGCGCCAAGGCGACGCAGTAACGCCGCCATGGCCAGGCCCGACTTCCCGCATCCCGCGAGCTTCGTCGACAGCAAACGCCTGGAGCTCATCAAGGGCTACCGCGTCCATGAGCAGCGCACGCCGTCCAAACCCGTTCATGTCGTTACGCCGTCGCAGACGCTGGGGCCGTTCTTCAGCCTCGGGCTGATCCGGGAAGGCGACGACGATCTCGCCTGCCGCTCCCCGGGCGGGCCGCGCGCCGAGGGGATGCCGATCGTGTTCGGCGGCCGCGTGCTTGACGAGGACGGCCGGCCGGTGCGCAAGGCGCTGATCGAAGTCTGGCAGGCGAACTGCCGCGGCAAGTACGAGCATCCGGACGACGTCACCCCGCAGCCGCCGGATCCGAACCTCAAGGCCTTCGGCCGCGCGCTGACCGCCGACGACGGCAGCTACCGCTTCCGGTCCATCAAGCCGGGCGCGTACCCGAACCCGGGCTACGACAACTGGATGCGTCCGCCGCACATCCACTTCTCGGTCTTCGCCGCGGGCGTCATGCAGCGGCTCATCACGCAGATGTATTTCCCCGGCGAGCCGCTCAACGACATCGACCCGATCCTCAACGGGATCGAGGAGCTGGATTCGCGCGCCTCCCTGATCGCGCGCGAGGCGGGGCGCGATCCCGACGGATCGATCGCCTACGAGTTCAACATCGTGCTGCGCGGCAAGGCGGAAACCGCATTCCTTGTCGATTCCTGAGTGCCTCGGTCCGGCGCCCGAGCCGTCGCGTCCGGGCTGGATGCTGCCGGCGGGCGCCTGGGACATGCACTTCCACGTGCTCGGTCCGCAGGCGCGCTTCGCGTACGCGGCCGCGCGCAAGTACACGCCGCCCGACGCGCCGCTCGACTCGGCGCTGGCGCTGCACGACCGCCTCGGCATCCGCAACGGCCTGGTCGTTCACGCCAACACGCACGGCTTCGACAACGCCGTGGACCTGGATGCGGCCGCGCGTTCGGGCGGCCGCTATCTCGCGGTGGTGCGCCTCGACGGACGGGCGACGCGCGATGGCTGCCTGGCGCTGCACGCGGCCGGCGCGCGCGGCGTGCGCTTCGCCTTCAACCCGCAGCATGGCGGCACGCTGGATCAGGGCGTGTTTGAGCATGTTTTGCGGTGCATCGAGGGGCAGGGCTGGTTCGTCGAGCTGCATTTCGAGGGCGCGGCGCTTCCCGGGCTGCGCGCCTGGCTGGAGGCCATTCCGGCCACGGTGGTCATCGACCATTTCGGCCGCGTCGATGCGTCCGCGGGAGCGGACCCGGAGCCCTTCGGCATCCTCTGCGAGCTCATGAAGCGCAGCAACTTCTGGACCAAGATCAGCGGCGCCGAGCGGATCTCGAAGCAGGGCTACCCGTACGCCGACGTCGCGCCGCTCGCCCGACGGCTGGCGCAGATCGCGCCCGAGCGCCTGGTCTGGGGAAGCGACTGGCCGCATACCGGCTTCTTCGACGCGCGGAAAATGCCGGACGACGGAAGGCTCCTGGACGCACTGGCCGATTTCATCCCGGATGCGGCTGTCCGGGAGAAGGTCCTCGTGCAGAATCCGAGGAGGTTGCTCCGGCTGTGAGGCTGCAAGGCAAGGTCGCGCTCATTACGGGCGGCGGCGCGGGCATCGGCGCCGCGACCGCGCGTATCTTTGCCCGCGAGGGCGCCTGCGTGTTTCTCGTGGACCAGGACGAAAGCGCTTTGAGGCGCACCGTCGAGGGTTTGCGCCACGCCGCGTCGATGCGCGCCGACGTCGCCGATCCGGACTCGGCGCGCGCGGCCGTGGCCGGCGCCGTGGAGGCCTTTGCACGGCTCGACATCCTCGTCAACAACGCGGCGATGCGGAAATTCGCCGCGGTCGCGGATGCCTCGCCCGAGGAATGGCGCAGCGTGCTCGACGTCAACCTCGTCGGCGCGGCGGGCTACTGCAAGGCAGCGCTGCCCGCGCTGCGCCAGTCGGGCCGCGGCTCCATCGTCAACGTCTCTTCCTGCTATGCGCTCACGGGGCGCAAGGGCATGGCCGCCTACGACGCGAGCAAGGCGGCGCTGATCGCGCTCACGCGCACGCTCGCGCACGAGGAGGCGTCGCGCGGCGTGCGCGCGAACGCGGTGTGCCCCGGCTCCACGCTCACCGAGTTCCACATGGCTCGCGCCAGGGCCGCGGGCGGGAGCCTGGAGGAGCTGCGGGAGGAGCGCAGGGACAATTCGCTGCTCGGGAGATGGGCGGATCCGGAGGAAATCGCGCTGCCGATCCTCTGGCTCGCCTCGGACGAGGCGTCCTTCGTCACGGGCGCGGTGCTGCCCGTCGACGGCGGTCTCACGATTCTCTAGCCGCGCTTCGCCCCGCCGTCATACGCCCAGATAGCGGTGCTGGACTTCCTCGTCGGCCGCGAGCTGGGCGGAGCTGCCCGTCCAGACCACGCGGCCCTTCTCCAGCATGTAGTGTGCGTCGGCGATGCGGATGAGCGCCTTCAGGTCCTTGTCGATCACGAGGATCGACAGCCCGGCTTCCTTCAGGCGCTCGATCGAGCGGTAGATGTCGGCGCGGATGCGCGGCGCGAGGCCCTCGGTGGCCTCGTCGAGGATCAGCAGGCGCGGGTTGGTCATCAGCGCGCGCCCGATCGCCAGCATCTGCTGCTCGCCGCCGGAGAGCTGGTTGCCGTAGTTGCCCTGCCGGCTCTTGAGGCCCGGAAACAGCTCGTAGACGCGCTGCAGCGTCCACGCATCCTTCACGCCGCGCCGGTTGGCGGCGGTCGCGACGAGGTTCTCCTGCACCGTGAGGTTGGGGAAAATCTGCCGGCCCTCGGGCACCAGGCCGATGCCCGCCTGCGCAATGCGATAGGAGGGCAGGCCGGTGATGTAGGCGCCGTCGAAGGCGATGCTGCCCGCCCTGGAGCGGACCATTCCCATGATCGAGCGCACGGTGGTGGTCTTGCCCATGCCGTTGCGCCCGAGCAGCGTGACGACTTCTCCGCGCGCGATGCGCAGCGAGACGCCGAACAGCACCTGGCTCAGGCCATAGGCAGTCTCGAGACCCTCCACCGCCAGCATCTGCTCGGCCATCAGCCCTCCTCGCCGAGGTAGGCGGCGCGGACCTCCGCATTGGCGCGGATTTCCGCCGGCGTGCCGGTCGCGACGATGCGCCCGTAGACCAGCACCGAGATGCGGTCGGCGAGCGAGAACACGGCGTCCATGTCGTGCTCGACGAGCACGATGGTCTTGCTGCCCTTCAGCGTCTCGAGGAACTTCACCATGCGCGCCGACTCGTCGGTTCCCATGCCGGCCACCGGCTCGTCCAGCAGCAGCAGGCGCGGCCGGGTGGCGAGCGCCATGGCGATTTCCAGCTGGCGGTGCTCGCCATGGGAGAGCTTGGTGGCGAGGACTTGCGCCTTGCCTTCGAGACCCACCTGCTTGAGCAGCTGCATCGCGGGCTGGATCAGCGAGGCGTCCTCGCGCGCGGCGCGCCAGAAGCGGAAGCTGTGGCCGGCGTATGCCTGGATCGCGAGCGCCACGTTGTCCAGGGTGCTGAAGTCGTGAAAGATGCTCGTGATCTGGAAGGAGCGCGCGAGCCCCTTGCGCGAGCGCCGCTGCGGCGGCAGGCGCGTGATGTCCTCGCCCGCGAAGCGCACCGACCCGGTGTCGGGTTGCAGCTCGCCGGACAGCTGCTTGATGAAGGTCGTCTTGCCGGCGCCGTTGGGGCCGATCACGGCGTGCGTCTCGCCCTCGCGCACGTCGAAGTCCACGCCGTCGGTCGCCACCAGCGCGCCGAAGGCCTTGCGCAGCCCCACCGTCTCGAGCAGCGGGCTACTCATTCTTGCCGGGGATCAGCCCCGCCAGTCCGCGCTTGGCGTGCAGCACCACGAGCACGAGGATCACGCCGAGATACAGCTGCCAGTGCTCGGTGACCGCCTTGGGCAGCAGGCTCCAGCCCTGCAGCAGGTCCTCGAGCAGCAGTAGCGCCGCGGCGCCGAGCAGCGGGCCCGCGGTCGTGCCGATGCCGCCGAGGATCACCATGAACATGAGCTCGCCCGAGCGCGTCCAGTTCATGAACTCGGGCGTGAGGTACAAGGTGTGGTTGACCAGCAACGCGCCCGCCAGGCCGCACATCGCGCCCGAGATGACGAAGGCGGCGAGGCGATAGGGGTAGGGCGAGAAGCCGATGGCGCGCGCGCGCGCTTCGTTGGAGCGCGCGGCCTGCAGCGCGCGGCCGAAGCGCGAGTCCACGAGGCGGCGCGTGAGATAGAGGAACAGCGCGAGGATCGCCAGCACGACGTAGTAGAAGGCGGCGGGGTCGGCGAGGTCGATCAGCCCGGAGAACTGGCTGCGCGAGGCAAGCCGCATGCCGTCGTCGCCGCCGTACTCCTCGATCGAGATGCCGAGGTAGTAGAGCATCTGCGTGAAAGCGAGCGTAATCATGATGAAGTAGATGCCGCTGGTGCGCACCGACACTGCGCCGATGGCGAGCGCGACCAGCGCCGAGGCGCCGATCGCCACGCTCCACTGCAGCCAGCCGTCGTGGATGCCGTAGAAGCCCAGTACGCCGACCGCGTAGGCGCCGATGCCGAGGTAGGCCGCGTGACCGAAGGACACCATGCCGCCGTAGCCGAGGATCAGGTTGAGGCTCGTCGCGGCGATGGCGAAGATCATGACGCGGCGCAGCAGGTCGAGGTAGAAGGGCTGGTCGAGCCAGGCGGCGAGCGGCGGCACCGCCGCGAGGAGCAGCAGCAGCCCCGCGAGCACCCAGGTGCGCGGCGCCGGCCTCATCGCACGGCGCGAAACAGCCCCGCAGGGCGGAACGCGAGCACTACCGCCATCAGCAGGTAGATCAGCATCGAGGCGAGCGCGGGGCCGGCCGCATCGGCGGCCGTCGGCGACAGGACCGTCGCGAGCGTGGGCTTCAGGAAGGCGCGCCCGAGCGTGTCCACCATGCCTACGATGAGGGCGCCCGCGAACGCGCCGCGGATCGAGCCGATGCCGCCGATCACGATCACCACGAACACCTGGATCAGGATCAGCTCGCCCATGCCGGGCTGCACCGAGTAGACCGGCCCGACCAGCAGTCCGGCGAGTCCCGCGAGCGCCGCGCCGAAGCCGAACACCACGGTGTAGAGCAGCCGGATGTTGACGCCGAGCGCGGCCACCATCGGACGGTTGCTCGCGCCCGCGCGGATCAGCATGCCCAGGCGCGTGCGCGCCACCACCCACCACAGCAGCAGCGCGACCGCGAGTCCGATGCCGATGATCACCAGCCGGTAGAGCGGGTAGCTCAGCCCGCCGGCGATCTGCACGTGGCCCGAGAGGTATTCCGGAATCGTGCTGAAGATCGCCGCGCGGCCCCAGAGCATCGCCACGAGCTCGTTGAAGAACAGGATCAGGCCGAAGGTCGCGAGCACCTGGTCGAGGTGGTCGCGCTCGTAGAGCGTGCGCAGCGCGACCACCTCGGTGACGACCCCGACGAGCATCGACCCGGCGAGCGCGAGCGCCACCGCGAGCGGCCAGGACCCCGTCTGCTGGAAGAAGAACGTGCCGAGGTAGGCGCCGACCATGTACAGCGCGCCATGCGCGAGGTTGACGAGGTTCATGATTCCGAACACGAGCGTCAGGCCCGCGGCGATCAGGAACAGCGTCACGCCGAGCTGCAGCCCGTTCAGCGTCTGTTCGGCGATGAGGATGAGGTTCATCAACAAAAAAGGGGCGCCGGGCGCCCCTTCATTGTAACGGCCGCCGCGATCACTTCATCTTGCAGGCCGAGCCGTAGGTGTCCTTGTAGTTCGTGAACACCGTCTTCTGGATCTCCATCACCGGGTCGGCGCCGGCCGACGGACCCGCCACAGCCCTCAGCAGGTAGAAGTTCTCGATCGGGAAGTGGTTGTGCCCGTAGGTGAACTTGCCGCGCACCGAGTTGAAGTTCGCCTTGCTCATCGCCGCGATCATGCCTTTCTTGTCGGCGAGGTTTCCCTTCACGGCGCGGATCGCCGAGTCGATCAGCATGATGCCGTCGTAGCTCTGCGCGCCGTAGAACGACGGCAGCTTGCCGCCGTACTTCTTCTTGTAGTCGCCGACGTACTTCTCGTTGGCCGGGTTCTTCAGGTCCGGGCTCCAGATGCGCGTCTCGTACTGGCCGAGCGCGGCGTGCTTCACCGCGGGAATCGACAGCTCGTCCAGCGTGAACACCGAGTACAGCGGGAACTGGCCGCGCAGGCCGGCTTCGGAGTACTGCTTCATGAACTGGATGCCCATGCCGCCCGGGTAGAACACCATCACCGCCTTCGGGTGCTTCGCGCGCAGCTGCGAGATCTCGGCCTGGTAGTCGGTCTGCCCCATGCGCGTGTAGACCTCGTCGACGATGCGGCCCTTGAAGGTGCGCTTGAAGCCGGTGAGCATGTCCTTGCCCGCGGCGTAGTTGGGCGCCATGATGTAGACGTCGTTCAGGCCCGCGTCGGTCATGTACTTGCCCATCGCCTCGGGCGTCTGGTCGTTCTGCCAGGAGGTCGTGAAGAACAGCTCGTTGCACATTTCGCCGGCGAGCTCGTGCGGGCCGGCGTTGGTGCCGATCATGAAGGTGCCTGCGCCGGTCACGCGCGGCGCCACGGCGAGCATCACGTTCGACCAGATGATTCCCGAGACGAAATTCACCTTGTCACGCTTCATCATCTCGTCGGCGACCTGCACGCCGACGTCCGGCTTGAACTGGTCATCGCCGTAGATGATCTCGGTCTCCAGGCCGCCCACCTTCCGGTTGAGGTGGTCGAGCGCGAGCTCGACCGAATTCTTCATGTCGGCGCCGATTGCGCCCGCCGGGCCCGACAGCGTGGTGATGAAGCCGATCTTGACCTTTTGCTGCGCCGAGGCGGGCGCAGCGATGGCCATGGCGGCCGCGAGGATGCAGGCGTAGACGGTTCTGAGCACGTGGTTCCTCCTCCGAGAAACGTCGCAAATCCGCGACGCAATGAGTCTAGTGGCGCTGCAAGGGGGGCGCAAGAGGAACGCAGCGCGTTTGTTGACCTGCGTGCGCGCGCAGCGCGCATGCTTCAGCTGCGCGCGCGCCGCACATGCCGCCACCTGCTCGGAGTCTCCTGCGAGGCAACCGGTGCTGCACGATAGTGCATTTCCTTCTTTCAGATCCTTCGGGTCGGCGCTAGCATCTCCGGCAGTCGAAGTTCGTTTCATGCGTTATCGTGCAAATGCGCTGTCTTGCCGCGCGGAGCCCGGCGATCAAGTTCCAGGAGGAAGTCCAGTGAATGCTGCAACGGAAGCGATTTGGCGCGCTCGGCTCGGTCGACGCGTTTTGAGCTCGATGCTCGTGCGGCCGATGTGCTGTTCTCCGGACTCTTTGCGCGACGTCAGCGGCGATCGGACCAAGGCCGAGGGATTCCGATGCTCAAGCAACTGAGGAGCCACGTCTGCGGGCAGTGGCGTGCCGGCACGGGCGCCGGGCAGACGCTGTTCAACCCCGCGACGGAAGAGGCGCTGGCGACCGTCAGCAGCGCCGGCATCGACGTCGCGGCGGCTCTCGATTATGCGAGGCGCCGCGGCGGCCCGGCGCTGCGCGCGATGACTTTCGCGGAGCGGGGGGCGCTGCTGCAGGCGATCGCCGAGGCGATGCAGGAAAGCCGCACCGAGCTTCTCGAGCTCGGCATGGCCAACGGCGGCAATACGCGCTCGGACGCCAAGTTCGACGTGGACGGAGCCATCGGCACGCTGCACGCCTACGCCGAAGTCGCCGCCGGGCTCGGCGCCAGGCGCATGCTGGTGGACGGCGACGGCATTCAGCTCGGCCGCTCGCCCCGCTTTCACGGTCAGCACGTCCTGGTGCCGCGCCGCGGCGTCGCGGTTCACGTCAACGCCTTCAATTTCCCTGCCTGGAACTTCGCCGAAAAGGCTGCGGTGGCGCTGCTGGCCGGCATGCCGGTCGTGAGCAAGCCGGCGACCAGCTCCGCGATGCTGGCGCACCGGGTCGTCGAACTCGTCGTCGAGCAGAAGCTGCTGCCGGACGGCGCACTGTCGTTCCTCGCCGGCTCGCCGGGAGAGCTCCTCGCGCAGGTTGGCGCGCAGGACGTCGTCGCCTTTACCGGCTCGGGCGAGACCGCGGCGCGAATTCGTTCCCTGCCGAATGTCGTGCGCCATTCCGTCCGGGTGAACGTGGAGGCCGACAGCCTGAACGCCGCCGTCCTGGGCAGCGACGTGCAGCCCGTCAGCGGGATGTTCGAGACCTTTCTCCGGGACGTGGAGCGCGACATGACGCAGAAGGCCGGCCAGAAGTGCACGGCGATTCGCCGGGTGCTGGTCCCGCGCTCGTCGATGGACGAGGTCAAGGCCGCTTTAGCGGAGCTGCTGGCAGCGGTGCCGGTAGGCGATCCTGCGCTCGCGTCGACGCGAATGGGCCCTGTAGCGACGGCGGCGCAGCGTGACGAGGTGCGCGCGGGCGTCGGCGCGCTGCTCGGGGAAGGCACGAAGGTCTTCGAGCAGCCGAGCCTGCCGGCGAAGGGCTACTTCGTAGGACCGACCCTGATCGAGGCGCGCGACGGCGCCGGCGCCGTCCACGAACGGGAGGTCTTCGGCCCCGTGGCGGTTCTGATCGCCTATGACGAGGCGCCGCAGGAGATCGTGAGCCGGGGCAATGGCGGGCTGGTGTGCTCGATCTATTCCGACGATCTGAGCTTCATCGAGGGCGTCGTGGCGGACGTGGCGCCGCATCATGGGCGGATCTTCCTCGGGCACCCGAAGATCGAACTGTCGCCCGGGCCGGGGACGGTCCTTCCGCAACTGGTGCACGGCGGCCCGGGTCGCGCCGGCGGCGGCGAAGAGCTGGGCGGCGCGCGCGGGCTCGCCTTCTATTCGCAGCGCGTGGCTCTGGAAGGGTCGCGTCCCGTCATCCAGAAGCTGCTGGGCGGCGAAGGCTAGAAGCGGGTTCCGCGGGGTCGAGCCCGGGCCCTGCCAGGCGCGCCTGCAGTAGGATTCGCGCCAGTGCTGACACTCGACGCCGTCACCAAGCGCTTTGGGGCGCGTACCGTCCTCTCGGGCGTCACGCTCGAGATCGAGTCCGGAGAGTACGTCGCCGTTGTCGGCGAGTCGGGCGTGGGCAAATCGACGCTGCTCAACGTGATCGCGGGCCTGGAGCCCGCCGACGCGGGGCAGGTGCGCTTCGAGGGGGTCGACCTGGGCGGCCTGGATGACGACGCGCGCACGCGCCTGCGGCGCGACCGGTTCGGCTTCGTGTTTCAGGCCTTTCACGTTCTGCCTCACCTGACGGTTCAGCAGAACGTCGGCTTGCCGCTCTTGCTTCGGGGATTCGATTCGAATGCAATTCATGCAAAGGCAGCGGAGCTCCTCGCAGCGGTCGGCATGGCCGACCGCGCGAAGAGCATGCCAAGAGAATTGTCAGGGGGAGAGCTCCAGAGGGTGGCGATCGCGCGCGCGCTGGTGGGGGAACCCAGAGTGGTCTTGGCCGACGAGCCGACGGGCAACCTCGACCAGGAGAACGCGCGCCAGGTGCTCTCGCTGCTGCGCGCGCAGGTGAAGGCGCACGGCGCCGCGGGCATCCTCGTCACGCACTCCGAGGCGGCCGCGGCGGGCTGCGACCGGCGCTACCGCCTGACGGCTAGGGGGCTCGCGCCGATCGCCTGAAGAGGCGGCGCGCGGGGTAGGGGAGCTGCGCGCCGGCGAGCGCCTCCTCGATGCGCAGGCCCTCGTTCCACTTCGCCATGCGTTCGGAGCGCGCGAAGCTTCCCACCTTGAGCTGCGGCACGCCCCAGCCGACCGCAAGGTGCACGATCGTCACGTCCTCGGTCTCGCCCGAGCGCGCCGAGACGATCGCGCCGTAGCCTGCTTCCTGCGCCGCGCGCCAGCAGGCGAGCGTCTCGGTGAGGGTTCCCGCCTGGTTCGGCTTCAGCAGCACCGCGTTGCAGGCGCCGATTGCCTTCGCTTCCTTCAGTCTTTGCGAACTGGTCACCAGGAAATCGTCGCCCACCACCTGTATCCGCTCTCCGGCCGTCCGCGTAAAGGAAGCCATGGCCTCGCCGTCGTGCTCGGCGAAGGGATCCTCGATCGAGACGATCGGGTAGCGCTCGATCCATTGCAGCAGCAGCGCGTGCAGCTGCGAGGCGGTGAGCGCCCTGTTCTCCAGCGCGAGGTGGTAGCGGCCGTCGCGCCAGAGCTGCGTCGCGGCGACGTCGAGCGCGATGCCGATGTCCTCGCCCG
>DATIYN010000029.1:0-8412 GCA_035517595.1 Burkholderiales bacterium
CGCCCCATGGGCGCGATCGAGGCCACGACGGAGATATTCGGACGGCTGACCGAGCGGCAGCGGGAGGCGGCGACGGCGGGGCCGGGGCCGCTGCTGATCCTCGCGGGCGCGGGCACGGGCAAGACGAACACGCTCGCGCACCGGGTCGCGCACCTCGTACTGGAGGGGGCGAGGCCGGAGCGGATCCTGCTGCTCACGTTCACGCGGCGCGCGGCGCTGGAGATGACGCGCCGGGCGCAGCGCGTGCTCGCCGAGTCGGTGTGCGGGACGGCGGGCGCGGGCCTTCGGCTGCCGTGGTCGGGCACGTTCCACTCGGTGGCCAACCGGCTCATCCGCCAGCACTGCCGGCGCCTGGGGCTCGCCGAATCGTTCAGCGTGCTCGACCGCGCGGACGCGGCGGACCTGCTCGACGTGGTGCGCCACGAGCGCGGGCTGTCGGCCAAGGAGAAGCGCTTCCCGCGCAAGGACACCTGCCTCGCGATCTACTCGCACCGCGTGAACACGCAAGGTTCCCTCATGGACACGCTCGCCTCCACGTTCCCGTGGTGCGCGGAGTGGGAGGCGGAGCTGAAGGATCTGTTCAAGGGCTTCGTGGACCGCAAGCTCGCCAACCAGGCGCTCGACTACGACGACCTGCTGCTCTACTGGCACGCGATGATGCAGGACGCCGCGCTCGCGGCCGAGATCGGCGCCCGGTTCGACCACGTGCTGGTGGACGAGTACCAGGACACCAACCGGCTGCAGGCGGAGATCCTGCACGCGATGGTGGGAAACCGCGTGCCCCCGGGCCTCGGGCTCACGGTGGTGGGCGACGACGCGCAGGCGATCTACTCGTTTCGCGCGGCAACCGTCGAAAACATCGTCAATTTCGAAAAGCAATTCAAGCAATCCTCCGTCGTCCCGCTGGAGGAGAACTACCGCTCAACGCAGGAGGTGCTGGACCTCGCGAACGCGCTGATCGGCAAGCAGCTGGTGTCCCGGAACCGGCGCGGCGGCAAGCCGCGCTACGTCACCGTGGCGGACGACCAGGCGCAGGCCGAGTACGTCGTGGGGCGCGTGCTCGAGGCGCGCGAGCGCGGCGTGGAGCTGATGCGCCAGGCGGTGCTCTTCCGCAGCTCGCACCACTCGGACGTGCTGGAGCTCGAGCTCGTGCGGCGGAACATCCCCTACGTGAAGTACGGGGGCCTCAAGTTCCTCGAGGCGGCGCACGTGAAGGACCTGCTCGCGGTGCTGCGCTGGGCGGACAACCCGAGGAACCGCGTCGCGGCGTTTCGCGCGCTGCAGCTCCTGGAGGGCGTGGGGCCGAAGACCGCGGAGCGGATTTTCACGGGGTTTGAGGCCAAGGGATTTTCATGGGAGGCATTGCAGACGGGCTCTCCCGACGCCGACCAACTATATTTCTATCTGAATAACCCCAAAACAATCTGGTCCGGGCAGGTCGCGCGCGTGCGCGAGTGGTACGAGCCGATCCTCGAGCGCCGCTACGACGCGGCCGAGGTGCGGTCGGGCGATCTTCTTCAACTGGAGAAGATTTCCCAGCGATATCCGACCCGGGAGCAATTCCTCACCGAGATGGCGCTCGACCCGCCGGCGGCCACGGGCGACCAGTCGAACGAGGCGATGCTCGACGAGGACTACCTCGTGCTCTCCACCGTGCACTCGGCAAAGGGCCAGGAGTGGGAGGCGGTGCACGTGCTCAACGTCACCGACGGCAATTTCCCGAACGAGTTCGCCGCGGGCAAGCCCGAGCAGATCGACGAGGAGCGGCGCCTCTTGTACGTAGCGATGACGCGCGCGAAAACGGATTTGCACCTCATCGCGCCGCTCCGGTTCTACGTCACGCAACAGTCGCGCATGGGCGACCGGCACGTCTACGGCGCGAAGAGCCGGTTCCTCACGCGCGAGGTGATGCGCTGCCTGGAGCCCGTGACCTACGGCGAGCCCGCCGAGGCCGAGGAGCGCGCGGCGGGCGGGGCGGGGGTGGACGTGGCGGCGAGGCTGCGCGGGATGTGGGCCTAGCTTAGAATCGCCCGCTTTCGAGGAGACGACCATGCCGAAGGCCTACTGGGTAACGACCTACCGCTCGATCAAGAATCCGGACGCGCTCGCCGCGTACGCCAAGCTCGCCGGCCCGTCGATCGTCGCCGCGGGCGGCAAGTTCCTCATCCGCGGCACGGCGGTGCAGGCCTGGGAGTCGGGCGTGAAGCAGCGCACCGTGGTGGTGGAGTTCCCGGACTTGAAGACCGCGCTCGCGGCGCACGACTCGCCCGGCTACCAGGAGGCGCTCAAGGCGCTCGGCAAGGGCAGCGTGGACCGCGACATGCGCGTGGTGGAGGGGGCGGAGTAGGGCGGGGGCGCGCGCCATGATGCGCTCGCTCCTCGTCTCGACGATCGTCTACTTCGCGGCGAGCTTCGCGCTCAAGCGCCGCTTCGACGCGATGGACATCCCGCGCGGCATGACGAGGAGCCTCATGGTGTTCTGCCTCGCGCTGCTCGCCGCCTACGGCGCGTCGGCGGCGCTCGACTGGCTGCTGCCGGCGTCGTAGCAATTCAGGCGGGCGGAGACCGTCCGCAGAGCGGCGCGGCTTGATAAATACACGGACTTCGTGTAATTTCGCGCCATGAGGAACGTCACCGTTTCGCTTGACGACGCAACCTATGCGCGGACGCGGGTGCGCGCCGCGGAGCGCAAGATGAGCCTTTCACGCTACATCGGCGAGGCGCTGCGCGAACACACGGGCCATACGCGGGAATACGAAGCCGCGATGCGGGCCGCCCTCGCCGAAAAGCCCCTGGACCTCAAAGGGCCCTGGAAGCCGTATCCGAAGCGCGATGAGCTCTATGACCGGCCTGTGCTTCGTCGACGCTAACGTCTTCGTCTACGCCAGCGACCCGCGCGATCCGGCCAAGCAGCGGCGCGCCAGGGCTTGGCGCGACCGCCTGTGGGAGGAGCGTCTCGGGAAGACCAGCATGCAGGTCGTCTCCGAGACGTACAACACGCTCAAGCGGCTGGGCGGCGCGGCTCCCGACGAGATCTGGGCCAGGGTCTCAAGGCTGTTCGCCTGGCAACCGCTGGTGATCGACGAGCCGGCGCTCCGGCGCGCGCGCGAAGTCGAGGCGCGCTGGAAGTTGTCGTGGTGGGACAGCCTGATCGTGGCTGCCGCCCAGCTGCAGGAATGCGAAGTCCTCCTGACCGAGGATCTTCAAGACGGAACAACGTTCGATGCGCTGACGGTGCGCAGTCCGTTTACGCTTGAGCTTCGCGAGCCTGCGACCCCGTACACGCTCGCGTCGCGCGCCGCAAATCTCCATCGGCCGCGCGGCCGGCCGAGGCGCGCGGCGCTCGCCTAGGTGATCGTCCGCAGCGACGCGGGCGCCACCTTCTCCAGTTGCCGGCGCTGGCGCTACCTGCTCTGGCGGCGCTGGGACGCGAAGCGCCCGGCCGCGAACTTCCTCATGCTCAACCCGAGCACCGCGGACGAGGTGAAGCTCGACCCGACCTGCGCGCGAGCGCGCGACTACGCCGAGCGCTGGGGCTACGGGGCGCTCATCGTCACGAATGTTTTTGCGTTCAGGAATACGAGTCCCATTGAAATGCGAAAGGCGCAAGACCCGGTCGGTCCCGGCAACGACGCGGCGATCGTGCGCGCGGCGAAGGAGGCGGCGATCGTGGTCTGCGCCTGGGGCAATCACGGCGCGTTCCAGGAGCGCTCGTCCGAAGTGAGAGAACTTCTGAAGGGCCGGAAGCTGCATGCCCTTCGCATCAACTCCAACGGAGAGCCGGCGCACCCGCTCTACCTGCCCGGAAACCTGAAGCCTAGAGGTCTTCCTTCTTCGGCGGCTCTTTCGGCGCCATGACGCTGTCGGGGAAGCGCTTCGGGCGGCGGCTGTTCACGAAGCCGACGATGCCGCGGTAGGCGACCCCTACGAGGATCAGCGCGCCGACGCCGGCCGCGATCTCCCAGCCGAGCGTCTCGGGCGCCTCGAGCACCGCGGGCCCGAGCGCGAGCGCGGCGAGCGCGACGAAGGCCTGGATGAGGTAGCGCAGTCCGGGCATCGGCCCGTCTCTCAGCCTACTTCGAGCAGCTCCACTTCGAAGACCAGCGTGGCGTTGGGCGGGATCACGGCGCCCGCGCCGCGCGCGCCGTAGCCGAGCGCGGGCGGGATGGTGAGCTTGCGGGTGCCGCCCACCTTCATGCCCTGCACGCCCTCGTCCCAGCCCTTGATGACGTGGCCGGCGCCGAGCGGGAAGTCGAACGGGTCGCCGCGGTCCTTGCTCGAATCGAACTTCTTGCCCTTCTCGCCGCCGAAGAGCAGCCAGCCGGTGTAGTGCACGCTGACCTTCTGGCCGGCCTGGGCTTCCTCGCCGCTGCCGACGACCATGTCGTCGATGATCAGGCCGCTGGCGGTGGTGGTGGCGGGCATGGCGCGGGAGCTCCTGTTGGGCGGAAATGCCTTTCAATTCTAGGCTATCCGCGCGCTTGATTCCCGTGCATTCACCCTCATCTACAGCAGACGCAAATCCCTGGAGAGACCGTGGAATTCTGGCGCAGGAAGAAGTCCGAAGCGGTGGAAGCCGAGCAGGTGGAAGCGGCGGGCGGCGAGCAGCGGGGCCGGCGCTCGACCGCGCTCGCGACGCGTCCGATCCCCGAGGACGCGCTGGTCCTCATTCCCCTTCGCAACGCGGTGCTCTTCCCGGGCGTGATCTCGCCGATCACCGTCGGGCGCGCCTCGTCCGTGGCGGCGGCCTCGGAGGCGGCGCGCTCCAACCTCAAGGTGGGCTTCCTGCTGCAGCGCGACCCGCAGGCGAACGACATCGGCCCGGGCGACCTCCACCGCGTCGGCACCGCCGGCCAGGTGGTGCGCTACGCCGGCCTGCCGGGCGGCGCCAACCACCTCATGGTGCAGGGCGAGCGGCGCTTCCGCGTGGTCGAGTTCCTCGAGGGCTGGCCGTTCCTCGTCGCGAGCGTGGCCTGGATTCCCGAGGCCAGGGGCTCGGGCGCGGACATCGAGGCGCGGTTCCTGCAGCTCAAGGAGCAGGCGGTCGAGGCGGTGGGGCTGCTGCCCAACGCGCCCGACGAGCTCGCCGACGTGGTGCGCGCGATCGACTCGCCCGGCCAGCTCGCCGACATGGTCGCCAACCTGCTCGACGTCAAGAACGAGGACAAGCAGGACATCCTCGAGACCGTCGAGCTGGGCGCGCGCCTGGACAAGGTGCTCGGCTTCCTCGCCCAGCGCCTGGAGGTCATGCGCCTTTCGAAGGAGATCGGCGACAAGACCAAGAAGGAGTTCGACAGCCGCCAGCGCGAGCACGTGCTGCGCGAGCAGATGCGCCAGATCCAGAAGGAGCTGGGCGACGAGGAAGACACCGCGGCGGAGATCGAGGAGCTGAAGAAGGCGATCGAGGCGGCCGGCTTCCCCGAGGAGACGCTCAAGCACGTGAAGAAGGAGTTCAAGCGCCTCGCGCGCATGGGCGAGCAGTCGGCCGAGAGCTCGATGCTGCGCACGTGGCTGGAGTGGATGACCGAACTCCCCTGGGTTGCTTCTGCTCAAAAAGAAATAAACATTCAGGAAGCAAGAGCAATCCTGGACGAAGACCACTTCGGCCTTGAGAAGATCAAGCGCCGCATCCTCGAGTACCTCGCGGTGCGCAAGCTCAACCCCGAGGGCAAGAGCCCGATCCTGTGCTTCGTGGGCCCGCCCGGCGTGGGCAAGACCTCGCTCGGCCAGTCGATCGCGCGCGCGACCGACCGCAAGTTCCAGCGCGTGGCGCTCGGCGGCACGCACGACGAGGCCGAGATCCGCGGCCACCGGCGCACCTACATCGGCGCGATGCCCGGCAACATCATCGCGGCCGTCAAGCGCGCGGGCTCGCGCGCGGGCGTGCTGATGCTCGACGAGATCGACAAGCTTGGCGCGGGCGGCTTCCACGGCGACCCGTCGAGCGCGCTGCTCGAGGTGCTCGATCCGGAGCAGAACGGCAAGTTCCGCGACAACTACCTGGGCGTCGATTTCGACCTGTCGCGCGTGATGTTCATCGCCACCGCGAACCAGCTCGACACGATCCCGGGCCCCTTGCGCGACCGCATGGAGATCATCCAGCTGCCGGGGTACACCGAGGAGGAGAAGCTGCAGATCGCGAAGAAGTACCTCGTCAAGCGCCAGCTCGAGTCGAACGGCCTCGAGGAGGGCCAGGTCGGCATTTCCGACGAGGCGCTGCGCGGGCTGATCGCCGACTACACGCGCGAGGCGGGCGTGCGCAATCTCGAAAGGGCGATCGGCTCGGTCCTGAGAAACGCCGCCATGAAGATCGCCGAAGGCGCTTCCGGAAAGCTCCTGATCGATTCCGCAGACCTGCATGCGATCCTGGGCGCGAAGAAGTTCGAGAACGAGGTGGCGCTGCGCGCCGCGACCCCGGGCGTGGCGACCGGCCTCGCCTGGACGCCCGTGGGCGGCGACATCCTGTTCATCGAGGCTTCGAAAGTGCCGGGCAAGGGCAAGCTGATCCTCACCGGCCAGCTCGGCGACGTGATGAAGGAGTCGGCGCAGGCCGCGCTCACGCTCGCGAAGAGCCATCTCAACGAGAGCCTGGACAAGTGGGACATCCACGTGCACGTGCCCGCGGGCGCGACGCCGAAGGACGGCCCGAGCGCGGGCGTGGCGATGTACCTGAGCCTCATCTCGCTGCTCTCGAACCAGCCGATCCGGGCCGACGTCGCCATGACGGGCGAGATCTCCCTGCGCGGCCTGGTGATGCCGATCGGCGGCCTGAAGGAGAAGTCCCTCGCCGCGCTGCGCGCCGGCATCAGGACGGTGATGATCCCGCGCCGGAACGAGAAGGACCTCGAGGACATCCCGGCCGACGCGAAGGCGAAGCTGCAGTTCGTGCTGCTCGACCGGGTCGAGGACGCGGTCAGGACCGCGATCGGCGAGCTGCCGGAGCACCAGCAGGCCGCCTGAGGCGGCAAAGGGGTCGGAGTAACATTCCCGGCGATGCCCCGCCGCCTGGCGCTGCTGGCCCTGATTGCTGCGCTGTCCTCGTGCGGCCGGGACGACCAGATCCCGGTGTCCACGTCGACAGGCGTCCAGGCCGAGAAGCCGGCCGCGCTCAGCCCGCAGCAGATCGAGGAGCGCGCCGCCGGCTGCCGCGAGCGCGCGCGCGCCGAGTACCTCGCGACGCGGCGCACGAGCGCCGGGCAGGCGCCCGAGGGGCTGGTCACCACCGGCTACGCGCTGCACTACAACGCCAGGCTCGACACCTGCTTCTACCTGCAGACCGTGAGCTATCCGGCGAGCGCGCTGCGGCGCACGCTCGTGGACATCAACGAGCGCGAGGTCTACGGCGAGTACCTGGGGCAGGTCGAAGGCGGCGCGCCCGGCGCGCGCATCCCCGATTCCTGCAGCGTCGCGGGCATCTACTGCGCTTCCGAGAACGAGTGGGAGCTGCTCGCGCGCAGCTTCATGGCCGACTGACGCCGGGCGCAAACGGGTTCGGAGTAACATTCCGGCCCGATTTGCCATGGACTTCGCCCAGCTCATCGCGGACTACGGCTACTGGGTCGTGCTCGCCGGCACGCTGCTCGAGGGCGAGAGCGTGCTGCTGCTCGCCGGCTTCGCCGTGCACCGCGGCCTGCTCGACCTCTCGACCGTGATCGCCGTCGCGGTGATCGGCGGCTTCCTCGGCGACCAGGCGTTCTTCTACGCGGGCCGTCACTACGGCGAGCGGCTGCTCGCGCGCTTTCCGAAGCAGGCCGCGCCCGCCGCGCGCGCGAAGGTGCTGCTCGCGAAGTACCACATCCCGGTGATCCTCGGCGTGCGCTTCATGTACGGATTGCGCGCGGTGCTGCCGTTCACCATCGGCATGAGCGGCATCCCGATCCTGCGCTTCCAGATCCTCAACCTCATCGGCGCCGCGATCTGGGCGAGCACCGGCGCGGGGCTCGGCTTCCTCCTCGGCGACGCGGCCGAGACGCTGCTCGGCGACCTGCAGCACTACGAGGAAATCCTCTTCCTCGTCATCGCCGTCGCCGCGCTCGGCTACTGGTGGTTCAGCCGCAGGCGCGCGTCGCGGAGCAAATAGCGCGCGCCGTCGAGCGCGACCAGTGCGGCGATCTGGCCGGAGACGCGAAGAGCCGCTGCATCCGCGCGGCCTGGGAACAGCGCGAGCGCCTTGGCTGCATCTACCACGTGGCGCCGCAAGCGCAGAACGCGTCCGCGCCAGCCGCCGCGCCCTCAGCTCCCGCCGCCGCTCCGGCGCAAGGCACAGGCATGGAGACGGTGCGACGCCGCTAGCGGCAGTTCAACTCCGCGCGTCCAATCTCATGGAGTGATCGCCGCGCGCCCGATAAATGGGGTCAAACCTCATTTTTGGACGCCCAGATAATCGTCCGTCGCGCCGGAGGCGTAGGCTTT
>DATIYN010000030.1:0-5591 GCA_035517595.1 Burkholderiales bacterium
GTGCCCTGCGCGGTCGCCATGAACACGAAGTGGTTCTCGTCGAACTCCTTGACCGGCACCACCGCGGTGATCTTCTCGCCCTCCTCCAGCGGGAACATGTTCACCACCGGCTTGCCGCGCGCGGTGCGGCTGCCTTGCGGCACCTCGAACACCTTGAGCCAGTACAGGCGCCCGCGGTTCGAGAAGCAAAGCAGGTAGTCGTGCGAGTGCGCGACGAACAGGCGCTCGATGAAGTCGTCGTCCTTGGTGGTGGCGGCGGTCTTGCCGCGGCCGCCCCGGCGCTGCGCGCGGTAGTCGGCGAGCGGCTGCGACTTCACGTAGCCGCCGTGCGAGAAGGTGACCACCATGTCCTGCGGCGCGATCAGGTCCTCGATCGCGATGTCCTCGGCGACGGTGACGATCTCGCTGCGGCGCCGGTCGCCGAACTCCGCCTTGATGTGCTTGAGCTCGGCCTCGATGATCGCCGTGACGCGCGCGGGCTTGTCCAGGATGTCGACCAGGTCCGCGATCAGCGTCATGACTTCCCGGTACTCGTCGCGGATCTTGTCCTGCTCGAGGCCCGTGAGGCGCTGCAGCCGCAGCTCGAGGATCGCCTGCGCCTGCTCCTCCGAGAGGCGATAGCCGTCGGACTTGAGGCCGAATTCGGCGCCGAGGCCCGCCGGGCGGTACTGCTCGTGCCCTCCCGACACTTTCGCGAGCATGTCCTTCACGAGGTCCGAGCTCCAGGCGCGCGCGAGCAGCTGCTGCTTCGCCTCGGCCGGCGTCGGCGCGCGCTTGATCAGCTCGATGACCTCGTCGACGTTGGACAGCGCGACCGCCAGGCCCTCGAGGATGTGGCCGCGCTCGCGCGCCTTCTTCAGCTCGTAGACCGTGCGCCGCGTGACCACCTCGCGGCGGTGCGCGACGAAGGCCTCGAGCAGCTCCTTGAGGTTGAGCACCTTCGGCTGGTTCTCCACCAGCGCGACCATGTTCATGCCGAAGCTGTCCTGCAGCTGCGTCTGCTTGAACAGGTTGTTGAGCGCCACCTCGGGCAGCTCGCCGCGCTTCAATTCGATCACCACGCGGATGCCCTGCTTGTCCGACTCGTCGCGGATGTCGGAGATGCCCTCGAGCTTCTTCTCGGTCACCAGCTCGGCGATGCGCTCGAGCAGCGCCTTCTTGTTCACCTGGTAGGGCAGCTCGTCGACGATGACCGCCTGCCTGTCCTTGCCGGCCTCCTCGAAATGCGTGCGCGCGCGCATCACCACGCGGCCGCGCCCGGTGCGGTAGCCCTCGTGCACGCCCGCGATGCCGTGGATGATCCCGGCGGTCGGGAAGTCCGGCGCCGGCACCAGCTTGATGATCTCCTCGATCGCGCACTGCGGCTGCTCGAGCACCAGCAGGCAGGCGTCGACGACCTCGGATAGGTTGTGCGGCGGGATGTTGGTCGCCATGCCGACGGCGATGCCCGAGGAGCCGTTCAGCAGCAGGTTCGGGATGCGCGAGGGCAGCACCGTGGGCTCGCGCTCCTTGCCGTCGTAGTTGTCGACGAAATCGACCGTCTCCTTGTCGATGTCGGCGAGCAGCTCCCCCGAGAGGCGCTCGAGGCGGCATTCCGTGTAGCGGTAGGCCGCGGCGTTGTCGCCGTCCACCGATCCGAAGTTGCCCTGGCCGTCGACGAGCAGGTAGCGCATCGAGAAATCCTGCGCCATGCGCACCAGCGCCTCGTAGGTCGCGGTGTCGCCGTGCGGGTGGTACTTGCCGAGCACCTCGCCGACGACCCGCGCGCACTTGACGTAAGGCCGGTTCCAGACGTTGTTCGACTCGTGCATCGCGAACAGCACGCGCCGGTGCACCGGCTTCAGACCGTCGCGCACGTCCGGCAGCGCGCGGCCCACGATCACGCTCATCGCGTAGTCGAGATACGACCGGCGCATCTCCTCTTCGAGGCTGACCGGGAGCGTTTCCTTCGCGAAGGGTTCCATCAATCCGGCTCTTGTTCTGGAGGGCTTTCGAGGGCCGTTCTCAGGCTGGAAACAGCATCGAAAATCAGGTGGAAATTTTATCACGCGCAGCGGTTAAAATCCCCCGCAAATCCGTGCCCGCAGACGCGCTCCTCTGTCCCCGCTGGATCATCCCGGTTGAGCCTGCGGGCGCAGTCCTGGAAGGCTATTGCGTCGCCTTGCGCGACGGCCTCATCGAGGCGCTGCTGCCGCGCGCCGACGCCGAGGCGCGCTTTCCCGCGCGCGAGAAGATCGAGCTCGCCGGGCACGCGCTGATTCCGGGACTCGTCAACGCGCATACGCACGCCGCGATGTCGCTGATGCGCGGCCTCGCCGACGACCTGCCGCTGGAGCGCTGGCTCGCCGAGCACATCTGGCCCGCCGAGGCCAGGCACGCCTCGCCGCAGTTCGTGCGCGACGGCACGCTGCTCGCCTGCGCCGAGATGCTGCGCGGCGGGATCACCTGCTTCAACGACATGTACTTCTTTCCCGAGGCGGCGCTCGAGTCGGCGCTCGAGGCCGGCCTGCGCATCTCGGTCGGCATGATCGTGTTCGACTTCGCTTCGGCCTACGGCGCCGACCCGGACGACTACCTCGCCAAGGGGCTGGAGCTGCGCGATCGCTGGCGCGAGCATCCGCTCGCCTCGTTCTGCCTCGCGCCGCACGCGCCCTACACCGTATCCGACGACACCTTCCGCAAGGTGGCGAAGATCCTCGGCGAAATCGACGTGCCGCTGCACATCCACGTGCACGAGACCGCGCACGAGGTCGAGCGCTCGGTCGCCGAGCACGGCGCGCGGCCGCTCGCGCGCCTGGAGCGGCTCGGCCTGCTCGGCCCCAACCTCATCGCGGTCCACGCGGTCCACCTGGATGAGCGCGAGATCGCGCTGCTCGCCAGGCACCGCGCCTCGGTCGCGCACTGCCCCTCGTCGAACCTGAAGCTGGCGAGCGGCTTCGCGCCGGCCGCGAAGCTCGCCGCCGCGGGCGTGAACCTGTGCCTGGGCACCGACGGCGCGGCGAGCAACAACCGGCTGGACATGTTCGAGGAGATGCGTCTCGGCGCGCTGCTCGCGAAGGCGGTGGCGCGCGACGCGCAGGCGCTGCCCGCGCACGCGGCGCTGCGCGCGGCCACGCTGGGCGGCGCCGCCGCGCTCGGGCTCGAGGCGCGCATCGGCTCGATCGTCGCCGGCAAGTGCGCCGATCTGGTCGCCGTCCATCTGGACGCGCCCGAGCTGGCGCCGTGCTACGACCCCGTGTCGCACCTCGTCTACGCGGCCGGGCGCGAGCACGTGAGCGACGTCTGGGTCGCCGGCCAGCGCCTGATCGAGGGCAAGAGCCCCGTGAATTCAGCGCTGCGGGGCTTGGACACCCGTAGCAAGTTGTGGCAGAATATTCTGAGATCACCTGCAGATTCCTGATTTGACTGGTCTTTCCGTCCAATAACCATTCCGGGACCATTCCCGAGTCCCAGAGCGAGGGGAACATGAACCAAAGAACCTGGATGCCGATGCTTCTTGCCGCTGGGATTGCGGTCGCCATGCCGTTCGCCGCGTCGGCGCAACAATCGAAGAGCGGCTACTGGACCCAGCCCAGCACCGACCTCATCTGGAAGAACTCGACCGGCCTGTGCTGGCGCGCCGGTTCCTGGACGCCCGCGCAGGCAGTCTGCGAGTGCGACAAGGACCTGATGCCGAAGGAGGCCTGCGAGCCGGCCGCGCCGCCGCCGCCGCCGCCGGCGCCCCCCGCGCCCGTCAAGCCCAAGCCCGCGCCGGTGGCCGAGAAGGTCACGCTCGCGGCCGACGTGCTCTTCGACTTCGACAAGGCGGTGCTGAAGAACGAAGGCAAGGCGAAGCTCGACGACCTGGCCGCGAAGGTGAAGGCGATCAACCTCGAGGTGGTGATCGCGATCGGCCACACCGACTCGATCGGCTCCGACGCGTACAACCAGAAGCTGTCGGTGCGCCGCGCCGAGTCGGTCAAGTCCTACCTGGTGTCCAAGGGCGTGGAGCCGAACCGCGTCTACACGGAAGGCAAGGGCAAGAAGCAGCCCGTGGCGAGCAACAAGACCAAGGACGGTCGCGCCAAGAACCGCCGCGTGGAGATCGAAGTCATCGGCACGCGCAAGTAATCGCGCTTCGCTCGACGAAAAGCCCCGCTCCGGCGGGGCTTTTTGTTTCTGCAGGGAGAATCCGGCTCATGGCCGCCGCGCAAACCAACGCCGATCCCGCCGAGCTCGCGAAGTTCGGCGATCTGGCGCACCGCTGGTGGGACCCGCAGGGCGAGTTCCGGCCGCTGCACGAGCTCAATCCGCTGCGCCTGGCCTGGATCGACGGCCTCGCGCCGCTCGCGGGCAGGCGCGTGCTCGACGTCGGCTGCGGCGGCGGCATCCTGAGCGAGGCGATGGCGCGCAAGGGCGCCAGCGTGACGGGGATCGACCTGGCGGAGAAACCGCTGAGAGTGGCGCAACTGCATTTGCTGGAAAGCGGGGTTGCCGTTCAATACGAACAGATTTCAAGTGAAGAAAAGGCGAGAACACATCCGGGCGCTTTCGACGTCGTCACCTGCATGGAGCTGCTCGAGCACGTGCCGGATCCGGCGAGCACGGTCGCGGCCTGCGCGCAGCTCGCGCAGCCCGGCGGGCGCGTGTTCTTCTCGACCATCAACCGCAACCCGAAGTCCTACCTGCTCGCGGTAATCGGCGCGGAGTACCTGCTGAAGCTCCTGCCGAAGGGCACGCACGACTACGCGCGGTTCATCCGGCCCTCGGAGCTCGCGCGCTGGTGCCGCGACGCGGGTCTCGAGCCCGTCGAGCTCAAGGGCATGACCTACAACCCTCTCACGGGGCAGTACCGCCTGGGCGAGGATTGCGACGTCAATTACTCGCTCTGCTGCGCGAAAGATGCACAGTAGAGCGGTGCTGTTCGATTTCGACGGCACGCTCGCCGACACTGCGGCCGACCTCGGCGCGGCGCTGAACCGCATGCGGCGCGAGCGCGGCCTCGCCGAGCTGCCGCTTGCGCAGTTCCGGCCCTGGGCCTCGGCCGGCGCGCGCGGCCTGCTGCTTGCGGGCTTCGACCTGAAGCCCGAGCATCCCGACTACGCGGCGATGCGCGAAACCTTCCTCGCGTACTACGGCGAGGCACCCTGCGAGCAGACGAGCCTTTTCCCGGGCATGGACGCGCTGCTGCACGCGCTCGAGGCGCGCGGCCTGCCCTGGGGCATCGTCACCAACAAGTCGACGCGCTTCACGTACGAGATCGTGCGGTCGCTCGGACTCGACCAGCGCGTGTCCTGCGTGGTCTGCGGCGACACGACGCCGCACCTGAAGCCGCACCCGGCCTCGCTGCTGCGCGCCTCGGAGACGCTCGCGATCGCGCCGGCGCAGTGCATCTACCTCGGCGACGACCTGCGCGACATCCAGGCGGCGCGCTCGGCCGGCATGCGCGCGATCGCCGTCGAATGGGGCTACGGCGGCGACGCGCACGGCTGGAACGCCGACGCCGTGATCGCGGCCCCTCAGCACTTGATCGAGTGGCTCTAGTCCCCATATGGGATAATGACCGTCTGCACGAAACGGGGGCGACCTGGTTTCGACGCAGGTACTGAAGC
>DATIYN010000031.1:0-6221 GCA_035517595.1 Burkholderiales bacterium
GCTGGCCTCGAGCGTCTCCGACAGCCTCGCCGCCCAGTCGAGCGCGGCATTCGCCGGTCCGATGATCAGCAGCTGGCCCGCGGACTTGTACTCGACTTCGGGCACCGGCTCGGGCTCGGGCAGCGCGGCGGCCGCGACCAGCGCGGCAATCTTCGGCCCGGCCTGCGCGCCTTCGGCCGACCAGCCGGCCGCTTCGCGGATGTTGACGTAGGTGATCCTGGCCTGCGACTGCGCCGCGGCCGCGAGCTCGGCGAACAGCGGCGCCTCCTGCGTGCAGGCGACCACCAGGTCGGGGTCGTCGAGCGCGGCCTGGAACGCCGCCGCCTCCTTGCGGCACAGCTCGCGGTGCACCGTCAGCGGCTGCTTCGCCTTGATCGCCGCGGCGAGGCGCTTCGGGTCCAGCGGAATCGTGCCGTTGCAGGAGCAGAGCTTAAGCGTCTTGCTTTCCAGGGTCATCCTCGGCTTCCTGAGGCAGGCTTTCCTTTGCCGGCGGCGTTTCCTCGAACAGCAGGCGGCGCGCCTGGTTCAGCTTCTTGAGCATCTCCAGCGGAATCGGCTCGCTTGCGGCGAAGTCGCCCGAATAGGGCTCGAAGAGGTCCGGCGCGTTGAAATGCGCGTCGCCGAACAGCTTCTTCAGCGCCTCGCTCCGCGTCTCGGCGCCCACGCGGGGATCCATGAAAGGCTTGAAATCCGAGTCCGGCGCGAGCTGCTCGACGGGCGGCAGCGGCGCCGGCGCCTCCTGCTGCTGCTGCTTCGCCGGCGGCGCCGCAGGCTTCTCCTCGGCCTTCTCCGGCTGCTCGCGCTTGAGGCGCGACCAGCGCCGGAGAAACGGCTCGTCCCGGTCGCTCATCCGCCCACCCGGTCCTTCGGATGGATGAACGAGCGCGGCTTGATGCGCTTGCGCGGCTCCGGCCGGTAGTTGTTCTGCACGAACTCGCCGACCCAGGGAAGGATCTGCGGCGGCATCGGCACGGTGTCCATGGTGTGGCCGGCGTCCATCCAGCGGCTGGCCTCGTGGTAGCTCGCGGTGACCTCCAGCGGCAGGCCGCGCCCTTCGTCGAGAATCCAGAGGACGAAAATCTTCGGATTGTCCGTCGAGACGTTGAGGTAGTAGCCCTCGGCCTCGTCGCGGTGCAGCTCGAGCGCAAAACCCGGGTGCAGCCACTGCGCGACGCCGGCCTCCTCCACCAGCAGCCGCGGCGCGCCCCGCGGCTCCTCGCTCTCGAGCACCGACCAGGGCTCCCAGGCCTCGCTCTGCCAGCGGTTGTTCAGCGCGCGCCGCTGCATGACGACAGCGAGCGCTCTGGATGCTTTTTCCATGAAGGTGAAAGGCCGTTCCTATCCGGGAAGAACTATACTGCTATATCATCGGAATGGTTCTTCGAAGTTCCAATAAACCCATGCAGCACAAGGTGATTTCGATCCACGAAGCGCCCCGGGCCGGGGTGCCTGCGCCGCGCTACGACGGCGCCCAGCTCGCCGATACGCGCGGCCGGCCGCTGCGCGACCTGCGCATCTCGGTCACCGACCGCTGCAATTTCCGCTGCACCTACTGCATGCCTCGCGAGGTGTTCGGCGCGGACTACAAGTTCCTGCCGCACGCGGCGATTCTGACCTTCGAGGAGATCGCGCGGCTCGCGCGCGTCTTCGTCGGCCTCGGCGTGCAGAAGCTCCGCCTTACGGGCGGCGAGCCGCTGATGCGCAAGGACGTGACCGAGCTCGTCGCCATGCTCGCGCCCCTCGGCGCCGAGCTCACGCTGACCACGAACGGCTCGGCGCTCGCGAAGCACGCGCAGGCGCTGAAGGACGCGGGACTCGACCGCATCACGGTGAGCCTGGACTCGCTCGACGACGCCACCTTCCGCGCGATGAACGACGCCGACTTCCCGGTCGACAAGGTGCTCGATGGCATCTCGGCGGCGGCCGACGCCGGATTCTCGCCGCTGAAGATCAACATGGTGGTGAAGCGCGGCGTCAACGACCACCAGATCGTCGAGGCGGCGCGCTATTGGCGCACGCATGGAAAACCCGGGGGGCACATCCTGCGCTTCATCGAGTTCATGGACGTCGGCAGCACCAACGGCTGGCGCATGGACGACGTGGTGCCGTCGGCCGAGGTGGTGCGGCGCGTCGCGCAGGTATTCCCGCTCGAGCCTGCCGAGCCCAACTACGCGGGCGAAGTCGCCGAGCGCTGGCGCTATCAGGACGGCGCGGGCGAGATCGGCGTGATCTCCTCGGTGACGCAGGCATTCTGCGCGAGCTGCAACCGCATGCGCCTGTCGACCGAGGGCTCGCTGTTCACCTGCCTGTTCGCGCACCAGGGCCACGACCTGAAAGCGCTGCTGCGCGGCGGCGCGGACGACGGCGCGCTGCGCGACGCGATCGCCGCGGTCTGGCGCGCGCGCGAGGACCGCTACTCCGAGATCCGCACCGCCGACACCGCGCGCGGCCGCAAGGTCGAGATGTCGTATATCGGGGGCTGACGCGGTGGCCCAGTCCCGGCGCCCCAGGCTGACGAGCGCGGCCCGCCCCGCCACCTTCGAGGTCGAGGCCTACAACGAGCGCGGCGAGATGACGCCGACGGCGATCGCCGGCGAGCACGCGCTGACGCTCTACCTGGACAAGCGCGAGCTGCTCACCCTGATGACGCTCGGCCACGCGCCCGAGGCGCTCGCGATCGGCTACCTGCGCAACCAGCGCATCGTCGACTCGATCGGGGAAATCACTTCCGTGCAGGTGGATTGGGAAACCGATTCCGTGGTGGTGACCTCGAACGGCCGCTTGAAGAATTTCAAGGAAAAGATCAAGAAAAAGACCGTGACCACCGGTTGCGGCCAGGGCACCGTCTACGGCGACCTCATGGAGGAGATCGACCGCGTGAAGCTGCGCGACGACGTCGCGCTCGCCGATGCCGACCTTTTCGTGCTGCTCGACAAGGTGCGCCGGCACGAGACCATCTACAAGCAGGCGGGCGCGGTGCACGGCTGCGCGCTCGCCACGCGCGCGGGCGAGATCCTGATGTTCGTCGAGGACGTCGGCCGGCACAACGCCGTCGACGCGATCGCCGGCTTCATGTGGCTGCAGGACGTCGACGGCTCGGACAAGGTGTTCTACACCACGGGGCGCCTGACCTCGGAGATGGTGATCAAGTGCGCGCAGATGCACATCCCGTTCCTCGTCTCGCGCTCCGGGCTCACCAAGATGGGCCACGAGATCGCGGGGCGCGTCGGCCTCACCATGATCGGCCGCGCGAGCGGCCGCCATTACCTCGCATTCACGGGACGGCACCGGCTGAAGTCGACGGCGCCGCAGCCCACCCTCACCGCCTGACCTGAAGGAGAACGCACGATGCAACGCAGAGAATTCCTCCATGCCGGCGCCGCCGCGGGTCTGCTGGGCGCGCTGCCGCGGCTCGCGCGCGCCGAGCACCTGCCCTTCGATCCGAAGCCGGGCGGCTGGCGCACGTTCGAAGTGACCACCCAGGTGGAGATCGTGCGCACTTCGGGCGCGAGCCGCGCCTGGGTGCCGGTGCCCGCCGTCGAGAGCGACTACCAGAAGGTGACCGGCAATACCTGGTCGAGCAACGGCGCCGTGCGCCTGGAGCGCGACGGCAAGTACGGCGCGACGATCGTGAGCGCCGAATGGCCCGCCGCGGAGCGGGCGCCGGCGCTGACCGTCACGAGCACCTTCGCCACGCGCAACCGCGTGACCGACTTCGGCAGGGCCAACCCCGCGCTCAAGCTCGACGCCGCGAGCGCGCGATTCTTCACCGCGCCCACCGAGCTGGTCCCGACCGACGGCATCGTGCGCGACACCGCGCTCGAGATCGTGCAGGGCAAGAAGACCGACCTCGACAAGGCGCGCGCGATCTATGAATGGGTCGTCGAGAACACCTTCCGCAACCCGAAGACGCGCGGCTGCGGCGTGGGCGACATCAAGGCGCTGCTGGAGACGGGCAATCTCGGCGGCAAGTGCGCGGACCTCAATGCGCTCTACGTCGGCCTCGCCCGCTCGGTCGGCCTGCCGGCTCGAGACGTCTACGGCATCCGTGTCGCGAAGAGCCAATTCGGCTATCGCAGCCTCGGCGCCGGCAGTCCGAACATCACCAAGGCGCAGCACTGCCGCGCCGAGGTATTCCTCACGGGCTACGGCTGGGTGCCCGTGGACCCGGCCGACGTGCGCAAGGTCGTGCTCGAGGAGCGCGACCAGCCGACCACGCTGGCCGACCCGGTGGTGCCGCCGGTGCGCGCGAAGCTGTTCGGCGCCTGGGAGATGAACTGGCTCGCCTACAACGAGGCGGCCGACCTCGCGCTGCCGGGCTCGCGCGGCCCGCGCGTCGGCTTCCTCATGTACCCGCAGGGCGAGACGGGCGGCAAGCGCATCGACAGCCTCGACCCGGACAACTTCCGATACGCGATCACCGCGCGGGAACTGAAGGCCTGAGCGCTCCATGCTGCCGCAGCTGACGCCCGACCGCGCCGCGGCCCGGCCCTGCGAGAGCGTGGCCGAGTGGTGGCCGCGGCACCGCGTGATCGCCGCCGAGCACGCGGGCACGATCGAGCAGGCGATCGTCGGCGGCTTCGTCGCCGACCGCGTCGGCTGGGCGTTCGCCTCCGGCTACCAGGCGGCGCTGCACGCGCTCTTCCCGGACGCGCCGGGCGACCGCCTCTGCGCGCTCTGCGTGACCGAAGCCGACGGCAACAGCCCGAGGGCGATCAGGAGCAGGCTGGACAGAGCCGGCGAGGCGTGGAGGCTGAACGGCTCCAAGCGCTGGACCACGCTCGGACCCGAAGGATCGCTTTTCTTCGTCGCTGCACGCGACGAAGCCGCGTCCGGCGAGCGCGCTGCGATCAGGCTGGCGAGAATACCCTCGGATTCTCCCGGCCTGCGGATCCAGGCCATGCCGGCGACGAAATTCGTCCCCGAGGTACCCCACGCGCAACTGAATTTTGACAACGTGAGGGTCGACGCGCTGCTGCCGGGCGACGGCTACGATCTCTACGTGAAGCCCTTCCGCACCGTGGAGGACATCCACGTGCAGGCGGCGATCCTCGCCTACCTGATGCGCGAGGCGCAGCGGCTCGCCTGGCCCGAGCACTGGATCGAGCGCCTGTCGGCGCTGCTCGCGGCGCTCGCGACGCTCTCGAACATGCCGGCCGCGCAGTCCGAGACGCATGTCGGCCTCGCCGGCGCGCTGCGCATTGCCGCGGGCCTCATCGAGGAAGCCGAGGCGTTCTGGCTCAGGTCCGCGGCCGATCCCGCGGCGCTGCGCTGGCGCCGCGATCGGGAGCTTCTGCAGGTTGCCGGGAAGGCGCGCGAGCAAAGGACCGCTCGCGCCTGGGAGAAGCTTCGCCAGGACGCCTAGGAGCCGCCGCTAGGCGGGCTGCGTAGCGAGCTTTTCCTTGTGCGCGACGAGCTCGGCGCGCGAGGGAAAGAACCAGGACGATACGAACACGCCGCTCGCGAGCACCGCGAGCACCATGAACACGTTGGCGAAACCGCCCTCGGTGCGGTGCAGCGCCGAGATCATCGGCACCGCGACCGCGGCCACGCCGAGCGACACCACGTAGCGAACGCCCAGCACCCGGGCGCGGAATTCGTCGGCCACGTACTTGCCGACGATCGCGTCGTTGAGCGGAATCTGGCCGAAGATCGCCAGCATCATGAACAGCGCCGAGGCGAGCATCGCCCAGCCCTGCAGGTTGGCCGCGAGATAGAGCATCGGGATCTGCACCAGGCCCACGCCCACCATCAGGCGGCGCAGCTCGAAGCGGTCGATCAGCGTGCCCATCAGCACCTGCGCGAACGCGGCCATCGCGTACACCGCCGCCACCAGCGCGCCGACGCCGAAGTTGGTGTGCGTGAGCGCCGAGAGCCGCTCGTCGAAGACCTTGGGCATCGCGATCGTCGTCGAATTGAAGATCACGCCGCCGAAGGCCGTGGCGACGAGCATGATCGCGAAGATGCGCGCCATCATGCGCGCGTCCACGTGCAAGCCGAGCGATTTGGCGTTCTTCTTGATCTTGCCGGGATCTCTGACCAGGACCAGAAAGGCGATTCCCGAAAGAATGCAGAGGACTCCGGGCACGAAGAAGGCCGCGCGCCAGCCGAAGCCGTCCACGAGCGCGCCGGTCAGCAGCGCCGCGAACGCGAGCCCGAGGTTGCCCCAGAGCCCGTTCCAGCCCAGCGCGCGCCCCATCTTCTCCGGCGCGGCCACCAGC
>DATIYN010000032.1:0-5620 GCA_035517595.1 Burkholderiales bacterium
TTGGCGGCGGTGCGGTTGTACACCGTGACGTCGTAGCCCTTGGCCTTCAGGTGGCCCGCCATGGGAAAGCCCATCACGCCCAGGCCGATGAATGAAACCTTCGCCATTACCTTCTCCTCGATGCAGTAGCGTTCAATTGAACCACGGAGACCACGGAGACCACGGAGGAAAGCGAAAACCCTTGGTGGCGTTTCGTGCCCAAGCCGACGGGATCACGAAGCACACACATTTTCGGTTTTCCTCCGTGGTCTCCGTGATCTCCGTGGTGAAGAATCATCGCATCAACTCCGCGCCGACTTGCGCGCTACTCCCCTAGTTCACCGGATTCGGGGGTTCGCGGCCTTCGAGCACAGCCGTCATATTAGCCGCGGCGGTGTTGCACATTGTGACGCGGGTCGCCCGCGAGGCGCTGCCGATGTGCGGGGTGAGCACGACGTTGGAGAGCTTCAGGTACTCGGGCGCGAGCTTCGGCTCGCCTTCGAAGACGTCGAGGCCCGCGCCGGCGATGCGCTTGTCGGCGAGCGCCTTCGCCAGCGCCGCGTCGTCCACGACGCCGCCGCGGGCGCTGTTCACGAGGATCGCCGTGGGCTTCATCTTCGCGATCTCGCCGGCGCCGATGAGGTGGTGCGTCGCCGGGGAGTACGGCGCCATCACGACGACGAAATCGGATTGCGCGAGCAGCGCGTCGCGTTGCGCGTACTCCACGCCGAGGCGCGCTTCCTCCTCGGCCTGGAGTCGCGTGCGGTTGTGGTACAGCACGCGCATGTCGAATCCCCGGGCGCGCCGAGCCACCGCTTGCCCGATGCGCCCCATGCCGATGATGCCGAGCGTGGCGTGGTGGATGTCCTGCCCCAGGAAATACTGCACGCCGAAGGCGATCTTCCAGTCGCCGCGGCGCACGTAGGCATCGGCTTCCGCGATGCGGCGGGCGGCGGCCATCAGCAGCGACCACGTGAGGTCCGCGGTGGTGTCGTCGAGGACGCCGGGCGTGTTGGTGACGCGGATGCCGCGCCGGGTGCATGCCGGCACGTCGATGTTGTTGTAGCCCACGGCGATGTTGGAGATCACGCGCAGGTCCGGGCACTGCTCGAGGATCGGCTCGTCGAAGCGGTCCATGACGGTGGCCATGGCGCCGCTCTTGCCCGCGAGGCGGCGCACCAGCTCCCCGGGCGGCCACGGGCTGTCCTCGGCGTTGTGCTCGACCTCGAACTTCCGGGAGAGCGCCTCGACGACCTCCGGAAAGACTCCCCGCGTGATGAGGACGCTCAGGGCCATCGGCGCGGCTGCTCAGTGCCCGGCGTAGAACTTGCTGGGCAGGTACAGGATGATCTGCGGGAAGATGATGCACAACGCGTTGCCCACCGCCTGCAGGCAGATGAACGGCACCGCGGCCTTGAAGATCGTCGCCATGGTGATCTGCGGCGGGGCCACGCTCTTCAGGTAGAAGAGCGAGTACCCGAACGGCGGCGACAGGAACGCCATCTGCATGTTCACGATGAAGATCACGCCGTACCAGAGGGGGATGTCCTCGGGCTTAACGCCCTGGAGGCCGAAGACTCCCGTGAAGGCGAGCTTGGTGAGGATCGGCACGAAGATCGGCACGGTGAGCAGCAGGATGCCGACCCAGTCGAGGAACATGCCCAGCACGAAGAGCACCAGCATCATGAGGCCCAGGATGCCGTAGGGTGGCAGGCCCGTGCCGAGGATGGAGTTGGCGACGAAATCCTGCCCGCCCTTGAAGATGAAGAAGCCCACGAACATGGTGGCGCCGAAGAAGATCCACATCACCATCGACGTGGCCTTGAGCGTCGCGATCGCCGCCTCGTTCAGCGTGACCCAGTTGAGCCGCCGGTTGAGCGCGCAGACGAAGAGCGCGCCGAAGGTGCCGATGCCCGCGGCCTCGACCGGCGTGGCGATGCCGAAGAAGATCACGCCCAGCACGAGGAGGATCAACCCGATGGGCGCCACGGTGTTGCGCAGCAGGCGCACCTTCTCGCGCAGGCTCACGCGCTCCTCGGGCGGCAGCGACGGGCCCAGCGAAGGGTTGATGTAGCAACGGATCGTGATGTAGGCGATGTACATGCCCGAAAGCAGCAGCCCCGGGAACACGGAGCCGATCAGCAGCTCGCCCAGCGATTGCTGCGCCACCACCGCGTACACGATCGCCATCACCGAGGGCGGGATCAGGATGCCGAGGGTTCCGCCGGCGAGGAGCGAACCGCACGCGAGCTTGGGGTCGTAGTTCTTGCGCAGCATGGCGGGCAACGCGATCATGCCCATGGTCACCTCGGTGGCGCCCACCACGCCCACCATCGCCGCGAGCACGGTGCAGGCGAGCACGGTGGCCGAGGCGAGGCCGCCGCGCAGCGCGCCCAGCCACTTGTAGATGACGTCGAAGAGCTCCTCGATGATGCCGGCCTTCTCGAGCACCGCGGCCATGAAGATGAAGAGCGGCACCGCGGAGAGCTGGTAGTCCGTCATGAACGGGAAGACCCGCGACGGCAGCATGTTCAGCACGGCGCTGTTGCCGAACACGAAGAGGCATATGACCGCGAGGCTGCCCGTGCAGAAGGCCATCGGCAGGCCCAGCATCAGCAGCAGCCCCAGCCCGCCGAACAGCACGACGCTCAGCCACTGGATCGGTATCTCGAGTCCCATCCCTATGCTCCCCCGCGCCGCAACAGCATGATGTCCTTCAAGAGCTTCGAGACGCCCTGCAACACGATGAGCGCAGCCCCGATCGGGATGCACAGCTTCACCGGCCAGTACTGCACCGCCCACTCGGTGAACGAGATCTCCGTGTTGTGGATGGCGTCGGAGGCGAAGCGCCAGCCGGTCACCAGCATCGTGATGGTGAAGATGAAGAAGAAGACCGACGAGACGATGTCGGCGATCGCCTTGCCGCGCGGCGAGAGGTGCGAGTACACGACGTCCACCCGCACGTGCTGGTCCTCGCGGTAGGCGTAGGCGCCCGAGATCATGTACTGCATGCCGAACATGAGGAACATGCTCTCGTGCACCCAGTTGGTGGGCGAGTTGAACACGAAGCGCGCGAGCACCTCGTAGTAGTAGACGAACACCGAGATGAGGGCCCAGTAGGCGACGAACTCGCCCGCCTTCGTGTTGAGCCACTCGATGCGGTCGGTGAAGCCGGTGTGCAGGCCGAGCGTGGGATCCTCGCCGGTGCCCTGCTCATGCACTTCGGGAGGCGCGGCGGCCGGCGGCGGCGCCGCCTCGCCGCGCGCCTGGGCGCGCCGGACGATGCTGGGAATGAGGAAGGCGTCCACGAGCATGAGCACGGCGATCGCGATGCCGAGCCAGCGGGCGCGCGCGGTCCAGCCCTCCGAGACCGCCGCGGCGGCCGCGTAGTCCGCCTGGCCCTTCACCACGTCCGCGCGGGCCTTCTCGAGCGCCGCGCGCTCGTCGGCGGTGGGATTGGCGGGATCGACCGGCGCGGCCTGCTTCTCGGCCGTCTGCGCCTGCTCGAGCGCGGCGAAGGTGCGCGAGACGTCGTCGCGCACCTCGCGGACCTGGCTGTTGCAGTAGATCACGCCGAGGAAGAAGGGCAGGAACACGAAGCCCCACAGGCTCTTCAGGTAGAAGCGGTGAAGACCCGCGAAACCCGCGGTGAGCCAGAAGAGGTAGGCGGTGAACGCCATCGGCTCGCGCGGCGTGCCCTGGCGGCGTTGCTTCGCGACCAGGTACATCGCGACCAGGGGGAACAGCAGGAGGCCGCCCCAGTACATCCAGTGGGGCAGGACGAAGTTCAGCGACGGCATTCGGCGGGCTTTCGGGAATCGGGCCCGGCCGCGGGAGGCGGCCGGGCGGTCACGCTACGCGTTGATGCTGAGCCCCTTGTACATGTCCGGGGTCACGTACCCGACGGTCGGCGATTCCATCACCTCGAGCTGCAGCTTGAAGAGCTTGGCCGCATCGGGGTCCTTGTTCGCCCACTTGAACCAGATCGGCACCGCGGCGCGCTGGAACTTGGGCAGGTCCTCCGCGGGCAGGCGGTTGACCTTGGTGCCGGCCTTCTCGAACTTGGGCCAGGTCTCCATGTCGGCCTTCTGGATCGCCGCATGGTGGATGTTGGAGTAGACCTGGATTTCATCGTCGAGCCACTGCTTCATCTTCGGCGAGAGCTTGTTCCAGTGCTCCATGCCGACGCAGAAGTCCATAAGGTCGACCGGCTGGTAGATGGACTCGAGGCCCGCGGGGCCGGTCCATATGTAGCTGGTCACCTGCTGGAAGCCCAGGTCCCAGTTCACGGCGGGACCCACGTAGTCGGCCGCGTCCACGGTGCCCTTCTCGAGCGCCGAGAACACCTCGCCGCCGGGCAGCAGCGTGGTCTTCGCGCCGATCGCCGCGAACCCTTCGGCGATCATGCCGCCGGGCACGCGCAGCTTGAGGCCCTTGAAGTCCTCGATGGTGCGGATCGGCTTCTTCGAGTGGATGATGTTCGGGCCGTGGTGGATGCGGTTCACGTAGTGCACGCCCTGCTTGGCCATCACGTCGCGCGCCACCTGCAGGCCGCCCTTGCTGTAGAAGAAGATGTCCCACTCGTGCGGATAGCGCAGGCCCATGAGGTAGGAGCTGAGGAACGCGGTGGCCGGCACCTTGCCCGCCCAGTACAGCGTGAACGAGTTCATCGCCTCGAGCACGCCGTTCTTCACGCCATCGAGCAGCTCGAAGTCGCCCACCACTTCCTTGGCCGCGTAGGGCTTGAACTCCAGCTCCCCGCCGGTCTTTTCCTTGATCGTGCTGCACCACGCCTTGAACGTGGCGAGGCCCACGCCGGCAGGCCACGACGTCTGGACCCTCCAGGTGGTGCCCGCCGCCGCGGCGGTGCGGATGAACGGCGCCCCCAGGACCGTCGCCGCGCCCGTGGCGGCCGCGGCAGCGCCCAGGAACTTGCGGCGTGAGGTGGACTCGGTGGTTTCGATGGGAGCCGGCACGGCCGGCGCGTCGTCTTCTGATCTCATGAGCTCCTCCTTGGATTCGTTATCGTGCTCTTGCGAGATGCTCCGAAATCCTAGTCCGCGCCATGGGCCAAGGCAAGCAATACGCGGCGCCATTGGCCCGATGGGCGAGTCAAGGTCTGGTACTGGAGATATCAGGCGCCTGCGGCGCCGCCAGGGAGGCCGTGTCCCGGCCGATCGCGCGCGTGG
Source organism: Burkholderiales bacterium (assembly GCA_035517595.1). Lineage (GTDB taxonomy): Bacteria > Pseudomonadota > Gammaproteobacteria > Burkholderiales > SG8-39 > RBG-16-66-20. Next base: position 5,169 of record DATIYN010000032.1, read on the forward strand.
CCTGCTCGTGGGGCTTCCACCCGTTCACGGCGAGCAGCACGGCAAAGCCCGCGACATAGGCGAGCGTCACGTGCCAGCCGTGGCGAAGCCACTGCCCCACGGAACGCGCCTCGGGGAAACTGCTCGCGAGCGCGACGCCCGCCGAGGAGCCGAACCAGATCATCGAGCCGCCGAAGCCCACGGCGTAGGCCACGAAGCCCCAGTCGTACCCGCCCTGGTGCAACGCGAGCGCCGTGAGCGGGATGTTGTCGAAGACCGCGGAGAGGAAGCCCAGCCCCAGCGCCGATTGCCAGGAAGCCGCCGGGAGCTTTTCCACCGGCATCATCGAGGCCGTGGCCACGAGCGAGAGCAGGAAGATCGTGCCGCGGAAGGCGGGCTTCAACAGCGGCCACTCGGGCGCGCGCAGCGGAACGGTGGCGAGGATCGCCGCCCACACCGCGAGGCCGATCACC
>DATIYN010000033.1:0-25683 GCA_035517595.1 Burkholderiales bacterium
CGCCAACCTGTCAGTGTCGTCGGCCGTCTTCCAGATTCAAAAGACCAACGCGCGCTCGCAGATCTCGGCAGGCGTCTACGAACTTCTGGGCGACGTTCGCGTGCGCGGCTTCGAAGTGGGCGGCGTCGGCCGCATTACGCCGAACTGGCAGATTCTCGCCGGCTATACGTTCCTCGACGCCGAGATCGTGAAGGCGTCGGCGTTCGATGCCACGCAGGGCAACGCGCCGGCCAACACGCCGCGCAACAGCGCGTCCCTCTGGACGACCTACAGCTTCACTCGGGAATGGGAGATCGGCACGGGTCTCGTGTACATGTCCGACCGGTACGCCGCGAACAACAACGCGGTCAAGGTGCCCGACTACCTGCGCTGGGACGCGACGGTCGCCTTTCACCAGCCCAAGTACGACATCAGACTCAATTTTCTCAACCTCACGAACCGCCTGAATTACGAATCGGTGATCCCTTCGGACCGCGGCCGCTCGGTGCCGAGCATCGATCGCACGGCGCTCGTCACCTACCTGCAGCGGTTCTAGGCGATGCTGGTACACGTTGCCGGGGTGCTCGACGCTGCGTTGCTCGAGAACCTGCGTACGCGCCTGGCGGCGGCAGGCGACGCGTGGGTTGACGGGCGAGCGACCGCAGGTCACCAGGGCGCGCGGGTCAAGCACAATCAGCAGATCGCCGAGGACTCGGCCATCGCCGCCGAACTGGGCGGCATGATCGTCGGCGCGTTGGAACGCAATGCCCTGTTTCTCTCCGCTGCGCTGCCGAGCGTCGTCTACCCGCCGCTGTTCAATCGCTACGAGGGCGGCATGACGTTCGGCAGCCACGTTGACGGCGCCGTGCGGCTCCTCCCGGGCACCGGCCGCAAGATCCGCACCGATCTCTCCGCGACGCTCTTTCTCTCGGCGCCGCAGGACTACGAAGGGGGCGAGCTGCTGATCGAGGACCAGTTCGGCACCCAGAGCGTGAAGCTGCCTGCGGGCGACATGGTTCTCTATCCCGCGACCAGTCTGCACAAAGTGACGCCGGTCACGCGGGGCGCGCGCCTCGCATCCTTCTTCTGGGTGCAGAGCATGGTGCGCGACGCCACGCGGCGGGCGCTGCTCTTCGACATGGACATGGCGATCCTGCGCCTGACGCGCGACGCACCGGGGCACGAGGCGCTTGTCTCGCTCACCGGCAGCTATCACAACCTGCTGCGCATGTGGGCGGAGCCCTAGAAGAAGAGGAATAACGATGCGGCGATTCTGGGTGCAGGTGCACCTCTGGCTCGGCCTCACGCTGAGCACGATCGGCGTCGCGATCGGCCTCTCGGGCGCGGCCCTCGTCTACGACCATGAATTCGACGCCTGGCTGAACCCGCAACGCTACGCGATCACCGGACCGCAAGCGGCCCTGTCGATCGGCGAATACAGCGAGGCCGTGCGGCAGGCGACTGCGGGCAAGGCGCGCCCGCTCTTCATTCGCCTGCCCGAGGAGCCGGGTCTGCCGGTAGTCGCGAATGCGCGCGGCCGGGACGCCGGCAGCACGTTCACTCGCGTCTTTCTCGATCCGCCCACGGGCAAGGTGCTCGACACGGTACCCGGCGGCGGCTTCATCGGCTGGCTGCACCGCTTCCACGGGAACCTCACGCTGCGCGAACACGGGGGGCGCGAGATCGTCGGCGCGGTCGGAATCGCGATGCTGATCTCCTCGCTCACCGGCCTGTACCTCTGGTGGCCGCCGCACGGGCGCTTCCAGGAGGCGCTCGGCCCGCGCGCGGGGCTCAAGCTCACGCGCAACCTGCATTACCTCGTGGGCTTCTACGGCATGGCGTTCCTCGCGCTGCTGTCGTTCACCGGCATCTGGCTCGCCTTCGCGGACGACGGGCGCGCGGTGGTGGCAGCGTTCTCGCCCGTGAGCCCTCGCAGCGTGCAGCTGCCGGAGCCGCGCGCCGAGGGCGCGAAGATAATCCCCGTCGACGAGGTGGTGAAGTCCGCGCGTGCGCTCCATCCTTCCAGCGAACTGGCCGGCGTGGGCTTCCCCGCCGGGCCGCGTGGCGCCTTCCGCGTGAACCTGATTTCGCCGCGGGGCCCGATCTCGGTATTCCTCGACCCGTCCTCGGGCGCCGTATTGCGCGACGCCGACCCCGCCTCCGCCGGCGCGGGCGACCACTTTCTCGCGCTGCAGCGCGGCCTGCACACCGGCGACGCGTTCGGCGCCTGGCGCCTGCTGCTTTTCCTCGCCGGCCTTATGCCAGCCTGGCTCGTCGTCACGGGCACGCTTATGTGGCTGCGCCAGCGCCGCGTCGGCTAGAATCGCCGCTTCTCAACGGAAGAGGGTCCTATGAGAAAACCGCTTGCGGCCGTCGCCGCGCTGTTCCTGTTCGCCTGCGCGTGCTTCGCGCAGGCCCAGCCGTTTCCGTCGCGCCCGGTCACCATCGTCGTGCCCTACCCGCCCGGCGGGCTGATCGACCTCGTCGCGCGCGCCCTGCAGCCGTTCCTGCAGGCCCAGCTCGGCGTGTCGGTTCTGGCGGAGAACCACAGCGGCGCGGGCGGCAACGTCGGCGCCGAGGTCGTGGCGCGCTCGGCGCCCGACGGCTACACGCTGCTGCTCGCCAACCCGTCGCTCGCAATCAGCCCTACGCTGTACAAGAAGCTCAATTACCGGCCGATCGAGGACTTCGCCTACGTCGGCCGCTACGGCTCGGTGCCGAACGTGCTGGTGGTCAATCCAGCGCTGCCGGCGAAGACCGCGCAGGAGCTCATCGCCTACGCGAAGGCGCACCCCGGTAAGCTCAACTACGGCTCGCCGGGCTACGGCACCTCGCCGCAGCTCTCCAGCGAGCTCTTCAAGACCATGAGCGGCACCTATATCGTCCACATCCCGTTCCGCGGCGCCGGCCCCGCGACCGCGGCGCTGCTCGCCGGCGAGATCGAGATGATGATCGACAACATCCCGCCGCAGGTGGGCAACATCAAGGCAGGAAAGGTGCGCGCGCTCGCGGTGACGAGCCTGAAGCGCGTGAATGTGCTGCCGGACGTGCCGACGATGGACGAGATCGGGCTGAAGGGCTACGAGGTCGTTTCCTGGTTCGGTCTCGCAGCGCGCGCCGGCACGCCGCCCGAGGTCGTGATGCGCCTCAATGCCGCGCTCAACAGCGCCACGCGGGACCCGAAGCTGCGCGAGGTGCTGGAATCGCGCGGCGCCACCATCGTCGAAGGTACGCCGGGCGAATTCACCGCCTTCGTGAAGGCGGAGATCGCGAAGTTCGCGCCGGTGATCAAGCGCACCGGCGTGCAGGTCGAGTAGCCGCTAGGAGGGATGCGCGGCGGAGACGTAGAACCGCGCGTTCACGCCTTCGTTCTCGGACCAGTGGATGGCGCAGCCGCGCTCGCGGAACTGCGTCAGCCACCACTCGTAGGGCTGCACGGTCAGGTGCAGCGGGAAGCCGACGACCTTGCCGAAGGCGTCCTCGACGGTGCAGATCTGGAAGAAGACCCTGCGCGCCGCGCGCAGGCAGTTCTCGAGCACCGCGTCCACCTTGTCCGGCGGTATGTGCTCCAGCACGTCGCAGCAGAACCCGTAGGCGGCGCTCACCGGCAGCGCCTCGGTGAGGTCCGCGACGACGAAGCGCAGCGGCGACGGGTCCGCCTCCAGCGCGGATTGCACCGACGGATTCAGGCAGTTGCGCGCGAAATCTACCATCGTCACGCGCAAGCCGCCCGCCGAGGCCAGCCTCATCGAGCCTCGTCCCGAACCGCAGCCCAGGTCGACGACCTCGGCGCCCGCTTCGGGCTGCGCGACGCGCAGGAAGGTTTCGACGGCCTGCTCGCCCGGCGAACTGCTGCGATAGGCGGGATGCTGCCAGACCATCTCGTAGAGCTGTTTCTCATCAGGCCGCTGCGGCGCCCGCTGCGCCCAGGCGGCGCGCCTGCGCGCACGCTCGCGGGCGCGCCACCAGATCCAGCCGAACGCCGCGAACGCGAGCGCGGACCCGGCGCCGAGCAGCCAGGAGCCGCGGGCAACGGCCGCCCACAGCAGCCCGACGCCGAGCAGGAAGCAGGCGACGCGGCGCGGCAGATCGAGCATCGAGCCGCTGCCGGCGCCGCTAGTAGGTCTTCGCCCAGGCCTTCGCGCGCTCGCCCTCGGTCGGCGCGGCCTCGGAGGCGTCGAAGTCGATCTCGATCTTCGCCTGGTTCGGGTCGAAGAAGAACAGCTGCCAGGTGCCGTACTCGGGCAGCCGGCGCAGTTCGTAGGAAACGTTCTTTTGCCTCAGCTTCGCCACCGCCGCGGCAAGGCCCTTGCCGCTGAAGGCCATGTGATCGAGCACGCCCTTCACGAGCCGCTCCCTGCCGATGCCGGCGACGATGTGGAGGATCGGATCCTTGCCCTTGCCGCCGTCGGCATAGAGCCACGCTCCCGGGAACTTGAACGGCGGGCGCGCACCCGCCCTCAGGTCCAGGTGCTCCTCGTAGAACGCGAGCGTCGCCGGCAGGTCGTCGGTGAGGATCGTGAAATGGTTCATCGCGGTCACGCTCATCTCAGGCTCCTTTCGCGGCGGCCTGCGCGCCGCGCGTCTTCTCAAGGACAGTCATGGCAGTCGCCACCAGGCCGGCCACGTCGCTGGCCGTGGCCGGCAGGATCAGCGTGTTCGAGGTCTTCGCGAGATTGGCGAAGGCCTCGACATATTGCTGCGCGACCTTGAGGTTGGCTGCGTCCATGCCGCCCTTGTCGGCGATCGCCTCGGCCACCGCGCGCACCGCGGAGGCGTTCGCCTCCGCGATCACGCGGATCGCAGTCGCTTCGCCCTGCGCCTTGTTGATCGCCGCCTGCTTCTGCCCTTCGGACTGCAGGATAGCCGACTGGCGCTCGCCGTCGGCGATGTTGATCTGCTGCTGGCGCTCGCCCTCGGACTTGGCGATGAGCGCGCGCTTTTCCCTCTCGGCGGTGATCTGCGCCTGCATCGAGCGCAGGATGGTTTCCGGCGGCGTGAGGCTCTTGATCTCGTAGCGCAGCACCTTGATGCCCCAGCTGCGCCCGGCCTCGTCCAGCTCGGCGACGATGTGGCGGTTGATGTCCTCGCGCGACTCGAAGGTCTTGTCGAGCTCCATCTTGCCGATCACGCTGCGCAGCGTGGTCTGCGCGAGCTGGGTGATCGCGGCGATGTAGTTCGCCGAGCCGTAGGAGGCGAGCCGCGGGTCGGTGACCTGGTAATAGAGGATGCCGTCCACCGCGAGCTGGGTGTTGTCCCTGGTGATGCAGACCTGCTCGGGCACGTCGAGCGGCACCTCTTTCAGCGAGTGCATGTAGGCGACGCGGTCGAGGAAGGGAATGATGAGGTTGAGGCCCGGCTCGAGCACGCCGTGGAAGCGCCCGAGCCGCTCGACCACATAGGCGTACTGCTGCGGCACGATGCGCACGCCCTCGATCACGAAGGCGGCGACCACCGCGACGAAGAACACCCACAGCGTGTAGCCGCGCGTTTCCGGCATCGCGAAGGTGACCACCGAAAGCACGATGGCGATGATCAGCTTGGAAAGCATGGACGTTCCCCTTGTCTGCGTGCTCGCCGCCGGAAACTGGAGCGCCGGCACCGGGCTATGCGGGACGTTGGACTGCAACCTTGAGCGTGTTGCCATCGGTCCGGATCACGTACAGCAGGCTGCCGGGCGCCGCGCCCTCCGACCCGTCGCCCTCGATCAGCGCCTCCCAGGTGGCGCCGCGGTAGCGCACGCGCGCGAGGCGCGAGCCCTGGTCCAACCAGGTCTCGAAACTCGCGCGCTGGCCCGCGTCGATCGGCGGCATCTGCTGCCTCATGTTCTTCGCATGGTAGACGTGCACGGCCCAGCAGCCGCCGGCGGCCACCACGGCCGCGACAACTGCCTGCACGCCGAACGGCTGGCCGAGCCAGGCGGCGATCGCGGCGCCGAAGGCCGCGATGCCGAGCATCAGCAGGTAGAACGTGCCGGTGAGCAGCTCCACGATCACCAGCGCGAGCCCGACGATCGCCCAGAGAACGTCTTCCGTCATGCGGCTAATTTAGAATCAAGCGTCCATGGACGCAACCGATCTCGCCGCGGAGCTCGTCGACCTGCACGGCCGCGCGCGCGCCGTGCCGCCATTCAGCGCGCGTTATCCGGGACTTACCGCCGAATCGGGCTATGCGGCGGCGCGCAAGCTGCACGCGCACCGGCTCGCGCAGGGCTGGCGGCCCGTCGGACGCAAGATCGGCTTCACCAACCGCACGATCTGGCCGCGCTACGGCGTGTACGAGCCGATCTGGGGCTTCGTCTACGACCGTACGCTGCAGTGGGCCTCGAACGGCGCCGCTTCGGTGTCGCTGGCGGGGCTCGTGCAGCCGCGCATCGAGCCGGAGATCTGCTTCCGGCTGAAGTCCGCGCCGCCCGCGACCAAGGATCCTGCGGCGCTGCTCGCCTGCATCGAGTGGATCGCGCACTCGATCGAGATCGTGCAATGCTGGCACCCGGACTGGAAGCTCGCGCTCGCCGACAGCACCGCCGCGAACGGCCTGCACGGGCGCCTGGTCGTCGGCACGCCGGTGCCCGTGGAGAAGATCTCCGGCCTGGCGGCGGCGCTGCCCTTCCTGAAGGCGGACCTGCTGAAGGAAGGCAGGCGCGTGGATTCCGGCGTCGGCTCGAATGTGCTCGGCAGCCCGCTGCTCGCGCTGGCGCACCTGGTCGAGCTGCTTTCGCGGCAGCCCGAGTCCCCCGCGCTCGCCGCCGGCGAAATCGTCAGCACCGGCACGCTCACCGACGCGCACCCGGTCGCGCCGGGCGAGCGCTGGAGCACCGACCTGCACGGCTTCGCGACGCGCAACCTCGAGGTCGCGCTCACGTGAAGCGGCCGCTCGAAGGCGTGACCGTCGTCGGGCTGGAACAGGTGATCGCCGGCCCCTTCTGCACGCGCCAGCTCGCCGACCTCGGCGCGCGCGTGATCAAGATCGAGCGCACCGGCGGCGGCGACGCGGCGCGCGCCTACGACCGCACGGTGAAGGGCCAGTCCTCGCATTTCGTCTGGGTGAACCGCTCCAAGGAGAGCCTCGCGCTGGATCTCAAGCATCCGGGCGCGCGCCCGGTGCTCGAGCGCCTGCTCGCGCGGGCCGACGTGTTCGTGCAGAACCTCGCGCCGGGGGCGGCCGAGCGCCTGGGCCTGGGCGCGGCCGAGCTGCGCGCGAAATACCCGCGCCTCATCTGGTGCGGCATCTCCGGCTACGGCGAAGGCGGCCCCTACGCGCACAAGCGCGCCTACGACCTGCTCGTCCAGTGCGAGTCGGGCCTGCTCTCGGTGACCGGCACGCCCGAGCAACCCGCGAAATCGGGCATATCGGTGGCCGACATCGCCGCCGGCATGTATGCGTTCTCGTCGATCGTCGCAGCGCTGTACCGGCGCGCGCGGGACGGCGTCGGCGCGACGCTCGACATCACGATGTTCGAGTCGCTCGGCGAGTGGATGAGCTTCCCGGCCTATTTCACGGCCTACGGCGGCTCGCCGCCGCCGCGCACCGGCGCGCACCACGCCACCATCGCGCCCTACGGCCCGTTCCGCGCGGGCGACGGCGGCACGGTGTTCCTCGCGATCCAGAACGAGCGCGAGTTCGAGCGCTTCTGCGACGCCGTGCTCTCGAACCCGGCCCTGAAATCGGACCCGCGCTTTTCGAGCGGGCCCGTGCGCGCGGCGAACCGCGACGCGCTGCACGCCGAGATCGGGAGGGTCTTCGGCGGCCTGAAGGCCGGGGAGGTCGTGCGCAAGCTCGAGTCGGCCGGCATCGCGAACGCGCGGCTGAATTCGATGCAGGAGTTCTGGGAGCACCCGCAGCTCAAGGCGCGCGACCGCTGGCGCGAGATCGGCTCGCCCGCGGGCCCGGTGGCGGCGCTCAAGCCGCCCTTTAACCTGGACGGCTTCGAGCCGCGCATGGACGCAGTCCCGGGGGCCGGCGAGCACGGCCGCGCGATCCTTGCGGAACTGGGCTTTACGGCCGCCGAAATCGGTGCGATGAAGGGCGCAGACATCTTCGAGGAGGGAACGCAACCATGAAGCTCGAGCTGTATTTCGCCCCCGGCGCCTGCTCGTTCGTGCCGCACGTGTCGCTGGAGGCCGTCAAGGCGGCGACCGGCCAGGACTTCGAGCCCAGGCTCGTCAAGCTGCACAAGGGCGAGCAAAAGACGCCCGAGTACCTGGCGATCAACCCCAACGGCCAGGTGCCGGTGCTAGTCGCCGACGGCCGGCCCCTCAACCAGATCGTCGCGATCCTGGAATTCCTCGATCGCAGCTTTCCGAAGGCGAAGCTGCTGCCCTCGGAGTCCTGGACGCGCGCGCAGGCGCTCTCGCAGCTCGCCTGGATGAACAACACCGTCCACCCGACCTTCACGCGCGTGTTCCGCAAGGAGGAATTCGCCGAGAGCGAGGCCGCTCAGGCCGAGGTCAGGAAGCTCGCGCAGGCGCGCTTTCGCACCTACCTGGAGCGCATCCAGGGCATGACTGCCGGCGCGAAGCCCTACTGGTTTGGCGACCACATCACGCCGCACGACGCCTACGCCTTCACGCTGCTGCGCTGGGGCGGTTACGCGGGCATCGACCCGAAGTCGCTGCCCGGCCTGCTCGCCTACGTGGAGCGCGTGACGGCTGCCGCGCCCGTGGCCGCGGCGCTCGAGCGCGAGCGGGTCAAGCTCGACACCTACAAGGCGGCCTGATCGCGACTCTCGGGAGCCGACCGTGCTCGATCCGCAAATCTCCGCGCTGCTGCACGAGCTCGGCTACGATCCCGCGATCGTCGAATCGCTGATCAGGTGGTCGATCTACCTGACGATCGCGAGCGTGCTTGCGGCGATTCCCACAGGCGTGATCGCCAAGCGCAGGGGCCGGTCCGTCGCCGGCTGGGTCATCTTCGCGCTTTGCGTGCCGGTGCTGCCGATGCTGCTGGTCTGGCTGCTGCCCGGCAAGAAGCCGCCCGCGCGGTGACGAACGGCCTCGGGGCAGGGCGTCTCAGGATTTCTTGCCCACCTCGATGCCTGCGGCCCTGGCCAGGTCGCGGTGGATGCGCGCCACGCGCTCGACCTCGCCCTTGGCCGGGAAGCGCTCGTAAAAGCCCTCTTCCTTGAACATCTTGCCCATCTCGCCCCAGGGGGCGAGCCGCTCGCTCCAGCGCGCGAGACGCTCGGAATCCGGGGCGTCGTCCTCGCGCGCGAGGTCGGCGCACACGCGGATCAGCGCCTTGATGGTCACGGGCTTGGTGACCATGTAGCCGTCCTTCGCCCACACCCCGTCGCCGAACGCCGCCTTCGCGGCCTTGAAGAAGTCTCGCACCATGCCGTAGTAGCGCGGCACTTCCTTGGAGCTGCCGCCGGCGAGCTGGATCGAGCGCCACTTGCCGCGCACCCAGCGGTGCAGCTCGTTGAAAAGCTCCGCCTGCAGCACCCATTTGTCCCGCTGGCTGCGCCCCCCCAGGCGGTTGATGCGGTAGCGCAGCGGGCTGTCGCCCTCGCTGTAGAGCTTCTCGACCATGCGCGCGGCGAACTTGCGGTCCGGCGCCGCCCAGGACACGCGCTCGTAGAGGTCGATGAGGTGGCTCTTGTTGATGCGCGTGGGCGTCGAATTGATGATCACGAACATCTCGGCGGCGAAGTCCTCGCTGCGGCCGTCGAAGATCACGCAGGGCACCGTGATGGTGGCCGCGTCCTGCGGCCGCTCCTGCATGTAGAAGTGCAGCGCCGCCAGCCGGTGCTGGCCGTCGATGATGAGGAACTTGGTGTTCGGCTCGGTCAGGTGCCCGCCGCCGTCGCCGTCAGCGCGGAAATTGAGCTTCTCGCTCGTGTACAGCAGCACCGTGCCGGGGATCGCCGGCTGCGTGACCGCGGTCTCGTAGAAGTTGATGAGCTGGCGCACCTTGGCGCGCGACAGCGCGCGCTGGAAGGCATGGTCGGTGCGCTCGATCTTGGAGATGAACTGCGCCACGTCGTCGTCCTGGGAGATCCGGCCGGCCGCGATCTCCTCGCCCTCGCCGTAGAAACGGCTGATGAAGCGCACGCGCCCGAGCAGGTCCTTGGCCCGGTAGCCGACGAAATAGAAAATCCCGTCCTTCTGGCGGATCTGCGTCGCTTGCATCGCCTCTCCCCGGGCCCCCACCCCTCCAGCGGGCAGCGCCGGGCTGGAATATACCCAAGAATGAGGCCCTTCGCAGGGCCTGTTAGAGGAGATTCGCGGGATCTAGCCCCGGCAGGCCGGCAGCATCAGGGCCTGCAGGACCTCGGCGGTGGCCCGGCTCTGGACGAAGGCGACCACCCCGGAGTTGGCCGGAACCGCCTTCGGCAGCAGCTCCAGGCGCTGGCGCTCGACGAGCTTCGCGCCCTGCAGCGCGAAGGGACCGGTCCATTGCAGCACGACGTAGTCATGCGGCAGCGTGCGGCCGCGGTTCTCACCCGCGGTTACCTCGGACACGAGCTTGTTCTCGTAGGCGCCGAGATAGAGCACGAGGTCCGCCGGCGGCACGCCGGCAGCGAGGTCCACCCGCGCTTCCACCTCGAGGGCGTCCTTGTGCCCGCTGTCCAGCGCGAGCGCGATGCTCGCCCGGGCCGGCCGCGCATTGATCCTCGCCACTTCCTGCTCGAATGCGGCGGAGTACCACTCGCGGAAATCCCTTCCCTGCAGCAGCACCTGGGGGGTGTAGACGAACGAGGCGCGCGCCAGCGCGGCCATCTTGCGCTGGCGCGCCGAGAACGCCTGGCGTGCGTAGGGGTCCTTCCAGCCGATGTAGTCCCAGTAGTCCACGTGCAGGGCGATCGGAACCACCCGGTCCGGGGCATAGCCCTTGGACCCGAGCGAGGACAGCCACCGGTCCGCGGGCGGGCAGCTGTCGCAGCCCTCCGAGGTATAGAGCTCGACGAGGGCGGTCGTTCCTGCGGCCGAATGTGCGGTGCAAGGCGCAGCTTGGGCGGTGCCCACGGACAGGGCGAGCAGTGCGATCAGGAGGCGCTTCATGGCGGTAGGTCGAAACAGGCCGCCTCCAGCTTACGCCGGGACCCATAATGGCGCCCCTCATGGCGTATTTCCCCTTCTTCGCCGCCTCCTTTGTCTGGAACTTCGGCCTGGGGATGACCTGGCTCGCCGTGCCCCTTTTCGGCCACGCCAAGGGCCTGTCGGGCGCCGAGCTGGGGGTGCTGTTTTCCCTGCCTGCCGTGCTGCAGCTCCTCATCAACCTCGTGGGCGGCGCCTACGTGGACCGCATGGGCGGCCGGCGCGTCATGCTCGCCTCCTGCGTGCTCATGGCGGCGGGCGCAGCCGCGATGGCCTTCGCCCGGGACTTCGCTTCCCTGTTCGCAGCGCAGATGGTCCTCGTGCTGGCGCGCGCGACCTTCTGGCCCGCGAACTGGTCGATCGCCGCCGAGCTGCCCGGCGCGCGCGGCGTTCAGGCCGGCCGGCTGAACGCCGTGAGCAGCGCGGGCCAGATCCTCGGCAACGGCAGCTGCGGCTTCGTGCTTGCGCTGGGCGGCTTCGACCTCGCCTTCGGCGCGCTCGCCGGGCTCGCGGTGGGCGCGCTCGGGCTCGCGCTCGGCACGCCCCGGCGCGCGCGGCGCAAGGCGCACGACCAGGGCTTGTTCGACAACTACCGCGTGCTGCTGCGCATGCCGGTGCTGCTCTACGGCGCGATGTGCGCCTACCTGTCGGCGCTGCCGTTCTCGCTGGCGATGTCGTTCTATCCGCTGCTGCTGCAGTTCCTCGGCTTCGGCGCCGAGGCGTCGGGCATCCTGCTCGCGCTGCGCGCGCTGGGAGGCATTGCGGCCGGGCTGGCGCTCGCGCGCTTCGTGCAGACGGGGCCGCAGAGCCCCTGGCCGCTCCTCGCCGGCGCCTGCGTCGCCGCGGGCGTGGGCATCCAGCCGATGGTCGCGCACTGGGCGCTGGTGGGCATCTTCATGTTCGCGCTCGGCCTCGGCTCGGGGCTGATCACGGTGTTCTTCCAGGTGACGATGGCCGAGCTCGTGGAGCCGCGCATGCTCGGATCGGCGATGGCGCTGGGCGGCGTGGGCTGGGGCGTATCGCACCTGACCACGCCGCTGATCATGGGATTCCTCGCCGACCGCTACGGCATCGCCGCGGGATTCTACGTGCTGGGCGCGCTCTCGCTCGCGGTCATCGGCGGGGTCGCGCTGCTGCGCGACTGGGCGTTCGCGCGGACCCGGCTCGGCAAGGACGGCGCGCGCGCCGTGGCGACATGAAGCTCTCCATCCTCGATCAGTCGCCGATAATCTCGGGCCACAGCGCGGCGCAGGCGCTGGAGGAAACGATCCAGCTCGCGCGGCGCGCCGACGCACTCGGCTACCACCGCTACTGGCTCGCCGAGCACCACGCCATCGCCGCACTCGGCGACCCCTGTCCGGAGATCCTGCTCGCGCGCCTGGGCGCGGAAACCCGGCGCATCCGCATCGGCTCGGGCGGCGTGCTTCTGCCCTACTACAGCGCCTTCAAGACCGCGGAGGTGTTCCGCATGCTGGAGGCGCTTTACCCCGGGCGGGTGGACCTGGGCATCGGCCGCGCGCCGGGCGGCGACCGGCGCACCGCGCAGGCCGTGGGGGGCGGGCATTTCCCGGATGCCGAGCGCTTTCCGGAGCAGGTCTGGGAGCTCGTAGGCCACCTGGACGGCACGCTTCCCGACGACCACCCGTTCAAGCGGGTGCGGGCCCAGCCCGAAGTGGCCACCGCGCCCGAGGTCTGGCTGCTGGGCTCGTCGGACTACAGCGGCCTGCTCGCCGCGCAGCTCGGCCTGCGCTTTTCCTTCGCGCACTTCATCAACGCCCAGGGCGGCGATCTCGTGATGCGCGCCTACAAGGAACGCTTCCAGGCCTCCGGGCGGGAATCCGGACCGCGCACGTCGGTGTGCTGCTTCGTGATCTGCGCGGATTCGGATGCCGAAGCCGAGCGCCGGGCCAAGGTGGTGGACTCGCGGCGCCTGGACATGGCCTACAACCTGGACACCGTGGTGCCGACGCAGGAGCAGGCCGAGGCGCGCCCTTTGACCGACCCGGAGCGCGCGCACATCCAGCAGCAGCGCGCGCGCCTCGTGCACGGCAGCGCCGCGACCTGCAAGTCGAAGCTGCTGGCGATCGCCGAGCAGTTCTCGGCCGACGAGCTCATGGTGCTCACCATCACGGGCAGCTACGCCACGCGGCTCGAGTCCTACGAGCGTCTCGCCGAAGCCTTCGCGCTGCCGCGCTAGCGGAACTTCTCGAGGCATTCCGCGAGCTCCTCGTAGCCGCGCGCGCGCGACGTCGAGCGGCCGCTCGCGCTATCGCAGCCCTCGCGCGAGCACTTCGGCGAGGTGCAGCGTGCCGCGCCCGGCCAGCCCCTCGATCTGCTCGCGGCAGGAAAATCCGTCGGCGACGATGAGCGTGCCTGTCTCGGCGCTCTTCACCCTCGGCAGCACGGACAGGTTCGCGATCTTCACCGAGGCGGCGTAGGTCTCCTCGCGAAAGCCGAAGGAGCCCGCCATGCCGCAGCAGCCGAGGTCGGGCGCCTGCGTCTCGATGCCGGCCGCTTCCAGCAGCGCGACGTCGGCCTTCGTGCCGCCCAGCGCCTTCTGGTGGCAGTGGCCGTGCAGCAGCGCGCGACCGCCGACGCGCGCGGGCTTCCATTGGCGCGCCTGCAGCGCCTCGGCGAGCGTGACCGCCTGCTTCGCGAGCTTCGCCGCGCAGGCATTGTCGGGAAAGAGCTTCAACAGCTCGTCCTTGAAGACCGAATGGCAGCCGGGCTCGAGCACCACCACCGGCGTGCCCGATTCGACCTGCGGCGCGAGCGCGGCGAGCACGCGCTCGAGCGACGCCTTCGCGCGCTCGAGCATGCCGACGTCGTAGTAGGGTCGCCCGCAGCACAGGGGCAGCTTCGGCAGGTCCACGCGGGCGCCCGTCGCCTCCAGCACGCGCACGGCCGCGAGCGCGGCCTGCGGCCGGAAATGGTTGCTGAAGGTGTCGGGAAACAGCACCACCGGATCGCCGCGCCGCGTGCCGCCCGCGCGCGCGGGGTCGCGCCGCGCGCGGTGGATCGCGTCGAGCTGCGCGCGGAAGCTGCGCGCGGCGAACCTGGGGAAAGGACGCTCCGGCGCGATGCCGAGAGCCTTCTTCGCAAGACCGGACAACAGCGGCAATCCCATCGCGCCGTTGACCAGGTTGGGCGCGCGCAGCGCGAGCGGCGCCCACTCGCCGATGCGTCCCATCGCGTGCGCGTGCAGCGGGCGGCGCCGGCGCTCGTGGTAGTGCGAGAGAAACTCCGCCTTGTAGCTCGCCATGTCGGTGTGCGTCGGGCAGTCGCTGCGGCAGCCCTTGCAGGCGAGGCACCAGTCGAGCGCCTGCTTCACCTCGTCGCTCGCCCAGCCGTCGGTGATCACCTCGCCGCGCAGCATCTCGTTGAGCAGCCGCCCGCGTCCGCGCGTCGAATAGCGCTCTTCCTTCGTCGCGCGGTAGCTCGGGCACATCGTGCCGCCCTCGGCCGCGCGGCACTTGCCCATGCCGATGCAGCGCTCGGTGGCGCGCGTGAAGCCGTCGCCCTCGGCGGACAGGAAGCTCATGCGGGTGGCGAAGGTCAGCGGCCGGTACGCGGGCCCCGCCCGCAGGTGCTCGTCCACGCGGTAGACCTCGCCGAGCGCGTCGACGAGCTTGCCGGGGTTCATGCGACCGAGCGGGTCCCAGATGCGCTTGAACTCGCGGAACGCGGCCATGAGCTCGGGCCCGTACATGAGCGGCAGGAACTCCGCGCGCCCCTGGCCGTCGCCGTGCTCGCCCGAGAGCGAGCCGCCGTAGGCCACCACGAGCTTCGAGGCGTCGACGAGGAACTCCCGCCAGCGGGCGAGCCCCTTGGTCGTGCGCAGCTCGAAATTGATGCGCGCGTGGATGCAGCCGTCGCCGAAATGTCCGTACAGCGAGGTGCGGTAGCCGTAGCGGTCGACGAGCGCCTGGAATTCGCGCAGGTAGCCGCCCAGGCGCAGCGGATCCACCGCCGCGTCCTCCCAGCCGACCACGGGGTCCGGCCCCCCCTGGGTCTTGAGCTTGAGCGCCGTGGCCGAGGCGCCGGTCTCGCGAATCGTCCAGAGCCGGTCGACGAGGCGCCGGTCCCAGAGGAGCGTTCCGCCGAGCGCGGACTTCAGCGCGTCGGCGCGCGCGATCGCCGCTTCCTTCGTGCCGGCGCCGAACTCGACCATCAGCCAGGCCCGGCCGTCGGGCAGCAGCGCGATGTCCTCGAGCTTCAGATTGCGCTCGCGCAGGCCGCCGACGATGCCGGTGTCCAGACCCTCGCAGGCGATCGGGCCCGCCGCAAGCACCTGCGGCACCGCGTCGCCCGCGGCGGCGATGTCCGGGAAGCCGATCACGAGCAGGACGCGCTCGCGCGGGCTGTGCACGAGGCGCACGAGCGCCTGCAGCGTGAGCGCGCAGGTGCCCTCCGAGCCCACGAGCGCGCGCGCCACGTTGAAGCCGTTCTCGGGCAGCAGCTGGTCCAGGTTGTAGCCCGAGACGCGGCGCCGGATCTTCGGGAAGCCCGCGCGGATCAGGTCGGCGTAGCGGTCGCGCAGGCTGCGCAGCTTGTCGTAGATTTCGCCCTGGCGCCCGCCGCGGCGGACGATGGCATCGAGCTCGGTCTCCGTGGTCGGGCCGCACCAGAAGCGCGCGCCGTCGTAGGTCAGCACCTCGAGCGCGTCGATGTTCTCGACGGTCTTGCCCGCCATCACCGAGTGCGCGCCGCAGGAATTGTTGCCGATCATGCCGCCGAGCGTGCAGCGCGAGTGCGTCGCCGGGTCCGGGCCGAAGGTGAGGCCGTAGCGCTCTGCCGAGGCGCGCAGCGCGTCGCAGACCACGCCGGGCTCGACGCGCGCCGTGCGCGAGGCGGCGTCGAGCTCGAGCACGCGATCGAGGTATTTCGAAGCGTCGATGACGATCGCGGCGTTCACCGCCTGGCCGCAGAGCGAGGTGCCGCCCCCGCGCGCGAGGACGGGAGCGCCGTGCTCGCGGCAGGCCGCGAGCGCCGCGACGACGTCCGCGTCGCTGCGCGGCAGCACCACGCCGACCGGCACCTGCCGGTAGTTCGATGCGTCCGAGGCGTAGACCGCGCGCGCGCCGGCGTCGAACCGGACCTCGCCCGCCAGCGCGGCGCGCAGCGCCGATTCGAGGGACTCCGCGATCACGCCTCGAGCGTCGCCGGATCGATCGATTCGAGCAGCGGCGGCAGCGGGCAGTCGAGCACGGCGCCCACCAGGCGCATGAGCTCCGCCTCGACCACGCGGATCGTGCCGTCGGCGGTCACCGTCGCGAACAGGCCCTTCACCAGCAGCGCCTTCTGCAGCGGCGCGAGCTTCTTGAGCTGCTGCAGCGCCTCGGCCGCGGTCTCCAGCGTGAGCGCGCCCACGGGCGCGGCCTCGGGCAGGCCGAGCTCCTTCAGGCCCGCGCGCATCGCCGCGGCGAGCCCCTCGCCGCGCGCACCGGTCGCGTCCTGGCGCGTGCCGGCGTGCGCCACGAGCGACAGCAGGATCAGCGCCGCGTCCTGCAGGTCCGCGAGCTTGCGGCTGCCCGCCTCGCCGGGCTTGCCACGCGGCGCGAGCTGGCTGCGCAGGAGCGCCAGCACCACGAATTGGTGCAGCGAGATGCGCCGGTCGGCGTGGATCACCGCCTCCAGCGCGGCGAGCAGCTCGTCGCGCGCGGCCTGCGGCGCGAGCTTCAGCGCCGGCAGCGCGAGATCGATCAGCGGCAGATGGAACGCCGGCCCGAGCCCGCGCGTGAGCGGCTCAGCGCGGCGCGCGCCCTCGATGAGCGCGCCCAGTCCCTTCGCCTCGACCGCCGCGAGCTGCTGCTCGCGCACGTCGTCCTTCGGCGCGAGCAGCAGCGCGAGCATCGCCGCGCGCGCGCCCTCCGGTGCGCGCAGCAGCTCGCGCAGCTCGCCCGGCAGCGCGCCGAGCAGCCTCGCGGCATGGTCGACTTTCGCGCCGTCCATCGAGCCGACGAGCCGCGCGCTCTCGACCGCGGAGCGCCCCCACGCGGCGCCGATGTCCGCGCCGCGCCGGCCGATGACCGCCCCTGCCGCAAGGGCCCCGAGAGCAGCGGTTCGTCGCTTGTCGCCCTCCCCGGCTTCCTTTTCCTGATCTTCGGCAGGCACGGCGGCCGAAGCTCTTGACTTGCGGTAATGGTCACGGTCGAAGCGCGCGTCGACGCGCGCGATGCGTTCGTCGATCGGGGGATGCGTGTCGAACAGGCCCGAGAGCCGCACCGTGATCCCCTGGCAGAAGAGCATGTGCGACAGGTCCTCGGCGCGGCGCGCGGCCACGAGCGCGCCCGCCGGCGCGAGGCTGATCTGGTCGAGCGCACCCGCGATGCCGTCCGGATTGCGCGTGAATTGCACGCTCGAGGCGTCGGCGAGGAACTCGCGCTGGCGCGAGGCCGCCGCCTTGATCAGGCGCGCGAAGAACAGGCCCACGTAGCCGATCACGAACAGCGCGAGCCCGGCGAGGAAGATCGGCGCCGCGCCCTTGTTGTTGCCGCCGCCGCGCTGGCTGCGCAGGAGGAAATCGCCCACCGCGCCGATGAAGACGATGCCCGCGAGCACGCCGATCATGCGGATGTTGAGGCGCATGTCGCCGTTCAGGATGTGGCTGAACTCGTGCGCGACCACGCCCTGCAGCTCGTCCCGGTTGAGCGCCTCGAGCGCGCCGCGCGTCACCGTCACCACCGCGTCGGAGGGAGCGTAGCCCGCCGCGAACGCGTTGATGCCGCGCTCCGCGTCCATCACGTAGACCGCCGGCACACGCACGCCCGCGGCGATCGCCATCTCCTCGACGACGTTCACGAGGCGTCGCTCCAGCGGATCGCGCGTGCTCGCGTCGACGCGGCGCGCGCCCGCCATCTCGGCCACCACCTTGCCGCCGCTCGCGAGCTTCAGGATGTTGAAGCCGGTCACCGCGAAGATCACCGCGGCCGTGCCGACCGCGCCCCAGGCGTACGCCGCGCGGGGAACCAGCCGCATTTGCCCGAGCAGGCCCAGCTCGCGGGCCGCCGGCGGCCAGTTCGCGTTCGCCGCGTAGATTCCCGCGAGCGCGAGGTCCACCGCGACGATCACGCCGACCACCGCGAGGACGTACATCAGCACCAGCAGCTTGGTGTTGCGCCTTGCCTGCTGCTGATTTTCGAAGAACGAGGCCAATTACTTGAACGAAACCTTGGGCGCTTTTCTTTCTTCCGCGGATTCGGTGGCCTCCAGCAGCGTCGCGGCCTGGAAGCCGAACATGCCCGCGAAGATCGCCGCGGGGAAGGTCTCGCGGCCGGTGTTGTACTCCATCACGGAGTCGTTGTACGCCTGGCGCGCGAAGGCGATCTTGTTCTCGGTGCTCGTGAGCTCCTCCTGGACCTGCAGGATGTTCTGGTTCGCCTTGAGGTCCGGGTAGGCCTCGAACACTGCCATCAGGCGCCCGAGCGCGCCGCCGAGCTGGCCTTCGGCCTGCGCGAGCCCCTGCATCGCCGCCGCATCGCCGGGCGCTGCGGCCGCCTTCTGCGCCGCGCCCATCGCGGAATTGCGCGCGGCGACGACCTTCTCGAGCGTTTCGCGCTCGTGCTGGAGGTAGCCCTTGGCCGCCTCGACGAGGTTCGGGATCAGGTCGTAGCGGCGCTTGAGCTGCACGTCGATCTGGGAGAACGCGTTCCTGAAGCGGTTGCGCAGCTGCACCAGGCCGTTGTAGATCGCCACCGCCCAGACCGCGAGCGCGACGATGACCGCAAGAACGATCCAGCCGCCCATGACTGCCTCCCCGGAGGATGAGAATGCCTCGGCTACTATAGCGCATGATACCGGCGCAGGATTTCGGCATGAGCTTCCATCGCCGCACTTTCCTGCACGCCGCCGCAGCGTCCGCCGTGTCGTATTCCCTGTCCGCGCGCGCGGGCACGCCGATCTTCGGCAGGCAGGTCACTGCGAAGGAACTGCGCTCGATCCCCGGCCTGCCGAGCTAGCCTTGCCGAGCGCGAGCGAGAGCGCCAGGCACAGCGCGGCGATCGCGATAGCCGCGAGCGCGGTCGCGCGCAGCTCCATGCCGAGCGAGCGCAGCGCCGAGAACACCCAGCCGCCCGCGGTGTCGGCGCCGCGCACCACGACGATGTCGATCACGTTCTTCGCCTTGTACTTCTCCTCGCGCGCGAGCACCGTGAACAGCATTTCGCGCGCCGGGTTGGCAATCGCGAAGTTGGCCGTGCGCTGCAGCGCCTGGAACGCGACCACCACGACCAGCGTGGGCGCCGCCGCCAGGCCCGCGAAGCCGGCCGCGAACACCACCGGCAGCAGCGCGAGCGCCGCGCCGATGCCGAAGCGCGCGATGAGCTTGCCGGTCGCGAAGAACTGCACCGCGAGCGTGAGCAGGCCGACGGCGAGATCGATGCTCGCGAACATGCGCGTGCGCACCGCCGGATCGTCTGAGGCCGCGGCGATGATGCTGGCCTGCTGGAAATAGAGGAAGGTCGCCGCGATCGACAGCAGACCCACCCAGGCCGCGATGCCCGCCAGGTACGGCGAGCGCGCGAGCAGCGCGAAACCTCGCAGCCACCCGCCGCCGATGGCTTCAACGCGTCTTTCAGCAGTTCCGGCTTCCGAGGACGTCACTTCGATCCGCCTGACGCAAAGCACGGCGAATTCCAGGAACGACGCCGCTACGATCAGCAGGTGGGTCGGGCCGAGCAGCTCCGCCAGGCCCACCGTGAGCGCGGGCCCGGCGAGCGCGCCCGCGGTGCCGCCCGCCGCGATGATCGCGAACAGGCGCTTGCCCTGCTCGGGGCTGTAGAGGTCGGCCATGAAGGACCAGAACACCGAGACCGCGAACAGGTTGAACACGCTGACCCAGACGAAGAACGCGCGTGCAACGTAGACCTTCTCGACGTCGAGCGCGAGCAGCAGCCAGAACAGCGCGATGTTGGCGGCGAAGAAGTGGTAGACGAAGGGAATCAGGCGCCGCCGCGGCAGGCGCGCCACCAGCGCGCCGTACAGCGGCACCGCGGCCAGCATGACGACGAAGGTAGCCGTGAACAGCCATTGCAGGTTGCGCACGCCGCCCGCGACGCCCATCTCGTCGCGCAGCGGCCGCAGCACGTAATAGCCCGCGAGCAGGCAGAAGAAATAGGCGAACGACCAGCACAGCGCCTTGCCTTCGCCCGGGCGCACCGAACGCAGCAGATGCATGGGGTAACGGATTCTCCCTTCAGGACTTTACTAGAATGCAGCCATGAAGCGGCGCGCCTTCCTCGGATTCGGTGCCGCCGTCACCCTCGGAATCGCGCATGCGCAGGCTCTAAGAATCATGACCCGCAAAATTCCCTCGACCGGCGAAGAGTTGCCCGCCATCGGCCTGGGCACCTGGCAGGTGTTCGACGTGGGCGCGAGCGCGGCCGCGCGAGCGCCGCTGCGCGAGGTGATCGCCGATTTCCGCAAGGCCGGCGGCAAGCTCATCGACTCCTCCCCCATGTACGGGTCTGCGGAGTCGGTCGCGGGCGACCTGGTTGCCGGGCTCGGCCTGCGCGAGCAGCTCTTCATCGCCACCAAGGTCTGGACGCGCGGCCGCGAGGAAGGCATCCGCGAGATGGAGACGTCCTTCAAGCGGCTGCGCGTGAAGCAGATGGACCTGATGCAGGTCCACAATCTGCTGGACGTGGATGTACACACCCGTACGCTTCTCGATTGGAAATCAAAGAGCAAGATCCGATACGTCGGGATGACCCATTACACCGCGTCGGCGCACGCCGAGGTGGAGCGGCAGCTGAAGAAGCAGAAATACGATTTCCTCCAGATCAACTATTCGCTCGCGGAACGCGATGCTGAAAGACGCCTGCTGCCCTGGTGCGCCCAAAACGGCGTCGCGGTGATCGCCAATCGCCCGTTCGCCGAGGGCGCGATGTTCCGGCGCGTGCGCGGCAAGCCGCTGCCGGCCTGGGCGGCCGAGGTGGGCGCGGCGAGCTGGGCGCAGTTCTTCCTCAAGTGGATCGTCGGGCACCCGGCCGTGACCTGCGCGATTCCCGGCACCGGAAGCCCGGAGCACATCGCCGACAACGTCGCCGCCGGCTTCGGCGCGCTGCCCGGCGACAGCCAGAGGCAGCGCATGGCGGCGTACTTCGACTCGCTGTGAGCAGCCGCGATTTCTACGCCGGGCTGCCGGTGCTCACGAGCTTCGACGCGGTGGCCGACATCGCGAACTTCCTGCCGCTGCCGCTCGACTGGCACGTGGCGACCTGCGACGTGCGCAATTCCACCCAGGCGGTGCAGGCCGGCAACTACAAGCACGTCAACACCGTGGGCGCCTCGGCGGTCACCGCGATGCTGAACGCGGCGGGCGAGCTTGAGATCCCGTTCGTGTTCGAGGGCGACGGCAGCGCGTTCTGCGTGCCGCCCGAGCTGCTCGAGGACGCCAAGGCGGCGCTCGTCAAGACGCAGGAGATGGCGCAGGACTCCTTCGGGCTGGAGCTGCGCGTCGCCACGCTGCCGGTGGCGAAGATCCGCGAGGCGGGCCACGACATCCTGGTCGCGCGCGTGCGCGTGTCGGAGAACTATATCCAGGCCGCATTCGCAGGCGGCGGCATGGCCTACGCCGACCGGTACATGAAGGATCCCAAGACCGCGCCCCTGTGCGAGGTGAAGCGCGGCAGCGTCGCCGCGCGCGGCAGCCTGGAAGGCCTGGAATGCCGCTGGCAGGACGTCCCGAGCCGCCACGGCGAGACGGTGAGCCTGATGGTGCGCGCGCTCGCCGCCGACACCTGGGAGGCGACCGGGCTGTACAAGGAGGTCATCGCCAAGGTGCAGGAGATCTACGGCACCGACGAGGCCTGCCACCCGCTCACCCCGCCCCTGATGTCGCTGGTGCCGACGCTCAGCGCGCGCCAGCTCGGCAACGAGGTCGGCGTGCGCACCTACGACCGCGGCGCATTCGGCCGCAGTTCATTCGGTCGATGGCTCTACCTGCTGCGCACGCGCTGGTTCGTGGTGCTGGGCTGGTTTCTGATGACGTTCGGCCTGAAGACCGAACAGACGGACTGGAGCCGGTACAAGGAGACGCTGTACAAGAATACCGACGTGCGCAAGTTCAACGACATCTACCGCCAGATCCTCGCCGGCAAGCCCGCGCAGCGCGAGGCGCTCGACGCCTGGCTCGCCGAGCGCTACGCGAGAAAGGAGCTGGTCTACGGGATGCACGTCGCCGACCGCGCGCTCATGACCTGCCTGGTGTTCAACTACCAGGCGCGGCACCTGCACTTCATCGACGGCGCCGACGGCGGCCTGTTTCTCGCGGCGAAGCAGTTCAAGGAGCGGGCGGCGAGGCTGATTGCGGTCTAAAGCCTTCCTCCACGGATTTGCGTTGCTGGCGACCGCCTTGCCGGCCGCCGCGCTCGCGCCGGGCGACCACGACCTGACGGTCAGGTCTGGCGGCACCGAGCGCCACTACATCCTGCACGTGCCGCCGAGTCTCCCCGCTTCGCCGCCGCTCGTGCTCAGCTTCCACGGCGGCGGCGGCAACGCGAAGGCCCACAAGGACTACGTGCGCACCGACGCGGTCGCCGACCGCGAGGGCTTTCTCGTGGCATATCCGGATGGCAGCGGGCGCGTCCCTGGCAGGCTGCTCACCTGGAACGCCGGCACTTGCTGCGGCTACGCTGCCGCGGCGCACGTGGACGACGTCGGATTCGTGCGCGCCCTGCTGGACGATCTCGCTGCGCGCCAGCCCTACGATCCGGCGCGCGTTTACGCGACGGGGATGTCGAACGGCGCGATGATGAGCTACCGGCTCGCCGCCGAGCTCGGCGATCGCATCGCCGCCGTGGCGCCCGTCGCGGGCTCGATGGTCGTCGAGCGCTTTGCGCCGGCCCGCGCGGTGCCGGTGCTGCACATCCACAGCGTCGACGACCCGCGCGCGCCCTACGCGGGCGGCCTCGGGCCGCCCTTCCCGATGACCGACTCGCGCGTGATGCATCCGCCCGTGGAAGCGCGCCTCGCCGACTGGGCGCGCGCGAACGGCTGTGCCGGGCCGCCCGCCGAGGCCGAGCGCCGGCAATGGACGAGCCCCGGAGGCGCGCGGCACGGCGCGACGCGCTACGCCTGGCCCGGCTGCAAGGCGGAAACGGCGCTGTGGAAGCTCTCGGGCGCGGGCCACGTCTGGCCCGGCGGCGCGCGCGACGCCCTGCGCGGCCTGCTCGGGCCCGGCACGCTGGTCATCGATGCGAACGAGGAGATGTGGCGCTTCTTCTCCCGTCATAGAATCGGGCGCTGATTCCGCGCCCAGGAGATTCCCATGCCGCGAGAGAACATTCCGGAACCGTCGAAGCTCGTCGAGCCCGACCGCGTGCGCAAGGAGGTCTACACCGACGCCGAGATCTTCGAGCGCGAGATGGCGCGCATCCACGAGACGGTGTGGATCTACTGCGGCCACGAATCGCAGGTGCCGAAGGCCGGCGACTACTACACGGTGCAGATCGGCCGCCAGCCGATGATCATGGTCAGGGGCAAGGACAGGAAAGTGCATGTCCTGTACAACCGATGCCCGCACCGCGGCAACATGATCTGCGGCGACAGGAAGGGCAACACCGGCGAGCAGTTCCGCTGTTCGTACCATGCCTGGACCTTTCAGCACGACGGCAAGCTGAAGAACATCCCGATGAAATCGGCGTACGACGGCACGCGCTACGGCAAAGGCAATCCGGATTGCGACATGAAGAAGGCAGCGCGAGTGGAGAACTACCGCGGCTTCGTCTTCGCCAGCCTCGCCGAGAAAGGCCCCTCGCTCAAGGAATTCCTCGGCAAGGCGATCGTCGCCTTCGACGACATGTGCGACCGCGCGCCGCAAGGGGAAGTCGAAGTGGTCCCCAACTGCTTCCGCGTGGTGCAGCATTCGAACTGGAAGCTGTTCCTCGAGAACCAGCTCGATGCGCTGCACCCGTCGGTGGTGCACCAGTCCACCGGGCGCGCCGCGCACGAGGTCGAGAAGATCCTCGCGAAAAGAGCGAAGGGCGGGGCCGCGGCGCTGTCGTACCACATGCTGTCGGCGTTCGCGACCGTGACCATCGACAAGTGGGACGACTTCCAGACGATCAACTATCCCTACGGCCACTGCATCCTCACCGGCTACATGGGCCTCAGGCCGCAGGACCCCGATACGCTCGCCTATGACAAGATCATGATCAAGGCCTACGGCAGGAAACGCTTCGAGGAGATCGTCGGCGTCAACATCCACCACGTGCTCGTCTACCCGGGCCTGTCGGTGCAGTCGCCTCTGCAGCAGCTGCGCGCGGTGCGCCCGCTCGGCGTGGACAGGACGCTCACCGAGATCTGGCACTTCCGCCTGAAGGGCGCCCCCGAGGCGATCTACCGGCGCTCGCTCGCCTACTACAACCTGGTGAATTCCCCCGCCACGCTCATCAACGCGGACGACCTGGAAAATTTCTGGAAGTGCCACCAGGGCCTCGCTTCGGATGGCGGCGACTGGGTGAGCCTGGCGCGCCACCACGGCCGCGACGTCGAGAAGGACGGCGCGGTCGAGTCCGGCCCGAAGATGGGCACCTCGGAAGCGCCGATGCGCAACCAGATGAAGGCCTGGGTGAAATACATGGAGGCGCGATGAAGGAGCAGCACGCGGTCGAGCAGTTCCTCTACCGGCAGTCGGAGATGCTCGATTGCAAGCAGTGGCAGGCGTGGATCGACCTGTTCGCCGCGGACGGCATCTACTGGATGCCGCCCGACGCCTCCTACGAGACCTGGGACGGCCAGCCGGCGATCTTCGCCGAGGACAAGAATCTCATGACGGTGCGCATGCTGCGCGTGCAGCACCCGGACGCCTGGTCGCAGCGCCCCCTGTGGGAAACGAACCACGTCGTTTCCAATGTTTGCATAAGCAAGAAGAACAAGAACGGGGACGTCATCGTCACTTCCCGGTTCCACATGATGGAGCTCAGGCGCGACGACGTGCGCCATTTCGCGGGCAAGTACACGCACCACCTCAAGAAGACGAAGAAGGGCTACGCCATCACGCTGCAGCGCGTGGACATGACCAACGCGCAAGCGGCCTACGACTACGTGCTGCAGATTTGGGTCTGAGCGGGCGACGCGCTAGCGGCGCAACGCGGGCGACTGCAGCACGGCCGGGTTGACCACGTTCGCGGGATGCCCCGCCGCGTAGTCGACGATCTGGTCGAAGATGTCGCTGAACTGGATCTCGTACTCGTCGCGCGACACGTAACCGAGGTGCGGCGTGCAGACCACGTTCGGCATCCTGAGCAGCGGATCGTCGACGTCGGTGAGCGGCTCCTTCTCGTAGACGTCCACCGCGGCCAGGCCAGGCCGCCCCGCCTGCAGAGCGCGCACGAGCGCGCCGGGCTCGATGAGCGGCGCGCGGCTGGTGTTGACGAGCAGCGCAGTCGGCTTCATTCGCCTCAGGTCCGATTCCTTGACGATGCCGCGCGTCGCGTCGACGAGGCGCATGTGCAACGAGATCACGTCGCATTGCTCGAAGAACGCCTCCTTGCTCGCGGCGACCGCGTAGCCGTCGGCGCGAGCCTTCGCGCGCGTCGCCTCGCGCGCCCAGACGAGCACGTTCATGCCGAAGGCCTTGCCGTAGCCCGCGACCACGGCGCCGATCCGGCCGTAGCCGTAGATGCCGAGCGTCTTGCCGCGCAGCGTCCAGCCGATGCCCATC
>DATIYN010000034.1:0-5129 GCA_035517595.1 Burkholderiales bacterium
GAGAGCAGCGCGAACCCGCCGAAGAAGATGAGCGAGGCCTCGTCTCCGCGGGCGATGACGTGCAGCAGCGCCCAGAGCGCGATACCCCACTGAATCGGGTGGCGCGTGAGACGCAGGATCCCGCGCGGCTCGCCCATCGTCGCGAGCGCGTTTTCCTGTCGCACCGCGCCCGGGTTCCTGGTCATGCCGCCCGCTACGACCGAGATGAACGCGAACGGCATCAGCACCAGTGCCCACACCTTGAACTCGTCGCCTGCCCACACGCGCTCGTACGGGGCTCTGCCGTAGGCCCAGGCCATCCATACGAGTGCGCCCAGTGCGACCACGCTGTAGAGCCCGAGGTATCCCTTCTCGCCCAGCGCCGCGGCGAGCCCGGGACGAAGCGGCGTGCTCGGAACGAAGTGAGTCGCGATGAAGACGGCCGTGGCGAGCACCAGCATGGACATGGGTTCCATATCGACTCCCGGACTTGACCGGAAATAATGCTCTAACCGAGGTGAGCGGTCAAAAATCCGAAACGTTCGGTTACAAACGGCGATCAACCCTCGAAAGGGGTGCGCGTTATTGGGAGCGGGAGACACCTTACAAGGAGGCAATCATGAAGCTAAGAGCAACAATGACGGCAGCCGCGGTCGCCAGCCTGTTTTCGCTCGCGGCGACGGCCCAGACAACGGGCTCGGAAGTGCAGCGCGATTCCAACCAGCAGCAGCGCATCGAGCAGGGATTGAAGAGCGGCTCGCTCAACACCCGCGAGGCCTCGAAGCTTGAGGCGGGCGAGGCGCGGATCGACAAGATGGAGTCGAACGCCGAGAAGAACGGCAAGCTCAGCCCTGCCGAGAAGGCGCGCATCCAGCGCGCGCAGAACCAGGAAAGCCGCAACATCAACCGCCTCGAGAGCAACGCCGCGAAAGGCAACCCGAATTCGGCGACGGCCCAGAGGATGCAGGCGGACGCGCAGCGCAACATCAATCAGCAGCAGCGCATCGAGCAGGGCGTGAAGTCGGGCCAGCTCACCAACCGCGAGGTGGGCAAGCTCGAGAACGGCCAGGCGCGCGTCGACCGCTCGGAAGCGCGCGCGGGCGCGAACGGCCGCGTAGGGAAGCGCGAGCAGCAGAACATCCAGAACGCCGAGAACCAGCAGAGCAGGCGCGTCTACAAGCAGAAGCACGACAAGCAGACCCGCCGCTGAACGGCGACGAGTCCGACGAAAGCCCGCCTCCGGCGGGCTTTCCTTCTTCCCGGTCAGGGAGAGAGCTCCTCCAGCACCCGGCCGCGCGTCTCCAGCGTGAACAGCACGGCCACCACCCCGCCGATCGCGGCGGCGACGGCGAATACGAGGAACACGGTCCCCAGCCCGCCCTGCGGCAGGATCGCGCCGATCATGAACGGTCCGATCATCGACGCGACGCGCAGCCACGCGGTCGCCGCCCCGGATCCGATCGCGCGCACGCGAGTCGGGTAGATCTCCGGCGTGTAGAGATAGAGCCCGAGCGCGAGCGTGTTGATCAGGGCGTAGCTCAAGGACGCGTAGATCATCACGTCGACCGCCGAGTTCGCGGCCCCGCGCAGCCACAGGACGAAGAGCGGCACGGCGCCCGCGAAGAAGGCGAGCGTAAACCAGGCGCGGCGCCCCGTGCGGTCGATGAGGTAGGCGCAGGCGAGCGCTCCGACGAGGCCTGCCGTGGTGGCAGCGAGCGAGTACTGAAGCGCCTGCTGCAGCGGCAGCTTGAAGACCGTCCGGTAGATCGTCGGCAGCCAGCCCGATACCCCGTAGACGATCAGGTAGGTGCAGAACCACATCACCCAGACGGCGAGGGTGCGCGGCAGGTAGATGCCCGAGAAGAGGTCGCGCCAGCTCGCCCTGGCGGCCGCGACCGCGCGGAGGCTCGAGGGAAGCGGCGGCAGCGGCTTGCCGCTTCGCCGGGAGACCTCGTCCTCGATCGCCTGCATGATGTGCTCGGCCTCCTCGAGGCGGCCCGCCGAGGCGAGCCAGCGCGGGGACTCGGGGACGAGGCGCCGCAGCACCGCGGCGAGCAGCACCGGAAGCGCTCCGATGACGAACATCCACTGCCAGCCGAGGTTCGGCACCACCCAGGTCGAGGCGAGCGCCACCGCGAGCAGGCCGACCGGGAAGATCACCTCGTAGAGCAGGAAGAAGCGGCCGCGCTTCTCGGCCTTCGCGATCTCGTTGATATAGGCCGCCGCGATCGGCACCTGGCCTCCCAGGCCCAGGCCCTGGAAGAAGCGGAACGCGAGCATCGAGGGGTAGCTCCAGGCGAACGCGCACACCAGGCTGAACGCCGCGAAGATGCCGATCGTCCACGCGGCAACGCGCACGCGGCCCACGCGCTCGGCGAGCCAGCCGAACAGGATCGCCCCGACGAGCTGGCCGGCGAAGCCGATCGAGATCAGGAGGCCGATCTCCCCGGGCGCGAGCTTCCACATCGGAATCAGCACCGGCAGGACATAGGCGATCGCGAGCGCGTCGAACGCGTCGAAGAACGTCGCGACGCCCATGACGACGCGCACCTTGACGTGCCAGGGCGAGAACGGCAGGCGCTCGATCCGCGCTGCGATCTGCGCCGGGGTCACTGCGTTTGCACTGCTCATGGCTCCCTCCTTTTGATTTCAGTCCGCTTCGCCTCCGTTGCCTGCCGGTCGACTGCAAAGGTCTTCGGGTCGAGGACGACGCCGTAGACGTCGCGCGCGACACCGGGCGACACATAGCCCTGGCGCACGTCGTGCGCCACGGCCTGCGGATCGCGTTCCTCGGGCGGGCCGAAGCCGCCGCCGCCGCCCGCGCGGATGGTGATGGCGTCGCCGCGCTCGAGTCGCTTCATCAGCACCTTGGCGTTCGGCAGGTCGGCGATCTCCTTGCCTGCGATCCGCAGGGCCACCTGGTTGCCGGCGCCGGAGTGGCCTCCGGCGAGCCCCCACGGCGGGCAGTGCACGCGGTCGACCTGGATGTTGATGTTGATCGGCGCGCGCGCCTGCACCACCTGCTCGGTCCCGAGGCCTCCGCGGTGGCGCCCCGCGCCGCCGGAGTCCTCGCGCAGCGCGTGGCGCTCGAACAGCATCGGATATTTTGCCTCCATCTGCTCGATCGGATGGTTGTGGGTGTCGCCGTCGTTCAGGCACACGGTCGCGCTCACGCCGTCCTCGGTGAGCTTGGCGCCGAAGCCGCCGCCCGAGGGGCCGATTCCGGCGAGGAACAGGCGCCCGTCCCTGGGCGAGACGCCGTTGATGAGGCAGACGAGGAGATCGGCATGGTGGGCCGCGATGGTGCGGTCCGGAATCGCCTTCTCCATCGCCTTGAACACCGTGTCGACCACGGTCATTGGGAAGGTCATCCACCAGCGCATCGCCGCGGGCTTCACCGCGCTCACCACGGTGCCGGGCGCAAGGATGACCTTCAGCGATCGGAAGCTTCCCTCGTTGATCGGGTAGTCGGTCGGCGAGGTGAGGCACTTGTACGCGACCTGGGCGCAGGAATAGCCGGTGGTCGCGCCCGAATTGAAGAAGCCGCGCACCTGCGGGGCGACCTGCGAGAGGTCGATCGTCATCTCGTCGCCCTTCTTCACCACCCGCACCCGGATCGGCACGCGCTTGCCGAGCTCGACGCCGTCGTCGTCCATGAAGGACTCGGCGTCGTAGGTCCCGTCGGGGATCGTGCGCGTGCGCTCGCGCGCGGCCTTCTCCGACTGGTCCATGATGTTGGCGATCGCGGCGAGCACGTTCTCGCGTCCGTAGCGGTCGAGGAGCTCGAGGAAGCGGCGCTCGCCCGTCTTCAGGGCAGTGATCTGGGCGCGCAGGTCGCCCATGGCGCGCTCGGGGATGCGCACGTTCATGCGGATGATGTCGACCAGGTCCTGGTTGACGACGCCGGCCTTCTGGTACTTGACGATCGGGACCTGGATGCCCTCCGAGTAGATGTCGGTGGTCACGCCCCCGAGCACGCCGCCCACGTCGGTCCAGTGCGCCATGCAGCAGGCGAACCCGGAGAGCACGCCCTCGTGAAAGATCGGCAGGCTGAAGGTGAAATGGTAGAGATGGCTGCCGGTGGTATAGGCGTCGTTGGTGACGAGGATGTCGCCGGGCTCGAGTCCGTCTTTTCCGAAATGCCTGAGCTTCGCCTTCACCGTCTCGGCCATGCCGCGGATGAAGGAGGGCAACCCGAGGCCTATCGACACCGTTTCGCCGTCGGCCGTGTACAGGCCCACGGTGAAGTCGAGCGCCTCGTACACGATCATGTTGTACGCGGTGCGCATGAGATTGGTCTTCATCTCCTCGGTCACCGCGATGACGCCGTTCCTCACGATCTCGGTGAGGACTGCGTCGGCCTTCGCGCGCTTCATGCCCTTCTCCGGCCGACTTCTATGTCGAGGTTCCCGTAATCGTCCACGCGCATCCGGTCTCCCGGCAGGACGACGGTCGTCGAGGCGTGCTCCTCGACGAGCGCGGGACCGTCGATGCGGTTGCCGGAGCGCAGTTCGTCGCGGGCGTATTCGGGCGTGGCGACGGCCTTGCCGGCCTCGGAGAAGTAGGCGTGGCGCATGCCCCGCCGTGCCGAAGCGAGCGGGCCGCGGCCGCCCCGGGGGATGCGCTCGAGAGGAGGCTTCTTCTGCACGCCGGTCAGCGTCGCGCGCAGGCTCACGATCTCGGCGGACTCATCCGGAGCGTTGGTCCCGTAGCGCTGCAGGTGCTCGTCGTCGAAGCGGGCCTTGAGCGCCTCGCGGCGGCGGCGCCGGAAGACCTCGGGCGGCAGTTGCACCGTCACCGGATGCTCCTGGCCGACGTAGCGCATGTCGGCCGCGCGCGAGATCATGACGCGCCCGGGTGCGATGCCGCTCGCGGCCAGCGCCTTCCTCCCTTCCTCGATGAGCTGCGAGTAGACACGCTCGATGGCATCGAAGGAAACGTCGGCGAGACGCGTGAACCACGTGCGCACCAGGTCGTAGCGCAGGTCGGCGAACAGCATGCCGAAGGCGCAGAAGTGCCCGGGCGCGCGCGGGATGATGACGCGACTCATGCCGATCTCGCGCGCGACCGCGGACGCGTGGAGCGGTCCGGCGCCGCCGTAGGCGACGAGCGCGAACGCCGCGGCGTCGAGCCCGCGCTCGGTCGAGACG
>DATIYN010000035.1:0-5487 GCA_035517595.1 Burkholderiales bacterium
GCGTCAGCCGGCCCTGGCCTTCAGCTCTTCCAGATAGGCCCGTACGCGCCTGGCATTGACGCCGAAGTCGCTGCGTCCCTGCCGGCTCTCGGAGCGCACGTCGATGCGGCTCCCCGTGCCTTCGGGGGCCACCCGGATGACGACGTCATCGACGAAGCGAAACCAGCGGCTCGTGTCATTGGCCTCGATGCGGCCCGACGCGGGATCCGAAGCGACGACCTTCCACCCCGGCATCGCCTTGGCCGCTTCGAGCGCGCGGTTGAACGCGTCACCCTGCGGCAGCGCGACGCTGAGCGGCACGATATCCGGAAAGGCCGCCTTCTGCTGCCTGGCGACCTCGGGCCCCTCGTAGGTCGTGGAGTTCGCCTTCTCGGCCGCGCGCGCGGGAAGCGCCGCTACGAAGACGGGCGGATTGTCCGTGTCGGTCGTGATGTCGTGAATGCGCGGCACCGAGCCCAGCGTGTGCCGGTACTGCCAGGGCACGTAGACGAGCGCCGCGCTCACGACGATCGCGATTCCGGCCATCCAGAGCGCGCGCGTACCGAGGGTAGTTCTGCCGACTCCCAGCGCAATAACGCTCGCCACGATGGCGGCTATTGCGAAATAAGCCGAGCAGGGCATCAACCAGAAGAACGCGATCCGGTAGTGCCACAACCCGGCTCGCCAGCCGAGCGGCGACACCGCGAGCAGCAATAGCGCGACCACCGCCAATCCGAAACCCAGATGGGCGCCGAGCCGGATCCATTTCAGGCTCTTGGAAGGAGTCACGTAGGGGTCAGACATTTGCGTTGACTGCGCAATGCATGATTTGACCAGGTATACCTGAAGCGGAGATTTCCGCGATGTGTAAGGTCGCCGTCAGCTTCCTGAAGATGTAACAGCTGGAATTCTCACCATTCGCCGCTGTCAACGCTGCCTCGGCTCAATCAGGAAGGGACCGAAACACGCAGGACGGTTGCAAGTATTCGGCCGCGGCGTGGAGCGTTGGTTCAGGCTGGAAAAGAGGGGATACCGCCCATGGCAGACAGCAAGTCAACGTCAGGTTCCAAAGAGCCGAAAACCAAGCCTCGCAAACTGTTCAAGGACATGACGCCGAAGGAAAAGGTCGTGTTCGTGCTGCAGGTGCTGATTTGCGTCCTGACGTTCGGCATGGTTTATCCGAACGCGTTCGGCTGACCGGACTTTTCTGTACTACTAAGGTCCTTTCGGCCGCAGGTCGCGCACGCGCACGGCCTTGCCCTGCGAGCGCGGCACTTCGCCGGGCTTGCGGATCTTGACCGCGGCGGTGACGCCGACCATCGACTTGACCTGGTGCTGCACGCTTTTGGCGAGCGCCGGGTACTCGGCTTCGTCGGCCGAGAAGGCCTCGACCTCCACCGTCAGTTCGTCCATGCTGCCCTTGCGCTCTACGACGAGCTGGTAGTGCGGCGCGAGGCCGGGCAGGCCTACGAGCACCGCTTCGATCTGCGAGGGGTAGACGTTGACGCCGCGGATGATGAGCATGTCGTCGTTGCGCCCGGTGACGCGGTGCAGGCGCAGGTGGCTGCGGCCGCAGGCGCAGGGCTCGCGCGTGGCGCGCGTGATGTCGCGCGTGCGGTAGCGCAGCATCGGCAGCGCATCCTTGGTGAGCGTGGTGATCACGAGCTCGCCGGGCTCGCCGTCGGCGACCGCGGTGCCGCGCTCGGCGTCGAGGACCTCGAACAGGAAGTGGTCCTCCCAGCCGTGCAGGCCGTCCTGCATCTCGCACTCGACCGCGACGCCGGGGCCCATGATCTCGGACAGGCCGTAGATGTCCATCGCCTTCAGGCCGAGGCGGCCCTCGATCTCGCGGCGCATCGCCTCGCTCCAGGGCTCGGCGCCGAACAGGCCGACCTCCAGCGCGCTGTCGCGCAGGTCGACGCCCTCGCTCTCGGCGACCTCGGCGATGTTGAGCGCGTACGAAGGCGTGGCGCAGAGCACGCGCGCGCCGAAGTCGCGCAGCAGCACGACCTGGCGCTCGGTCGCGCCGCCCGAGACGGGCACCACCGTGGCGCCCAGGCGCTCGGCGCCGTAGTGCGCGCCCAGGCCGCCGGTGAACAGGCCGTAGCCGTAGGCGTTGTGCACCACGTCGCCGGGGCGGGCGCCCGCGCAGGCCATGGAGCGCGCCATGAGCTCGGCCCAGGTCTGCAGGTCCTGCGCGGTGTAGCCGACCACCGTCGGCTTGCCCGTGGTGCCGGAGGAGGCGTGCAGGCGCACGAGGTGCTCGCGCGGCCGCGCGAACATGCCGAACGGGTAGGTGTCGCGCAGGTCGCTCTTCAGCGTGAAGGGCAGCGAGCGCAGGTCTTCCAGCCGCCGCAGGTCCTGCGGGTCGAAGCCGGCGGCGATCATGCGCCGGCGGTGCAGCGGCACGTTGTCGTAGGCGTTGCGCACGGTCGCGCGCAGCCTCTGCAGCTGCAGGCGCTCGAGCTTCTCGCGCGGCAGCGTCTCGGCCTCGCGGTCGAAGTAGAAGTGCTTGGATTTGCCGAGCAGGCGCGCGCTCGCGCCGTTTCCGGGGGCATTGCGGTTCTGGGCTTGGGGGCTCATCGGATGGGAAGGTGCGGAAGTGAGAATCCCTGGTTATAGGCGGCGCGCGTCACCAGCGCGAACTTGAGCCGCCAGCCGGTGATTGCCGCGGCGAGGCCGGCGATCCAGGCGGACTCGGGCGCGAGCGAGGAGAGCAGCAGGAGGGCGACCGGCAGCAGGGTGCCGAGCTGCATCAGCAACTTGCCGGAGGATTCGAGCGCGGCGGCGGCCGCCGGCTGCCGCAGCGCCATCCGGTAGCGCGACCAGGCGAGCGCGCGCGCCAGCAGCGCGAGCCCGAACAGACCGACCAGCGCCGCCGCATCGCCGAACAGCAGCGCGATCCCCGCGCCTTCGACGAGGCCGGTGAGCATCACGAGCGGCACGACCTGCGGCGCGCGCCACGCCGGGATGCCCTTGGAGGCGAAGAGGATCCGCGCCTGGCAGAAGAGGAAGAGGAGGCCAGCGAGAGCCAGCGGAACGTCGAGGATCGTGCCTCGAACGCCGAGGGACGTGATGCCCAATCCGAACACGACGAGCGCCGCGAGCGATTCGCGGCTCATCCAGGAGGTCCGCGGGTTGAAGAACACGTGCGCCGCGCGCAGCTTGCGGCCGATCTCCAGCCAGACGGCGGCGAGGCCGGCAGCGATCATCGCGAGGCCCAGCGCTTGCAGGAGCGGCGAGCCGCCGGCCAGCGGGGCGGCAACGAGCAGCCCGGCGCCGCTGCCGCCGAGCATGAAGTTGCCCGCGGCGCGCGCATCCCAGTGCTGCTGGATCCACGGCCGTGCGCCGAACGTCGTCACGGGGCGGCTCACTTGCGGTCCCAGAGGTAGTAGAAGCCGGGCCCGGTGCCGAGCTCCTCGTGCATGCGGAAGAACTGGTTCTCCGCGAGCAGCCCGGAGATGTTGCTCTTCGGATCGTCGGCGTCGCCGAAATGCAGCGCCTGCGCGATGCAGCTGTTCACGCAGGCGGGCGTTGCCTCCGGGTCCACGCCGGGCTTGAGGCCCTTGGCGAGGCCCGCATCGATGCGCTCCGAGCAGAACGTGCACTTGGTCGCGACGCCGATGCGCTTCTCGCTGTGGCGCGCTTCTTCGTTCGGCATCGCCTCGCCGTAGGCGAATTCCGCAGCGTCCACCTTGTAGCGGGCCTGGTAGGGGCAGGCGACCGCGCAGTAGGCGCAGCCGATGCACAGGTCGTAGTCGATGGTGACGATGCCGTCGGCGCGCTTGCGCGTCGCCGTGGACGGGCAGACGTGCATGCAGGGCGGATCCTCGCAGTGCATGCAGCCGACCGGCACGAACACGCGCTTGACGGCCGGGAACTCGCCGACCTCCATGTCGAGCACGCGCCGCCACTGCACGCCGGGCGGCGTCGCGTTGGCGTGCTTGCAGGCCGCCGTGCAGGTCTGGCAGCCCACGCAGCGCCTCAAGTCCGCGACCATTGCCCATCTAGTCATGGGGGTTTGCTCTTGCCTGCAACGGCGTGTTCAAGATTTCTTCAATGAGACTCTGACCACATCCGCGCCGGAGCCCGTCGCATCCGTGAGATCCATCGACATCGGCACCAGGCGGTTGAGGCTGGGCACGCCGAAGTCCTTCGCGAACGGCGTGACCCAATGGTCGAACTGCGCGATGAGCAGCAGCGTGTCCGGGCGGATGCCCTGGCGCAGCACGGCCTTCGCGCGCACCTGGCGCCGCGGCGTGGCGATCTCCACGCTGTCGCCCTCGGCGATGCCGAGCTCGGCCGCCTTGCTGGCGTTGATGATGACGCCGCCGTGGCCCGCGACGTTCGAGGCCACCTCGCGGATCATCTGCATGCCGACGTTGCCGCCCCAGGCGTACTGCATGCTGCGCGAGGTAAGCAGCCAGAACGGGAAGTCCCCCGTCTTGCCGCCGGCGCGCACGAGCTCGTCCTCCCAGAGCTTCGGGAATTCCTTCCACGCGGGTAGCGCCTGGTATTCGGCGAGCTGTTTGTCCCACCACTGCATGCCGTGCTCGTGCAGCCGCCGCCCGAGCTGCCGGCCTACGCGCAGCAGCTGCTCCTGGTAGGGCATCTCGAAGCGCAGGCCCTGCGCAACGAGCGTCGGGAAGAGGTACCAGTCGGACTGCGGGAAGGGCTTCACGCGCAGGCCGTGGGTTTTCCACCAGTCGAGGCCGTGCGTCTCCTTGCCGTCGGTGAGCTCGGCGCTTGCTGCCCGGCACGCGGCATTCCATATTTCGTCTCTTGAGTATTTCCTATCCAGTTCAAGAGAAAAATCCCAACCAGCTCCCTTGAGTGCGATTCCTGCCGAGCCGCGGTTGATGGAAGCGTTGTAGCGCTCGAGCAGCCCGGTGCGCGCGGCGAGCTCGGTCGCGATGTCGGTGAAGTCCCTCGCCTCGGTCTGCGGCTGCACCACGGGCTGGCGCAGCGCGTAGCCCTCGTGCTTCCAGAACTGCTCGATGTACTTCGAGCCGCCGACGTAGATGAGCTGCAGGCTCTCCAGGTCCATCTGGTCGGGCAGCAGGATGTCGGCGAAGTGGTTGGTCTCGTCGCGCGTGTAGGCGAGCGCGACCACGAACGGGAACTGCGCCATGCGCTCGGCGACCCGGGCCGTGTCCCAGAACGAGATCGCGGGGTTGGTCCGATAGACGAACCAGAGCTCCGGGTAGGTGACGCGCGGCAGACCCGGGGGCGTCTCGCCGAGGAACATCCAGGAAAAGTGCGTGGGGCCGAGCGCCTGGCTCCACGGCCCGTTGGCCGCGAGCGGCACCAGCGTCCGGTAGGCGTTGCGGATGTTCGGCTCGGGCTTCCAGTGCTCCTTGTCGGTCGGGTTGAGCGGGTAGGCCATGAAGCCGTCCGCGCCGGGCTTCACGCTCGCGTGCCGCTCCGAAAGCGGCTTGTTCAGGCGCACTGTGGTGCCGAGCGTTCCGCCCGGCACCTCGAGCGCGCCCGCAAGCGCGGCGAGCAGGG
>DATIYN010000036.1:0-2789 GCA_035517595.1 Burkholderiales bacterium
GCCATAGCGTGCCTTGACCGCGGCGTTGCCTCCCATGTGATCGCTGTGGCAATGCGTGTTGACCAGCAGCGCGAGCGGCTGCTCGCCGAGGCCGCGCGCGCTGCTCAGGAGCGCGAGCGTGAGCGAGGCGTGCCGAGCGTAGCCCGAATCGATCAGCACGTGACCGGCGGGGCTCTTGAGCAGGACGTTGTTCGACGAGAGCCAGTCGCGAACGAAGACGTGGACCTGCGGCGGAAGAATGGGAGAAGCGGCGGACAAGCAGTCGAGCGGACTCACCAATGGCCCAATGTATCATGACGCGAGTATGGAACGGGATCGCAACGCTCCGCTGGCGGTGGCGCTCGCCGCGTATCGCGAAGGCCGCGCGGCCGACGCCTATCGCGTCGCCGCGGATTTCTGGAGTGCTTCGGGCGATGCGCGTGCGGCAGGACTCCTCGCGCTGCTGGAGATGGAGGCGGGCCGGCTCGATTCGGCGCGGACCTGGAACGACCGCGCGCGCGCGGCCGATCCGCACGACGCGCGCTACGAGATCCAGCATGCTCGACTGGCACTCGCCGGCGGCGATTGCGCCGAGGCTTTCGAGCGTTTCGCGGCGAGGGCGCGCGCCGCGCCGCACACCAAGGGCGTCTGGAGCGGACTCACCGCCGCGGCGCGCGCCTGCGATCGGCGCGCTGAGGCGCGGAGGCTGTGCCTGGCGGCCTGCGAAACCGATCCTCTGCTCGCGCCCGCGCTGCGCGCGCTGCTCGAGCTCGTGGCCGACGAGCCCCCGGGCCCGGCGCGCGTGACGCCCGTTGCCGTGGCCGATCGGCGCGCGATCAGCGTCGTCACCTGCAGCGTCGACGACCGGCGCTTCGCGGCGATGTCCGCGAGCTACGACCGGGCGCTCGCCGACTGGCCGCACGAGATCGTCCGCATTCCGGACGCGCAGTCGATCGCCGAGGGCTACACGCGCGGCGCCGCGGCTGCGCGCGGCGAGCTGCTGGTGTTCACGCACGACGACGTCGAGATCCTCGCGCCCGACTTCGGTCACCGCCTAGCGCGCCGTCTCGCCGAATGCGACGTGCTCGGCGTCGCCGGCGCGACGCGCGCGACCGGGCCGGCGTGGCCGTTCGCGGGCTGGCCCCATCTGCACGGATCGGTGATCTATCCCGACGGCGAAGGCTATCGCGTCACGGTGTACAGCCTGCGCGCACCCATCGCCCGCGGCATCGTGGTCATGGACGGCGTGTTCCTCGCCGCGCGCCGCGGCACCGCGCTGGCGGTGGGGTGGGACGCCGAGACCTGCGACGGCTTCCACGGCTACGACGTCGATTTCACGCTGCGCGCCGCGCGAGCGGGCCTGCGTCTCGTGGTGGCCAGCGACCTGGGCGTCGTCCATCGCTCCTACGGAAGCTTCGACGATCGCTGGCAGGCGACCGCGATCAAGCTCGCGGCCAAGCATCCGGAGCTCAACGGCGTCCGCGACAAGGAGACCGGCTTCGTCCCCTGCGGCGTTGCGGATGCCACGCGGGCGATGGCCCTGGTCGACAACTGGGCGAGGCTGGGAGAGCGGACCTAGCTTGCCGTGACGCGCTTCCTGTGGCTGGGCGAGCTGCCAAAGCGCTTGCGGTACTCGAGCGCGAAGGTGGTCGAGCTGCGAAAGCCGAAGCGGGTCGCCGCGTCGGCGACGCTCGTGCCGCCTTCGTCGAGCGCGCGGCGCGCGTGGTCCAGCCGGAGATTGCGCATGTGCGCCACCGGAGTGATGCCGCGCAGATCGGCAAAGGCTTTTTCCAGGGTCCTCTGGCTCACGCCGCAGTGCTCCGCCAGACGTCCTACGAGAAGGGTCTCGCCGATGTGCTCCTGGATGAAACGGTCCGCGGACTTCAGAAAGAAGGGCTCGAGCGGGCGCTTGCGCACGGGCGGCGCGGCATCGCCGGTGGACGAAGCCTCGGCGTGTCGATTCCGGCCACTGACCAATCGAAGGTAACGGCGGTAGCTTGCCTGGGCGCCGCCCGCGTCGCCGAGCGCGCCAAGGACGATCGAGCGGTCGTACTCGAGAAATTCGAGCAGGACGTTGGACGTCCGCGTCTCGCGCGCGAGGCTGAGGGCGGCTTCCAGCTCCTGGAGCGCTTGATCGTATCGCCCGAGGACGCGCAAGCCCCAGGCGAGGTTCGAGCGAGTCACGATCTCGTCGTATTTCGCGCCTCTCGCCTGCAATATCTTGAGGCGCTTGCGGATCGCGCGCACCGCGCGGTCGGCGTGGCCCAGGATGATCTCGAGCCGCTCGATATTGCCGGCGACGTACCAGGCGGCGAACTCGTACCGAGCGCGGTCGGCGACCTCGCGGGCGCGCTGGAAGAAATGCAGCGCCTCCTGCGCTTCGGCTTCCATGGGTCCGGTATCGCGCGGATCGAGCGACGACAGATGACCGCGCGCGTGCGGCTCCCGGAGCTTGGAGGTGGCGCAGTCGAAATGAAAGGCGCCGAGGACATTGAGGATCTGCACGATGACATAGTCGTCGCCGCTCGTCTCCGCATCGCGCAGCGCGCGATCGGCCAACGCGGCAATGCCTTGGTAATCGGCACGCGCCAGGAGGATCGCGATGCGCACGCGCAGCGCGAAGGCGGCGTACGCCCAGTCGCCGTTCTTCTCCAGAGGTTCGAGCACGCGATCGATGATCTCGTTCGCTGCGTGGTACCGTCCCTGGAAGTACGCCAGTTCGGCGCGCCATGTCTCGACGCGCAGGGAAAGGCCTCCGTCGGCTTCCGGCGAGGACGCGGAGTGAGCGGCTGCGTCGAGCTCCCGTATTG
>DATIYN010000037.1:0-18027 GCA_035517595.1 Burkholderiales bacterium
CTTGATGCCGTTCACCAGGTAGATCGAGACCGGGACGTGCTCCTTGCGGAGGGTGTTCAGGAACGGGTCTTGTAGGAGCTGCCCTTTGTTGCTCATTTTTCTACCTCTCGCCGGAGGTTTTTGGATCCCTACTGTAATGGAAAATTCCCCGTTTTCCTAGCAGGGCCTAGCCGAGCTTCAGCGGCGGCACCACGTCCCCGCACTGGGCCCGGTGGCGCAGCGCGTGGTCCATGAGCACGCAGGCGAGCATGGCCTCGGCGATCGGCGTCGCCCGGATGCCCACGCAGGGATCGTGGCGGCCCGTCGTCTGCACCGTGGTCGGCTCGCCCTTTGTCGTGATGGTGCGTCGGGGCAGCCGGATGCTCGAGGTCGGCTTGAGCGCGATCGACACGGTGACGTCCTGCCCGGTCGAGATGCCGCCGAGCACGCCGCCGTTGTTGTTGCCTGCGAAGCCCTGCGGCGTCATCTCGTCGCCGTGCTCGCTGCCCTTCTGCCCGACCGCCGCGAAGCCGGCGCCGATCTCCACGCCCTTCACCGCGTTGATCGACATCATCGCCGCCGCGATGTCGGCATCCAGGCGGCCGTACACCGGCTCGCCCCAGCCGGCAGGGACTTTCTGCGCGACCACGTTCACGCGCGCGCCGCAGGAATCGCCCGATTCCCGCAGCTCGTCCATGAATTTCTCCAGTTGTTCCGTTTTCGAATCATCCGGACAGAAAAACGGATTCGTGCCGACGGCGTTCCACGACCTGAAAGGAATCGCGATCGGACCCAGTTGCGCCAGGTACCCCCTGACCGCCACGCCGTAGCGCTCGCGCAGCCACTTCTTCGCGATCGCGCCCGCGGCGACGCGGATCACGGTCTCGCGCGCCGAGGCGCGGCCGCCGCCGCGCGCGTCGCGGATGCCGTACTTCTGGAAGTAGGTGAAGTCGGCGTGGCCGGGTCGGAACTTCTCCGCGATCGCGCCGTAGTCCTTCGAGCGCTGGTCTTCGTTGCGGATCAGGAAGCCGATCGCGGTGCCGGTGGTCCTGCCCTCGTACACGCCCGAGAGGATTTCGATCGCGTCGGTCTCGCGCCGCTGCGTGACGTGGCGCGAAGAGCCGGGCTTCCTGCGATCCAGTTCAGCCTGAATGTCTTCGTTCTTCAATGCCATGCCGGGAGGACAGCCGTCCACCACGCCCCCATAGGCGGGCCCGTGCGACTCGCCGAACGAGGTCACGCAGAAGAGCGTGCCGAAGCTGTTGCCGGACATGCGCAGAGAGTAGCACGCAGCCGCGAGGGGGCCGCTACGCGGCCTCGAAGAACCGGCGCGTCTCGAACACGCTGCGCGCGAACGACTTGCCGTTCGAGCGCAGGTGGCGCTTGAGCACGAAATCGAACAGCAGCGGGTTGTACTCGCGGATCGTCTTGAGCAGCCCGAGCGCCGATTCCTGCACCAGCCCGAGCTGCACGAGGTACTGCACCGAGAAGATCGGCATCAGGCCCGGCAGCGGGTAGTCCGAGCCGTTCAGCAGGCGCGGGTGCCAGTCCTCGCGCTCGAGCACGCGCGCGAGCGCGGGCGCGGCGCGGTTGATCTGCGGCATCGCCGAGATGTCGCCGAAGAGATTCTTCTCGTAGCGCTTCTCCTCGAACAATCTTGAGAACAATTCAAATGAACTGGCGAAGGGACCATGCTCGCCCTGATCGGTGTCGCGATCCTCGCCCATCGAGGCGCAGTGCGCGATCACGACGCGCACGCCCGCGTCCAACGCACGCCGCAGGCGCAGCGGGTTGCCGTATTCCTGCTGGTCGGCGCCGGTCACGGCGCGCTCCAGGCCCGCGTGCGTGATGATCGGCATCTTCAGGCGCGCCGCCGCCTCGTAGAAGCGGTCGCAGAGCGGCGAGGCCGGATCGATGCCCATTGCCGCGGGCAGCCATTTCACCGCGCGCGCGCCGTCGGCCTTCGCCTGCTCGAGCGCCTCCGCGCAGTCGCGCCGGTAGGGATGGATCGAGCAGGCCCACTCGAAATAGCGGGGATATCCGCGCGCGAGTTCCCGCGCGTAACCGTCGGGCACCTGGAGCATGGTGCGCGCCATGTCCGGCTTGCCGTCGTCCCCGTAGACGCGCTCGAACGCGAACAGGAGCATCTTGCAGCCGCGGCGCATGCCGTCCAGCACGTTGAGCAGGCGGCGCACATAGGCGGCGTCGATGCTGCGCCCCGGGAGATCGTAGGCGCAGCCGGCGTTGAGGAAAGCGATGCGCCGCACATATTCCGCGGGGTGCATCGCGCTGTTCATGCGCGGATTGAGGTAGATGCCGCTCGGCGAGTCGCCGACGCCGAGAAGGTGCGCGTGCGAGTCCCAGACCTGCGAGAGATCGAGGTCGGCGAACGCGCTGCGCACGAGCTCGCTGCGTTGCATGCTGAGCAGCAGCCCGGCGCGGCAGGGATTCCAGAGCCCCTGCTCGGGCCAGAATTTCCAGGCCACGGCCGCGCCGGCGCCGGCGAGCGCGGCGCCGCCGAGGAGCAGGTGCCTTCGCTTCAGGCTGGCCAGTTCTTGATGTAGCCCTTGAGCATCTTGTTCTCGAAATCCTGCTCCTCGAGAACCGCCTTGGCCACGTCGCGGAACGAGATCACGCCGAGCAGCCTGCCGTCCTGCATCACGGGCAGGTAGCGCGCGCTGGTGTCGAGCATCGTGCGGCGCAGGTCGTTGACCTCCATTTCGGGCGTCGCCGTGACCGGATCCTTGACCATGATCTCGCTCACCTTGATGTCGCCGAGCGCGCCGCCGCGCTTGGCGAGCGCGCCGAGCAGCTCGTGGAACGTGAGCATGCCGGCCATGCGGCCCTGCTCGAGCACCACCAGCGAGCCCAGGTTCTGCTCGGCCATGGTCCGCACCGCGTCCACCGCACGCCCGCCGGGCTCGATGCTCAGCAGCCGGTTTCCCTTGACCCTCAGGATTTCCTTGACTTGCATGGCGGCCCTCCCGTGCAGTACTCGGGCGGTACATCCTAGTCCAATTGCCCGGCCCGGACTAGGGTGTCTGCGGACGGCTACAGTCCGACCGCCTCGGCGACCAGCACCTTCAGCTCGCGGCCGAGCTTGCCGCGGATTGCGGCGTGCGCGCGGCTGGAGATCAGGTTCTTCAATTCGTAGGGATCCTTGTCCAGGTCGTAGAGCTCGTCGAGCTCGCCCGCGCGGCCGCGGTTCACCCAGTGGATCAGCTTGTAGCGCTCCGTGCGAATCGCCTTGTAGGTCATGCCGATGAGCCACGGGTAGGCCTGCTCGGCCCAGTACTCCGCGAGCACCGCCTTGCGCCACTTCGCCTTCGGGTTCTTCAGGATGGGCAGGATCGAGCGCCCCTGGATCTGCGGGCCCGGCTTGCCGCCCGCGAGCTCGATGAGCGTAGGAGCGATGTCCTGGCAAATGAGCAGATGGGAATCGCGGGAATTCGGCTTGATTAGCGGCGGATATCGGACCAGGAAAGGCGAGCGGATGCCTTCTTCGTAGGCAAAACGCCGCTCTGGCCCGAGCCCGTGCTCGCCGAAGAAATAGCCGTTGTCGCCGAGGAAGACGATGCAGGTGTCCTCGAGCATGCCCTTCTTTTCGAGCAGCGCGAGGATCTGGCCGACACCCTCGTCTACGGAAGCCATCATGCGCGCGCGCAGCCGGATCTCCTCCTGCGTGCCGGCGTGGATTGCCTCGAGCAGCTGGCGCGACTGCGGCTGCGCGCGCAGCAGGAAGGTCTCCTTCCAGGCCGGCTTCTGCTTCACGACCTCCTCGTAGGAGAGCATGTTCGGCTTCTTCGGGAACACCGCATCCCGGTACAGGTTTCTGTGGCGCTCGGCCGGGATGTAGCCGCCGGACTTGCCGAACGACACCGTGCCGTCGGCGGCCTGCTCGGCATCCGGGTGCACGGCTTTGTGCGCGAAGAACAGCGACCAGGGCCGGTCGGCCGACTGCTTATCGAGGAACTCGAGCGCGAGGCCGTTCATGATGTCGGTGATGTAGCCCGCGTGCTGCACGTACTTGCCGTCGTGGTTCAGGCGCGGATCCACGATCCGCCCGTGCCCGTCGTAGCTCACCCAATGGTCGTAGCCCGGGCGCGGCATGCCGTCGTTGCCCATGTGCCACTTGCCGATGTGCGCGGTGCGATAGCCGAGCTTCTGCAGCTCGAGGTGGTAGTTCGGCAGCCGGTGGCTCATTGCGCCGCGCGCCACGTTGTCGATGATGCCGTGGCGGCTCGCGTACTGGCCGGTCACGATCGAGGCGCGGTTGGGGGAGCAGATCGACGTGGTGTGGAAAGCGCGCTCGAACAGCGCGCCCTCGTGCGCGAGCCGGTCGATGTGCGGCGTCTTCAGGTACGGGTGCCCGCCCGCGCCGAACTCGTCGTAGCGCAGGTCGTCGATGAGGATGACGAGGAAGTTGGGCCGCCTCCTCACGTCAGTCGTCGGCCCTGATGTTGCGCAGCTTGGCGATCCGGCCGTAGGTCTCCTTCTCGCGCGCGAGGAATTTCACGAATTCCGGCGTCGGCAGGCCGAGCGGATCCACGCCCGCGGCGATGAGCTTCTCCTTCACGACCGGGTCGTGCACCGCCTTGGCGATCTCGGCGGCGAGCTTCGCGATCACGGCCGGCGGCGTGCCCGCCGCCATGAACACGCCCGTCCAGTTCGTGAAGTTGTAGCCGGCGAAGCCCGGCAGCTCTGCCATCGCGGGCACGTCGGGCAGCGCGCCCGAGCGCTTCTCGCTCGTCACCGCGAGGATGCGGATCTTGCCGGTCTTGTGCGGCGCGACCACCGGAGGCAGGCCCGCGATGCCCATCGGCACCTGACCGCCGAGCAGGTCGGCCACCGCGGGGCCCGCACCGCGGTAGGGAATGTGCACGATGAAGATGCCGCCGAGCGCCTTCAGCGATTCGCCGGCGAAGTGCATGGTGCTGCCCGAGCCCGGCGTGCCGTAGGAAAGCTTGCCGGGATTGGCCTTGGCGTAGGCGAGCAGCTCCTGGATGGTCTTCGCAGGCACCGAAGGATGCACGGCGATCGCGAGCGGCGTCTCGCCGATCACGGTCACCGGAGCGAGATCCTTTTCCCAGTCGTAGTTCATCTTCAGCCCGGCGAAGGGGCCGACGACGGTCTCGGCGGGCGAGGCCACCACGAACGTGTAGCCGTCGGGCGCGCTCTTCGCCGTGTATTCCGCGCCGATGGTGCCCGAGGCGCCCGTGCGGTTCTCGACGATGAAGGACTGCTTGAGCATGTCGGAGAGCTTCTGCGCCACCACGCGCGAAGCGAAGTCGTGCCCGCCGCCCGGCGGGTACGGCACCACGACATGGACGGGCTTCGCGGGCCAGTCCTGGCCGAATGCGGAGAAGCTGAGGAGAAGGAGTATGCCGAGGAGTCGTCTCATTTGAAGTCCGCCACAGTTCCGGGTGCAGGGGTAAATCCG
This sequence comes from Burkholderiales bacterium, assembly GCA_035517595.1. Classification (GTDB taxonomy): domain Bacteria; phylum Pseudomonadota; class Gammaproteobacteria; order Burkholderiales; family SG8-39; genus RBG-16-66-20. Next base: position 5,420 of record DATIYN010000037.1, read on the forward strand.
AAATCGCCTCGCCGGATGACCGCCTCGCGCCCGCCGTTGGCCGCGAGGATCTCGGCCTGGCGCCGGCGCGCGCGACGGTCCACTTCCTGCGGGTCGCAGATCTCGTAGAGCGCCGCGCGGCACTGCTCGAGCACCTTGGCGTGCGCCGGGTCCTCGGCGAGATCGCGCGTCTCCTCGGGGTCCTTCTCGAGGTCGAAGAGCTGCGGCCCGTACTTCGCATAATGCACGTACTTCCACTTGCCTGCGCGCACGGCAAAGGCGCCCGTGGAGGAGCCCATGCCGTGGTACTCGGAAAGCACCGCGCGTCTCGGTTTCGCCCCGTTCGCGATTTCGACAAGAGAAAAACCGGGAAAACCTTCCGGCATCTTCTCGCCGGCGAGCTCCATCAGCGTGGGAAACGCGTCCACGTGGCTCACGGGCGTGTCCACGACCCTGCCGGCCGGGATGCCGGGACCGGCGAGCAGGAACGGCACGCCGGCGATCTCCTCGTACATCGTCGACTTGCCCCAGAGGCCGCGCGCGCCGAGGTTGTCGCCATGGTCGCTCGTGTACATCACCGCCGTGTCGTCGGCCATGCCGCTCTCGCGCAGCGCGCCGAGCACCTTGCCGATGTTCTCGTCGAGGTAGGAAACGAGCCCGAAGTAGCCCGAGAGCGCCTTCTTCACGTCCGCCTCGGACTCGAAATAGTCGTCGTAGTTGAAGTTGCGGCTGTAGTCGACGACGTAAGGGTGCTGCGGCCGCTGCTCGCGCGCGTAGAGCTTGGGCCTCGGCAGCGCCTGGCGCCAGTAGCGGTAGTAGTGCTCGGGAGGCGCGGTGAGCGGGAAATGCGGCGCGACGAAGGAGACGAACAGCACCCAGGGCCTGTCGCGCTTCCTCGCCGCGGCCTCGTGCAGCCAGACCTGCGCGCGCGAGCAGATGTCCTTGTCGTAGAAGGTGTAGGTGGATTCGCCGGGACCCGCCATCGCGATCATCTTCTTCGAGTTGCCCCGCCGCGGCATGTCGTCGCGGATCAGGCCGAGCAGGTCGCCCTTGCCCTCGTAGATGTGCATCGGGATGATTTCTTCGCTGAAGCCGTGGTCCTCTCCCGAGACATGGAAATGCAGCTTGCCGACCGAGACCACCTCGCGGCCGCTCTCGCGCAGCAGGTGGTGCCAGGACGGCGCCGCGCCGTCGTAGGCGTCGGCGTTGTCCCAGTAGCCGATCTGGTGGATGTACTTGCCGCAGGCGAAGCCGGCGCGCGCCGGGATGCAGACCGGGCTCGTCGTGTAGGCGGAGGCGAAGCGCGTGCCGCGCGCGGCGAGCGCATCCAGGTTCGGCGTGTGGATCACCGGGTGCCCCGCGCAGCCGAGCACCTTCGGGTTGTGCTCGTCCGACATGATCACCAGCAGGTTCCTCGGCCGCATGCGGTTGATATTATCCTAGCGTCCCATGAACAATCCTCCGTTTCGCTTCGTGCCGCTGCCCGCTTCGCGCTCGACGCGCAAGCCGCGCGCCAGCGGCCGCACCATGGTCGTGGACGACGGCCTGCCGCTCGCCTACGCGCGCGACCTCGTCGCGCTCGGCGGCGACTACATCGATCTCGCCAAGATCAAGACCGGAACCGCGCGCCTGTACCCGCGCGCGCAGCTGGTGCAGAAGCTGAAGCTGTACAAGAAGCACCGCATTCAGCCTTTCCTCGGCGGCCAGTTCCACGAGTACGTGTTCGCCACGCAGGGCGAGAAGGCCCTGGGGAAGTACTACCGCGAGTCGCTCGCGCTCGGCTTCGAGGCGATCGAGATCTCCGACAACACCGTGCCGCTCACCGACGCGCAGCGCCGGCGCCAGATCCGCAACGCGGTCGCCGCGGGCCTCGTCGTCTACGGCGAGGTGGGCTCCAAGGAGACGCTCAGCAATCCCGGCCTGCTCGTGGGCCAGGCCGAGCTTTGCTTCGAGGCGGGCGCGGCGCTCGTGCTCGTGGAGGCGGCCGAACTCGTAAGGAAGGGCAAGCTGATCACGAGCACGATCGACCTGCTGCGCCGCTCGCTCGACATGTCGCGCGTGATGATCGAGCTGCCCGGCCCCTGGATCAGCGACGTTCGCAGCTGCGACATCGAGGACATGAAGAAGGCGCTCGTGCTCGCGCTCGGGCCCGACGTGAACCTCGCCAACGTGCCGCCCGCCTCGATCATCGACACCGAGGCGACGCGCACCGGCCTCGGCACCGCGGGCCCGCTGAAGAGCGCCTAGTTGACCGGCCGCAGGTTCTGCAGCAGCGTCGGCACGAGCTCGGTCACCGTCGGGTGGATGTGCACCGCGCGCGAGATCGTGGTGTAGGGCTTTTTCGCGTACATCACGTCCAGGAGCGAGTGCACGATTTCGTCGCCGTTCAGGCCGAGGATCGCCGCGCCGAGCAGCTCCTTCGATTCCGCGTCGACGAGCACTTTCATGAAGCCCTGCGTCTCGCCCATCTCGCGCGCGCGCCCTACCCGCGTCATCAGCATCTTGGCGCCGAGCAGCTTGCGTCCGCTCTTCTTCGCCTCGGCCTCGTTCATGCCGACGCGCCCGAGCGGCGGGTCGATGAACAGCGCGTAGCACGGGACGCGGTCCGAGATCTTGCGCGGGTCCTTGTCGAACAGGTTCGCGGCGACGATCTCGTAGTCGTTCCAGGAGGTGTGCGTGAACGCGCCCTTGCCGTTCGCGTCGCCGAGCGCCCACACGCCCTCGGCGCTGGTGCGGCACTGGTCGTCCACCGTGACGAAGCCGCGCGCATTCGCGGCGATGCCGCCCTCCTTCAGGCCGAGATTGTCCGTGTTGGGAATCCGCCCGACCGCGAGCAGCAGGTGGCTGCCTTCGACGACCTGGCCGCCGAATTCGGCGATGACCCGCCCGCGCTCGCTGCGCACCAGGAGCGTCTCGGCGCCCGTGTGGATCGCGACGCCCTCGCGCTCGAGGATGGCGCGGATCTCGGCGACCACGTCCTCGTCCTCGCGCGGCAGCAGCTTGGGGAACTTCTCGATCACCGTCACCTGCGCGCCGAAGCGCCGGTACATCTGCGCGAATTCCAGCCCGATGTAGCTGCCGCCCACGATCACCAGGTGCTCGGGCAGCTCGTCCACGTCCATGATGCTGCTGTTGGTCAGGTAAGGCACGTCGTCGATGCCGGGGATGTCGGGCACCACGGCGCGGCCGCCGACGTTGAGGAAGATCCGGTCGGCCTGCAGGCTGCGCGTCTGGCCCGACTTGCCGCTCACCTCCAGCGTGCGCGGCGCGGTGAAGCGAGCGTGGCCCCAGATCAGCGTCACGTTCTGCATGCCGGCGATCCAGGCGGCGAGGCCCTCGCTCGAATGCCGCACGACGCCGTCCTTGCGCGCCTTCACGGCCTTCATGTCGACCTTGACTTCGCCCGCGTCGAAGCCGTACTCGGCGCCGCGGCGCGCCATGTGGAGCGCGCGCGCGCTGCCGACGAGCGTCTTGGTCGGGATGCAGCCGTTGTTGACGCAGGTGCCGCCGAGCAGCTGGCGCTCGATGAGCGCAGTCGCGAGGCCCTCGGCGCCCAGGCGAGCGGCGAGCGCGGGGCCCGCCTGCCCTGCGCCGACGACGATGGCGTCGTAGCGTTCGATCATCGGGTGGCTCCGTGGATGACGATGCCGTCCATGGTATCCGCACAATGCTCCCAGGGCCGTTCTTCGAGCACGCGGCGCGTGTCCTCGTAGCCGGCCTTGCGCCGCGCGTCAATGCCCGCGGCCGAGAAATCGATGTCCTTGGACTGGTCCTCGCCTTCCAGCCGCGGCGCGTGCAGCAGCATGAGATGCATCACCGATTCACAGCCGTAGTCGAGCATGCGCTTGACGTCCGGATGGCCGTGGCGCTCCTCGGCAATGTGCGCCTTCAGCTCGCGGATGACATGGCGCAGGCGGTGGATCTGCTGCTGGCGCATGACGTGGCTCGTCGCACGGCTCGCGTACTGGATGTCCTTCTGCCGGCCCATGACCTCCCAGATCGTGCCGGGCTCCGGGCCGATCGCATGCCAGACGTTGGCGGCGAAGATCAGCGCATTGCGGCGCGGGTTGTCGTCGAGTACGACCTCAACGGGCGTGTTGGAATAGAGGCCGCCGTCCCAGTAGGGATCGCCGTCGATGCGCACCGCGGGGAACGCGGGCGGCAGCGCGCCCGAGGCCATCACGTGGCGCGCGTCGAGCCTCATGCCGTGGCTGTCGAAGTAGCACATCGCGCTCGTGCGCACGTTCACAGCACCGAGCGTGAGTCGCGTCCTGCCCGCATTGAGGCAGTCGAAGTCCACCAGTCGGGTGAGGGTCTCCTGCAGCGGCGAGGTCGTGTAGAACGCCGCGCGCTCCACGCCGAGCGGCGTGTGCACGCCCCAGGCGGCCTCCGCATTCGGCGCGAAGAAGCCGTCGACGCCCCGCGCGATGATCGAAGCGCGCGTCACTGCGTCGGCGACCGCTGGCCAGACGCCCCAGAAGCGCGCCGCGTCGTCGCTGCGCACCATGCGCCAGAATTCCTCGAGCCGCCCGAGGCGCCGCTCGGGCAGGTTGCCCGCAATGATCGCGCCGTTGATTGCGCCGATCGAGGTGCCGATCACCCAGTCGGGCTCGACACCGGATTCGTGAAGCGCCTCGTAGACGCCGACCTGGTATGCGCCGAGCGCGCCGCCGCCCTGCAGGACGAGGGCGACCTGGCCGGAGTAGTCGCGCATGGGAGAAGGTTACGCCTAAGCCGGCCGGAAGTGCGCAGGCTCGCCGCGAGCGGCGGATCCGGCCACATGCGCGCCGTTGCGCCGACGATGAATCATGGCACAATCGTCCGCGTGAAGAAAGAGCAGACCGCGGCCACGATCCGGCTCGCCGAGGCTAGCGATGCGCAGGCGATCGCCGAGATGTCGCGCGACTTCGTCGAGTCGGGCCTGGGCTGGCGCTACGATCCGGCGAGCATCCAGCGCGCGATGCGCCGGCGCGAGACCGCGGTGCTCGTCGCGGCCGAGCGCCGGACTTACGTCGCGCGCGAGCGGCCCTCGCTGTCGGGCTTCGCGATCATGGACTTCGGCGACGAGCGCGCGCACCTCGTGCTGCTCGCGGTGCAGCCGGCACTGCGCCGGCGCGGCGTCGGCCGGCGGCTGGTCGACTGGCTCATGGAATCGGCGGTGACCGCCGGCATGGCGAGCGTTCACCTGGAGCTGCGCGCCGACAACGAGGCCGCGCGGCGCTTCTACCGCGCGCTCGGCTTTTCCGAGACGGTGCTGATGCCCAAGTACTACAACGGGCGCGAGGCCGCGATGCGCATGATCCGCGTGCTGCGCGCCCCCGGCCCGCTGCCGCTCGCCTGGCGGCCGCCCGTGCTCGGCCAGAAGTAGGCGGACCGCAGTGGCTGGTCTCGCTTTGCATCTCTAAGTTCTGTTTGTCTTCTCATCCTAGATCACGATGAACCTGGAGATTTCTGGGAAAACGGCGCTCGTGACCGGCGCCAGCGCCGGCATCGGCCGGCAGATCGCCAAGTCGCTCGCCGCCGAGGGCGTCCGGCTCGCGGTGGTCGCGCGCCGTCGCAAGCTGCTCGAGACGCTCGAGCAGGAGATCGGCGCGAAGCTCGTCGTCATCGAGTGCGATTTCCTGAAGCAGGAGGCGCCGAAGGCCATCGCGGACGCCGCGCTGGCGGGCCTGGGATCGGTGGACATTCTCGTCAACAACGCCGGCGGCTCGCGCAAGTTCGATCTGAACGCGAGCGAGGCGCAGTGGGACGAGGCGATGACGCTGAACTTCACGCGCCAGCGCCAGCTCACGCACCGGCTGCTCGATCCGATGATCGCGAAGAAGTGGGGACGCGTCGTCAACCTGACGGGCAAGAGCGAGCCCGAGGGCATCAACGGCGCCTTCTGCGCCAAGGCGGCGATGCACTCCTGGTCGAAGGGCCTGTCGCGCGAGGTCGGCAAGCACGGCATCACCGTGAACTGCATCCCGCCCGGGCGCATCCTGAGCGAGCAGATCCTGCGCAACTACACGCCGGAGTACCGGCAATGGCAGTCGGAGCACGAGATCCCGGTGGGAGAGTACGGCCAGCCGGAGGATGTCGCGAACCTCGTGTGCTTCCTCGCCTCGCCGCGCGCGCGCTACATTACCGGTGCGGTCATCCCCGTGGACGGCGGACTGAGGAGGTATCAGTTTTGAAGAAGCTCTGCTGTCTTCTGTTGCTGGCCCTGTTCGCCGGTCCCGGAAATGCCCAGGGCTATCCGGTCAAGCCGATGCGCCTGGTCGTGCCCTTCGCGCCGGGCGGCAGCTCCTCGATCGTCGCGCGCAGCATCGCGGCGGAGATGGAGAAGGGCCTCGGCCAGCCGATCGTGGTCGACAACAAGCCGGGCGGGGGCGGCAACGTGGCGATGGTCGAGGTCGCGAAGTCCGATCCGGACGGCTACACGCTGATCATCGGCCACGTCGGCTCGTTCGCCGTGAACCCCTTCATGTACGACAAGCTGCCGTACGACGTGAACCGCGACTTCGCCGCGGTATCGCTGCTCGCGATCGTGCCCGCCATCTTCGTCGTGCACGAATCCGTGCCCGCGAAGAACCTCCGGGAGTTCGTCGCGCTCGCCAAGAAGGAGCCCGGCAAGCTTTACTACGGCAGCGCCGGCAACGGCTCCGCGGGCCATCTCGCGATGGAGTACCTCAAGCAGACGACCGGCATCGACATCCAGCACGTCCCCTACAAGGGCACGGGGCCGAACATCATCGACCTCGTCGCGGGCCGCACGCAGGCGGCCTCGGCCGGCACGCCGCCGCTGATGCCGCACGTGAAGAGCGGCAAGCTGCGCGTGATCGCGGTGGGCACCTCCAAGCGCCTGCACTCGCTGCCCGACGTGGGCACCGTCGCCGAGCAGGGCTATCCCGGCTTCGAGACCTCGCAGTGGTACGGCCTCAACGCGCCGGCGAAGACGCCGAGGGCGATCATCGACCGCCTGGCCGCCGAGGCGGCCAAGGCCGCCCACGCGCCGAGCGTCCGCGAGCGCTTCTCGGCCGACGACGCCGAGGCCGTCGGCTCGACGCCGGAGGAATACGCCGCCTTCATCAGCAAGGAGCAGGCGCGCTGGAGCAAGGTCGTCAAGACGGCCGGCATCAAGGCCGACTGAACGTCTAGGCGCGCGACGGCTTGCCGATCGCGCGCCGGATCGCGCGCACGAGCTCGGCGCGATCCTCGGTCTTCGCGGCGAGCGCTTCCTTCACCTCAAGGTCGGCGAGCCACTGCTGGCGCGCCGCGGTGGCTGAGGCCATGATCGGATCGAGGCCGATCTCGCGCACCGTGTCGGCGACCTCGCGCATCTCCGCGGCGCGGCGCCTGCCGTGGCTCACGACGCGCTCGATGAGGTAGCCCGAGAGCTTCTCCCAGTCGATCGACGGAAAAGTCTCCCGGAGCGACGCGAGCACGCGGCTCTCGACGCCGTACTCGCTCGAGGCCAGCATCGACTCGAGCATCAGCGCCTCCAGCCCCTTGATCAGGATCGAGCGGAACATCTTGATCGCGGAGGCCTGGCCGACCTCGGCCGCGACGACCTCCATCTGCATGCCGAGCGCGCGCACGCGCGGCGCGAGCGCCTGCGCGCCGGGACCGCCGATGAGGCACGGCACCTTGTGGCCATAGGGTGCCACGGGCGCCATCACCGCCACGTCGACATAGGCTGCGCCGGTGGGCGCGACGATCGCGGCGGCCTGGATCTTGCGCTGCGGCGACACCGAATTGATGTCGAGGAAGAGCTGGCCGTCGCGCAGTCCCGGCAGGCAGGCGCGCGCCGCCTCCAGGCTCGAGCTCGCGGTCACCGCAAGGAAGACAAGTTCCGCTTCCCGAACCGCGTGCACATGGCCGTCGGAAATCGAAACGCCCAGCGATTCCGCAATCCGTCTCAGCTTTCCCTCGTTGGCGGGGTCGTCGAAAAGGATGTCGTACGCCGTCAGGCGCGCGCCCTGCTCGATCAGCCCGCGGCCGAGCGTCTGCCCGGCCTCGCCGAAGCCGATGAACGCGATTCGTTCACTCATCCTCCGCGATTCTATTTGATGCCGCTGCGACGCTTGCGTAGAGTATCGCCGCGTGAACGTTTCCGAAGTCATGGTGCAGTACCTGAAGGCGGCCGGCGTCGGGCACGTCTTCGGCTATCCCGGCGATCCGAACGTCGAGTTCATGGAGGCGGCGCGGCGCGCCGGCCTGCAGTTCGTGCTCGGCCGGCGCGAGGGCACCGCGGGCCTGATGGCCGAAGCCTGCGGCTTCCTGACCGGGCGGCCGGGCGTGTGCATGTCCACGCTCGGGCCGGGCTCGTCCAACCTGGTGAACGCGGTCGCGAACGCCTACCTCGACCGCGTGCCGATGATCGCGCTCTCGGGTCAGATCGAGCGCAAGCGCGAGCAGACCTTCACGCACCAGGTGCTCAATCACAACCTGGTGTTCTCGCCCGTGAGCAAGTGGGCGACGCACGTCGCGCCGGACACCGTGGGCCCCGTGATGCGCAGGGCGCTGCGCACCGCGATGGCCGAGCGCCCGGGGCCGGTGCACATCACGACGCACGCGGACGTCGTCGGCATGGACGCGACGGACGCCGCGATCGAGCTGCCGCCGATGGCGGTCGCCCCGGGCGAATTCAAGGTCCATGTGGATTCACCGGGACGTGCGGACCTGCAGAAGCTGCTGAAGAAATCCCGCCGCCCGGTGATCCTCGCCGGCATCGCGGCGCAGCGCGCGAACGCGCACGCGGCTCTCGCGGAGCTGGCCGCCTCGGCCGGGATCCCCGTGGTCGTATCGCCGATGGCCAAAGGCGTGCTCGCGGAGGACGGCGAGTGGTACGCGGGCACGCTCGACATGGCCTGCAACGAACTCATGTGGAGCTTCCTCAAGGGCTGCGACCTGCTGCTCGCGGTCGGCTTCGACGCGGTCGAGCTCATCAAGCCCTGGCAGCTCGACGTGCCGACGGTGCACATCGACGCGACGCCGAACACGGACCAGGTCTACCCGGCGAGCCTGGAGCTGGTCGGCGACATCGGCGCAATCCTTGCGGGAATCGTTTCCGGCTGGCGCGGCGAGCCGAAGTGGCGCGCAGCGGACGTGCGCGCCCATCGCGAGGCGCTGCGCGCGGCCTACTACGCCGGCCGCGTCGCCGGCCGCCTCAATCCCACCGACGTGGTGGACGCCGTGCGCGCGGCGCTGCCGCGCGAGGCGATTGCGACGAGCGACGTCGGCTCGCACAAGCTGCTCGTGGGCCAGGGCTGGACGAGCCATGCGCCGCGCTCGGTGCTGATGTCGAACGGCCTCTCGTCGATGGGCTATTCGCTGCCCGCGGCGATCGTCGCCAAGCTGCTGCACCCGGAGCGGCCCGTGGTCTGCTTCACCGGCGACGGCGGCCTGGCGATGGTGCAGGGGGAGCTGCGCCTGGCGGCGAGCCTCGGCCTCGATCCGCTGGTGGTGGTGTTCTGCGACAACAGCCTCAACCGCATCGAGATCAAGCAGTCGAACCGCAAATACCCGAGCTGGGGAACGCTGATCGACGAGACCGATTTCGCAAAGCTCGCGCCGGCGATGGGCTGCGAGGGCGCGATGGTCGACGGCGCCGCGGCGCTCGAGAAGCTGCTCGCCGGCCCGCGCCCCAAGGACCGGCCGCTCGTGATCGGCGCGCGGATCGATCCCGCGCAGTACACCGCGCAGTTCTGAGGCGGAGAGCGACAGTGGATTCTGCCTACGAAGTGATCGTGGTCGGCGCCGGCAACGCCGCGCTGTGCGCGGCGCTGTCGGCGGCCGAATCGGCGAAGAAGATCCTCGTGCTGGAGCGCGCGCCCGAGGAGGATTCGGGCGGCAATTCGCGCTACACCGCGGGCCTCATGCGCGTGGCGTACTCGGGAGTCGAGGACCTCAAGCGCGCGATCCCGGACCTCACGCCCGAGGAGATCGCGCGCAGCGACTTCGGCACCTACACCGAGGACCAGTTCCTCGACGACATGGGGCGCCTCACCGAGTACCGCTGCGACCCCGACCTCACCGAGATTCTGGTCAAGCAGAGCCTCGCCACGGTCGAATGGATGCGGAAAAAGGGCGTGCGCTTCACCGCCGCCTGGGGCCGGCAGGCGTTCAACATCGGCGGCCGGTTCAAGTTCTGGGGCGGGCTCACGGTGGAAGCCGTGGGCGGCGGCCCGGGCCTCGTCGAGTCGCTCACCGCGATCGCGAAGAAGAACGGCATCGAAGTGTGGTTCAACGCCCGCGCCCTGGATCTGATCTGCGACGATTCGGGCGTCCGGGGAATCAGGCTTCGACGCGATGGAAGAACCCTGGAACTGAAGGCGCGCGCGATCGTCCTCGCCGCCGGAGGCTTCCAGGCCGACCCGGAGTGGCGCACGCGCTACCTGGGCCCCGGCTGGGAGCTCGCCAAGGTGCGCGGCACGAAGTTCAATACCGGCGACGGCATCCGCATGGCGCTCGCCGCGGGCGCGGCGCCGACCGGCAACTGGTCGGGCTGCCACGCGGTCGCCTGGGAGCGCAACGCGCCCGAATTCGGCGACCTCGCGGTCGGCGACCAGTTCCAGAAGCACTCCTATCCCTGGGGCATCTACATCAACGCCGACGGCAAGCGCTTCGTCGACGAGGGCGCGGACTTCCGCAACTACACCTACGCCAAGTACGGCCGCGTGATCCTCTCGCAGCCCGGCCAGTTCGCCTGGCAGATCTTCGACGCCAAGGTGAAGGCGCAGCTGCGCGACGAGTACAAGATCAAGCAGGTCACCAGGCGCGTCGGCAATACGCTGGAGGAGCTGGTCTCGAAGCTCGAGGACACGAACCAGGCGGCGGCGCTGGCGGAGATTCGTGAGTACAACGCAGCCGTTCAGACCGACATGCCGTTCAATCCCAACGTGAAGGACGGAAGGTCTACGAAGAACCTGAGAATAAACAAGAGCAATTGGGCCAATACGATCGACACGCCTCCGTTCGAGGCCTACGCGGTCACCTGCGGCATCACCTTCAGCTTCGGCGGCCTGAAGATCAACGCGGACGCGCAGGTGCTGTCCTCGGACGGCGCGCCGATCCCGGGCCTCTATGCCGCGGGCGAGCTCGTGGGCGGCATCTTCTTCTTCAACTACCCCGGCGGCACGGGACTCACCAACGGCGCGGTGTTCGGGCGCATCGCGGGCTGCAGCGCGGCTCGCGCCTAGGCGGGCAGCGCGGCGCCCTTCGGCGAGTCCTTCTTTGTCTCCTCCTGAAGCCAAGCGTCGAAATCCTTCACTTCGCGCTTGCCCGCGGCGAGCGCCGAGCGCACGACGAAGTAGCCGCGTGAGGAGACGATCGAGCGCGGGAACGGCGCAACCAGCTTGCGCTCCTTCAGCAGGCCGCGCAGCAGCGGCAGCCGGCCGAGCGCGACGCCCTGGCCGTTGACCGCGGCCTGCACGAGCTGGTCGTACTGGTTGAACTGCAGCACGCCCGCGGTCTTGAGCTCGCGCAGCCCGTGCGCGTGCAGCCAGAGGTTCCACTCCATCCACGAATACTGCGCGTCGTCCGAGTGCAGCAGGACGTGCGCGCGCAGGTCGGCCGGCTCGCGCAGGGGGCGCGCGGGGTCGGCCGCGAGCCCCGGGCTGCACACGGGCAGCACCGACTCGGCGAACAGCGGCTTCTGCCCCTTCATCTCGTCGGCGGAGGCGTAGCGGATCGCGAGATCCACGCCTTCGCGCTCGAGGTTGATCATGTCGTAGGAGGCAGAGATGCGCACGTCCACCCCGGGATGCGCCTGCAGGTAGGCGTTCAGGCGCGGGATCAGCCACAGCGAGGCGAACCCGGGCGTGGTGCTCACCGTGACGGTGCGCGCGGCCGCGGCGCCGCGCAGCTTGCGCGTCGCCGCGTCGAGCTCGCCGAGCGCCTGCTGCGCGACCTGGCGGAAGCGCTGGCCAGCCTCGGTGAGCAGCAGCGCGCGCGTGCGCCGCTCGAAAAGCCGTGCGCCGAGGCTCTCCTCGAGCGCCTGGATCTGCCGGCTCACGGCCGACTGGGTCAGCGAGAGCTCGGCGGCCGCCTTGGTGAACGACAGGTGACGGGCCGAGGCCTCGAAGGCGAGCAGCAGCTCCAAGGGGGGGACCTGCCAACGTGGGCTATTCATGCTTGTATGGCATACATATCATGCCGAACAGCCGTTTGTCCTCCTTAGCGGCAGCCGGCAACATAGATGCGCCATGATCATGTGTCAAGGAGCCCTCCATGGATCTTAGCCAACTCGCCGGCGGCATCGACCTCGCGCACGGCCAGGCGCTGCGCCTGCAGGACGCGGTCGGCCGGCGCATCACCGTGCTGCAAGGGCACGTCTGGATCACCCAGGACCGCGATCCGCGAGACGTGGTGCTCGGCGCGGGCGATGATTTCGTCATCGAGCGCCCGGGCCTTGCGCTGGTCACGCCGCTCGACGGCCCGGCACGCATCGCGCAGAGCTGATCAGCGCGGCACGAGCTGCTTCGCCTGCTCGAATTCCAGCCGTGCGCGCCGGGGCCGAGCGCAGCCCCTGCAGCGCCGCGTCGGTTTCCTCCGAGTCGCGATCCAGTTGCTCGACGAGCGTCGCGGTGGGCGCGGCGAGGTCGGCGCCCAGCGAGCCGATCAGGCGCGCGCTCGCGGCGTCCACG
>DATIYN010000038.1:0-5767 GCA_035517595.1 Burkholderiales bacterium
CTTCGACCACCCGACGCTCGTGCAGGGCACGCGCGTGCAGGTCAACCCCGTGATCTCGGCGCCGCTGCTGGCTCCCGGCTACTTCCTGACGCCCAAGATCGGCGCGCATTTCGCCAATTACGGGCTCACGCACTTCGCGACCGGCACGCCGGAGAACCAGAACGTCACCGTGCCCTGGGCGAGCCTGGATGGCGGGCTGATGTTCGACCGGGACACGCGCTGGCTGGGCCAGGCGCTGACGCAGACCCTGGAGCCGCGCTTCTACTACGTCTACGCGCCGTTTCGCGACCAGAACCAGGTGCCGATCTTCGACACGGGCCTCGCGGACTTCAACTTCGCGCAGATTTTCTCGGAGAATCGCTTCGTGGGCGGCGACCGGTTCGGCGACGCGAACCAAATCACGATCGCGGCGACCTCGCGCCTGATCACGTCCTCGGGCCTGGAGCTGCTGCGCGGCACGATCGGTCAGCGCTACTACTTCGCAGACGAGCGCGTGGGCCTCACGCCCGCCTCGGCGCTGCGCACGCGCGGGCAGTCGGACCTGCTGGCCTCCGTCGGCGGCCATCCCACGCAGAACTTTAGCTTCGACGCGACGGTCCAATACAACCCGCAGGACACGCGCTTCGAACGCTACAGCGTGTCGGCACGCTATGCCCCGGAAATTGCCAAAGTCATCAGCGCCGGCTACGGTTACAACCGCGTTTCCAGCATTCACCAGATGGACGTGTCCGGCCAATGGCCGATCGCCACCGGCTGGTACGCGATCGGCCGGTTCAACTACTCGTTCATCGATTCGCTTCCGCTCCAGACCATCGCCGGAATCGAATACAACGCGGGCTGCTGGGTATTTCGCGGCGTGTTCCAGCGCCTGCAGGCGGCGACCTCGACGGTCTCGAGCGGCTTCTTCCTGCAGCTCGAGCTCAACGGCCTGGGCAGCCTGGGCTCGGACGATATCGTCACGCTGCTCCGGCGCAACGTGCCTGGCTACGCCGTGACCAACCCCACGGAAAGCCGCCTGATTCCGTCCAGCCTGCGTCCGGCGCTGCCGTTCCAGCAGGTCTTCTAGGCGCGGCGATGCGAATCCTGGCCGGATTGCTGGCGCTGTCGCTCGCGGGCGGCGCGCTCGCGCAGCTGCAGGGCCACGTGCCGCGGCCGGGCGAGACGCCGGGCCGGGCGCCCGAGGCGGGGGCGCCGCGCCCGGCGCCGCGCGTCCAGCTCGTCGACCGCATCGTCGCGGTCGTGGGCAAGGAGGTGGTGACGATGTCGGAGCTCGCGGACCGGCGCGACTACGCCGAGCGGCAGCTGCGGCGCCAGGGCACGCCGCTGCCGGATCGCGCGCTGCTCGAGCGCCAGATCCTCGAGCGCCTGATCACCGACAAGGCGCAGCTGCAGCTCGCGCGCGACAGCGGCATCCGCGTCGAGGAGGCTCAGCTCGACCGGACCATCGACCGCATCGCCGAGCAGAACCGCCTGTCGCTGCCCGAGTTCCGCCAGTCGCTGGAGAAGGACGGCGTCGCCTTCGAGCGCTTCCGCGAGGAAGTGCGCCAGCAGATCGTGATGCAGCGGCTGCGCGAGCGCGAGGTCGACGACCGCATCGAGGTCACCGACGCCGAGATCGACCAGTTCCTCGCCGACGCGAAGGCCGGCGCCGGCACGCGCAGCGAATACAACATCGCGCACGTGCTGATCCGCCTGCCGGACCAGGCGAGTCCCGAGCAGATCGACGCGGCGCGCAAGAAGGCCGAGCAGGCGCGCGCCGACGCGCTCGCGGGCGTCGATTTCGCGAAGGTCGCGGCGAGCTATTCCGACGCCCCGGACGCGCTGCAGGGCGGCGCGATGGGCTGGCGCTCCGAGGACCGGCTGCCCGAGCTGTTCGCGGGCACGGTGCGCGGCATGAAGGCGGGCGAGGTGAGCGGCGTGCTGCGCAGCCCCGGCGGGCTGCACGTGCTCAAGCTCTTGGACCGGCGAGGCAGCGAGGAGGGCGCGCCGGTCCAGCAGACGCATGCGCGGCACATCCTGATCCGCACCAGCGAAGTCGTGTCGGAGGCAGACGCGCAGCGCCGCCTGCGCGACCTGCGCGAGCGCATCGTCACCGGCGGCGCGGATTTCGGCGAGCTCGCGCGCGTGAACTCCGCCGACGGCAGCGCTTCGCGCGGCGGCGACCTGGACTGGCTGCTGCCGGGCGACACCGTGCCCGAGTTCGAGCGCGCGATGAACGCGCTCAAGATCGGCGAGGTCAGCCAGCCCGTGAAGACGCCGTTCGGCTGGCACCTGATCCAGGTGCTCGAGCGGCGCGCCGCGGGCCTCACGCCGGAGCGCCGGCGCATGCAGGCGCGCCTGACGATCAAGGAGCGCAAGTCCGACGACGCCTACCAGGACTGGCTGCGCCAGCTGCGCGACCGCACCTACGTCGAGACGCGGCTGGAGGATCGCTAGGGCCGGTCCGGTGCGGCCGCGCAAGAGGTTCGGCCAGCACTTTCTCCACGATCCGCGCGTCCTGCGGCGCATCGTCGACGCGGTCGCGCCGGCGCGCGGCGACGTCGTGGTCGAGATCGGCCCGGGTGAGGGCGCGCTCACGCGGGCGCTGCTCGCGCGCCTCGAGCGCCTGACCGCAATCGAAATCGATCGGGATCTTGCCGCGCGACTGTCGAGGGAATATTCTTCTGAAAGGCTCTCCGTCATCGGCGCGGATGCGCTCGGCTACGATTTCTCCACGCTTCCTGCCGGCGTTCGCATCGTCGGCAACCTGCCCTACAACATCTCGACGCCGCTGCTGTTCCATCTGGCGCGCTTCGCGGACCGCGTGCGCGACCTGCATTTCCTGCTGCAGAAGGAAGTGGTCGACCGCATGGTCGCCAGGCCTTCCACGCCGGCGTACGGCCGCCTCTCGGTGATGCTGCAGGTGCGCTTCGCGATGGCGAAGCTGTTCGAGGTCGGGCCCGGCGCGTTCCGCCCGCCGCCCAAGGTCGATTCCGCGCTGGTGCGGCTCGTGCCGCTGGCGCAGGCGCCCGATGGCGACGCCGGGCTGCTCGAGAAGATCGTGCGCGAGGCGTTCAGCGCGCGCCGCAAGACGCTGCGCAACGCCCTGCCGCTCGCGCCGGGCGACTACGCGGCGCTGGGCATCGAGCCGGGGCTGCGGCCCGAGAACCTCGCGCCCGCGGACTACGTGCGCATCGCGCGGCGCCTCAGCGGCGCGCGCGCTCGATGAACTCGATCTTGTAGCCGTCCGGGTCCTGCACGAAGGCGATCACCGTCGTGCCGCCCTTCACGGGGCCGGCCTCGCGCGCGACCGTGCCGCCCTTCGCCTTCACCTCCGCGCAGGCCCTGGCGACGTCGGGCATCTCCAGCGCGATGTGGCCGAACGCGGAGCCGAGGTCGTACTTGTCCACGCCGTAGTTGTAGGTGAGCTCGATCACCGCCGCCTTGTCCTCGGTGTCGTAGCCGACGAAGGCGAGCGAGTACTTCTGCTCCGGCCGGTCGGTCGTGCGCAGCAGCTTCATGCCGAGCACCTCGGTGTAGAACTTGACGGAGCGCTGCAGGTCGCCGACCCGCAGCATGGTGTGCAGCATTCTCATGGCGCTTGTTCCTCTCGGGTCCTCAGATCCTGGGCAGCGTGGCGGCGTCGCGCTCGATGCGCTCGCGCGCCTCGCGCCAGTGAGGATACAGCCATTCGACGAGAGCCCAGAAACGCGCCGAATGGTTCAGCTCCACGAGGTGCGCGACCTCGTGGGCGACGACGTAGTCGACGAGCGCCGCGTCCAGGTGCACCAGCCGCCAGGCCAGGCGGATGCGCCCGCGCGCGGTGCACGCGCCCCACTGCGTGCGCGCGCTGGACAGCGAGAACGGCGGCGGCGGCAGGCTCACGCGCGCCGCGTAGTGCGCGACGCGCGGCGCGAGCCCCTCCAGCGCACGCGCCTTCAGCCAGCCGAGCAGCAGCGCGCGCACCGATCCTCGCTTCTCGGGCGCGGGCAGGCTGATGCGCAGCTGCTCGCCCTCGAGCGCCACGCCGCGGCCGCCGCGGGCCACGGCGAGGGCCACCGGGCGGCCGTGCAGCGGCAGCATTTCGCCCGACTCCCCGAAGATGGTCACGGGCGGGCCGAGCGCGGCGCGCTCGTCCAGCTTCTCCAGGATCCAGGCCGCCTTGGCGCGCAGGAAGCCTTCGATCTCGCGCCAGGGCGCGCGCAAGGGCGCGGCCACCGTGAGGCCGTGCTCGCTGATGCGCAGCCCGATCGTGCGCCGGCGGCGGCGGCGGAAGCGGTACTCGACGGCGCGGCCGCCGATCAGCGCGCGGCGCAGCGGCGCGTCCTCGGCGTGCGGCGGGTCGTCGAACAACGTGAGCTGATGCTTCGGCGTCAGCTGTCCAGGGTCCGTTGCTGCGTCTCGATCCACATTTCTGCCAGTGCGTTGATGTCCTCCGGGGCGCGCCCCGTGCTGTCGATCGCCGGCCCGATGCGCACGGTCACCTCGCCCGGGTACTTGAGGAACGAGTTGCGCGGCCAGAACCGTCCCGCATTGTGCGCCACCGGCACGACCGGTGCATCGGCGGCGGCCGCAAGCCAGGCGCCGCCCAGCTGGTAGCGGCGCCGGTGACCGGGCTTCACGCGCGTGCCTTCGGGAAACACCACCACCCAGAAGCCCTGCTCGAGGCGACGCTGGCCGCGGCGCGCGATCTGGCGCAGCGCCGCGAGGCCGCGGCCGCGGTCGATCGGGATCGGGCTCATGAGCGCGAGGCCCCAGCCGAAGAACGGCAGCCAGAGGAGCTCGCGCTTGAGCACGTGCACCTGCGGCGGGAAGATCTGCTGGAAGGCGAGCGTCTCCCAGGCCGACTGGTGCTTGGCGAGGATCACCGCGGGCGCCTTGGGCAGGTGCTCGCGTCCCTCGACGCGCCAGCGCACGCCGCACACCAGGCGCAGGCACGCGAGCACGATGCGCGACCAGCCCGAGATCACGCGGTAGCGCGCCATGCGCGGCAGCGGCGCGCTCGCGAGCGCGAGCAGCGCGTAGGGCGGGGTGATGAGGACCAGCGCCAGCCAGAACAGCGCCGAGCGGACGGCGACGCTCACCGCGCGGCGGTCAGGGCGCAAGCCGCGCGGCGACGGCGGCGAGATCCGCGACCACCTGGGTGCCCGGCGGCAGTCCGCCCGCTTCGCGCGTCTTCTTGCCCTTGCCGGTGAGCACGAGATAGGGCTTGCACCCGACCGCGACCGCGGCCTCCAGGTCGCGCAGCGAGTCGCCGATCATCGGCACGTCCTTCAGCTCGACGTCCAGGCGCGCGCCGATCTCGCGCAGCAGGCCGGGCTTCGGCTTGCGGCACTCGCAGGCCTCCTCGGCCGCGTGCGGGCAAAAGAAGATCGCGTCGATGCGCCCGCCCGCCTGGGTGACGGCGCGGTGCATCTCGGCGTGGATCGCGTTCAGCGTCGCCATGTCGAACAGGCCGCGCGCGATCCCCGACTGGTTGGTCGCCACCACGCAGCGCCAGCCGGCCTGCGTGAGGCGCGCGATCGCCTCGAGGCTCCCCGGGAGCGGCCGCCACTCCGCGGGCGACTTGATGTACTGCTCGCTGTCGTAGTTGATCGTGCCGTCGCGGTCGAGAATTACCAGCTTCATTGCGCGAGCTTCGAGATGTCTGCGACGCGGTTCATTGCACTGCGCAAGTCGCTGAGCAGGGCAAGTCGATTGTTGCGTAGCTTGTCGTCTTCGGTCATGACCATGATCTTGTCGAAGAACTCATCGACAGGCTGCTTCATAACCGCAAAGGACTTGAGGA
>DATIYN010000039.1:0-2564 GCA_035517595.1 Burkholderiales bacterium
AGGTACATCATGAAGGTGTTCTCGAACTGGCCGTAGATGTCCTTCTGGATGTCGTCGAAGTTGCGGTCCCTGGCGCGCCCCGAGAACTCGCCGCCGAGGATTTCTTCCCAGTTGGGGCCCCAGACGATCTTGTCCATCTGCTTGCCGGTGATGAGGCTCCTCGGGCGCGCCGTCGGCGAGGCCTTCATCTCGGGCGCCGCCTGCAGGTGCTGGTAGTCGAAGGTGAAGGGCTCGTAGTAGTCGTCGATCTGCGGCAGGTTGGGGTTGGCGAAGATGCGCATCAGCAGCTTCCACTTCGCGCCCTGGCGCGGCTCGATCGCGCCGCCGGCCTTGCGCACCCAGCCGCCGTTCCACTTGTCCTGGTTCTCCCATTCCTTCGGGTAGCCGATCCCGGGCTTGGTCTCGACGTTGTTGAACCAGGCGTACTCCATGCCGGGACGGCTCGTCCAGACGTTCTTGCAGGTGACCGAGCAGGTATGGCATCCGATGCACTTGTCGAGGTTGAGCACCATGCCGATCTGGGCGCGGATCTTCATGCGACCTCCCCCTGCGCCTGGACCGGGCGGATCAGCTCCCTCGCCACCGGCGTGTCCAGCCAGTCGACCCGGTTCATCTTGCGCACCACGACGAACTCGTCGCGGTTGGTGCCGACGGTCCCGTAGTAGTTGAAGCCGTAGCTCAGCTGCGCGTAGCCCCCGATCATGTGCGTGGGCTTGAGCACGATGCGGGTCACCGAGTTGTGGATGCCGCCGCGCACGCCTGTGATCTCCGAGCCCGGCGTGTTCACGATCTTCTCCTGCGCGTGGTACATCATCACCATGCCGGGCTGCACGCGCTGGCTCACCACGGCGCGCGCCGCGATGGCGCCGTTCACGTTGAACAGCTCGATCCAGTCGTTGTCGACGATTCCGGCGCGCCTCGCATCGTCCTCGCTCATCCACACGCACGGCCCGCCGCGGCTCAGCGTGAGCATGATGAGGTTGTCGGTGTAGGTCGAATGGATGCCCCACTTCTGGTGCGGCGTGATGAAGTTGAGGGCGATCTCCGGATTGCCGTTGGGCTTCACGCCGAGCATCCCGGCGGTCGCCTTCAGGTCCACGGGCGGGCGGTAGCTCGAGAAGCCCTCGCCGAATGCGATCATCCACGGGTGGTCCAGGTAGAACTGCTGCCGGCCGGTGAGCGTGCGCCACGGGATCAGCTCGTGCACGTTGGTGTAGCCCGCGTTGTACGAGACGGTCTCGCTCTCGATGCCGCTCCAGGTGGGCGAGCTGATGATCTTGCGCGGCTGGGCCTGGATGTCGCGGAAGCGGATCTTCTCGTCTTCCCGGTGGATCGCGAGATGGGTGTGGTCGAGCCCGGTCTGCTTGCCCAGGGCCTTCCACGCCTTCACGGCGACATGGCCGTTGGTCTCGGGCGCCAGCATCAGCACCACTTCGGCGGCGTCGATGTCCGACTCGATCCTCGGCATGCCGCAGGTCGCGCCTTCCGCGAGGACGACGCCGCTCAGCTCGCCCAGCTGCGTCACTTCCGCCTGCGTGTTCCAGCTGATGCCCTTGCCGCCGTTGCCGACCTTGCCCATCAGTGGGCCGAGCGCGGTGAAGCGCTTGAACAGGTTCGGGTAGTCGCGCTCGACGACCTGGATGTTCGGCGCGGTCCTTCCGGGGATGAGCTCGCACTCGCCGCGCTTCCAGTCCTTGACGCCGATCGCCTGCGCGAGCTCCGAGGGGCTGTCGTGCATCAACGGCGTCAACACCACCTCGCGCTCGACGCCCAGGTGGCCGACGCAGACCTCGCTCAACTTCCTGGCGAAACCCTTGTAGATGTCCCAATCGCTGCGCGATTGCCACGCCGGGTCCACCGCGGTCGACAGCGGGTGGATGAACGGATGCATGTCGCTGGTGTTGAGGTCGTTCTTCTCGTACCAGGTGGCCGTCGGAAGCACGATGTCGCTGTAGAGGCACGTGGTGCTCATGCGGAAATCGAGCGTGACCAGCAGGTCGAGCTTGCCCTCGGGGGCCTTCTCGTGCCAGACCACTTCCACGGGCCTGGCTTGCTCGCTTCCGAGGTCCTTGCCCTGCACGCCGTTGCTCGTGCCGAGCAGGTGCTTGAGGAAGTACTCGTGGCCCTTGCCGCTGGACCCGAGGATGTTCGAGCGCCACACGAACATGTTGCGCGGCCAGTTGTCGGGATGGTCGGGGTCGGTGCAGCTCATCCTGAGGGAGCCGTCCTCGAGCCCCTTCACCACGTATCGCGCGGGGTCGACCCCCGCCTTCGCGGCGTCGCGGACCACTTGCAGGGGGTTCGCCTGGAGCTGCGGCGCGCTCGGGAGCCAGCCCATGCGCTCGGCGCGCACGTTGTAGTCGATCATGCTTGCGCCGTACGCTTCCTTGTCGGCGAGCGGCGAGACCACCTCTTCCATGCCCAGCTTCTCGTATCTCCACTGGTCGGTGTGCGCATAGAAGAAGCTGGTGCTGTTCATCTGGCGCGGCGGGCGGATCCAGTCGAGCGCGAAGGCGAGCGCCGTCCAGCCGGTCTGCGGGCGCAGCTTCTCCTGTCCCACGTAG
>DATIYN010000040.1:0-18356 GCA_035517595.1 Burkholderiales bacterium
GAGGAGACGCATCGCGCCTGGGCCGAGCACCCCGCGCACCGCGAGGCGCAGAAGCTCGGGCGCCAGAAGTTCTATTCCGAGTACAGCATCCACGTCTGCACGGCGACGCGTTCGAACAGCTTCAGGGCTTCCGATGGCTCCCGGCCACGATCCTGAACTCGTAGAGCCGGCACTCGAGCGCGCCGTTGTAGAGCGGCACGCGCCGCGCGGGCTGCAGGCGCACCAGCTTGGGCAGCCGCAGGTCGGCGGTGAAGAAGTGGCAGCGCCAGCCCGGGAACCGGCGCTTTAGCGCCGTGCCGAGCTTCGGGTAGAACTCCGCGAGCGCGTCCCTCGAGCCCAGGCGCTCGCCGTAGGGCGGGTTGGCGATCATCACGCCCGAGGGCGCGGGCGCCGCACGCTCGAGTATGTCCGCGCGCTCCAGCTTCACCCAGCGGTCCACGCCCGCGGAGGCGATGTTCCGGCGCGCGTCGCCGAGCACGCGCGGGTCGCTGTCGCTGCCGAAGATGTGCAACGGGGCTGAAGATGGAGGATTTTCGGGTTTTCGATTCCTGACGTTTTTCCAAAGGTCAGAATCGAAAACCCTCAATTTCTCAAAACCAAAGCTCCTCTTGGCGCCGGGCGCCCGACTCCTCGCCATGGCCGCGGCCTCGACCAGGATCGTGCCGGCGCCGCACATCGGGTCGAGCAGCGGCTCGTCGAACTTCCAGCCCGAGAGCAGCACGAGGCCCGCCGCGAGGTTCTCGCGCAACGGCGCTTCGCCCGCGCCCGAGCGCCAGCCGCGCTTGAACAGCGGCTCGCCCGAAGTATCGAGATAGAGCGCGCCGCGCGCGGGCTCCAGGAAAGCGTGCACCCGCACGTCGGGATTCGCGCGATCGACGTCGGGCCGGCGGCCGGCGGCGTCGCGGAAGCGGTCGCAGACGGCGTCCTTCACGCGCAGCGTGGCGAAATCCAGGCTCTTCAGCGGGCTCTTCGTGGCCGAGACGTTGACGCGCAGCGTGCGCTCGACGGAGAAATGGCGCGTCCAGTCCACCTCGCGCGCCGCCGCGTACAGGTCTTTCTCGCTCGCATAGCCGAACTCGGCCACGCGCCAGAGCACGCGCGAGGCGAGCCGCGACCACAGGTTCGCCGCATAGCAGACGCCCCAATCGCCCCGGAAAGCGACACCCCCCGGGACTGCCGCAGCGTCCTGCGCGCCAAGTGCGGCGAGCTCGGCGGCGAGCAGCGCCTCCAGGCCGCGCGGCGCAGTCGCAAAGAAATGCTCGGCCACTATCCGGCGATGCCGGCCATGTCAGCGGCCCTCGGCTTCCGGCGCCCCGCGCCAGCTGTTCTGCACGATCGCGCGCAGCACGTTGAGCCGCCGGTGGAAGAAGTGGTCCGCGCCGGGCACCACCACGACCGGCAGGTCCTGCGGCCTCGCCCAGGCGAGCACGTCGGCGAGCGGCACCGTCGTGTCTTCCTCGCCGTGGATCAGGATCGTGTCGGCGGGCACCGCCATCGCCTCCAGGTGCTTGACCGCGAGCCCCACGAGCACCATGCGCTCGGGCGGATTGCCCGCCCTCGCCAGGCGCTGCGCGAGCCGGGTCTGCACTGCCGCGCCGAAGGAGAAGCCCGCGAGCACCGGCCTTGCGGCCCGCGCATGGGCGAGCACGGCGGCGAGGTCGTCCACTTCGCCCCGCCCCTCGTCGTGCGCACCCTCGCTCGCGCCGACGCCGCGGAAATTCGGCCGCCAGGCCGCGTAGCCCAGCTCGACGAAGGCGCGTGCGAGCGTCTGCGCGACCTTGTTGTCCAGCGTGCCGCCGAAGAGAGGATGCGGATGCGCGACGAGTGCGACGCCCCGCGCGACGCCGCCTGGCGCGCCCGCAGGCTCGTCGACCGCGCACTCGATCGCTCCGGCGGGGCCCGCAACGAGCTCGCGCCGCGTGCGTGCGCGCGTCACGTGCGCGACACTAGATGCGGAGCCGCTCGACGATGCGGCCCTGCCGCAGGTGCTGCTCGATGATCTCGTCGATGTCGGCGCGGTCCACGTAGGTGTACCAGACCGCCTCGGGGTAGACCACGACGCAAGGCCCCTCCTCACAGCGGTCGAGGCACCCGGACATGTTGACGCGCAGCCTGCCCTCGCCCGCGAGGCCGAGCGCTTTCACGCGCTGCTTGGCGTAGTCGCGCATCGCGGACGCGCCCTTGTTGTTGCAGCAGGGCCGTTCGTCGCCTTCGCGCTGGTTGCAGCAGAAGAAGATGTGCCGCTCGTAATACGACATGCGGCGATTCTACCGGACGGCTCGCGCCCGCCTGCGCGAGCTACGATCGCAGCCGTCCGGCCGCGAGGTAGACGAGGTAGACGAGCGCAGCGAACGGCCAGGCCGCGGACACGACGCGCGTGAGGCCGTTGAAGTTGAGAAAGTGGCCCTGCTCCCAGACCTTCAGCGTCGCCGCGAAATAGGGATTGGGCGGCGCGAGGTTGACGAGCACCGTCGCGGCCATCAGCAGCGCCGCAGCGAGCGCGAGGCGCGCGGTGCGGGGTAGCCGCAGCGCCGCGAGCGCAAGCAGGGATCCCGCGGCGAGCCCGAGTTGCGCGCCCGGAGTCAGCCAGGCGAAGACGTGCTCGGCGCGCATGAGGATCGCGAATGCCGCCGTCTTCACCGCGAGGGCAACCGCGACGAATCCCGCGACGAGGGATCGCACCGGCGCGCCCTCGCGCAACCCGGCCGAGGCGAGCAGCGCCACCGCCGCCAGGTTGGCCGCGGTGGTCGCCGCCTCGACCAGCACGAACAGCTCGGCGGCGTGGCGCACGCCGATCGCGCCGCTGAAGAGGTCGCGCAGGTCGCCCGTGCCGAACAGCAGCGACGCCGGGTTGAGCTGCGCAAACAGCCAGAGACCGAGCAGCGCGAGGCCGAGATCGAAGGCCGCGCCAGGCGCGAAGGCGAGTGCTCGCAGGCGGCGCAGGGGCTCGGCATTGCGCAGCGGCGTGGCGAAGCGCACGCCCACGAGTGCGCCGGCTGCAGCGCCCGCGAAGTTCGCGAGCACGTCGACGTTGGAGGCAATGCGCGCCGGCACGTAGCTCTGCGCGGCCTCCAGCAGCAGCGACAGCAGCGCGCCGCCCCCGGCCGCGGCGCCAAGAGCCGCCGCCCGGGGCAGGCGCCGCACGAGCACGAGCGCGCACAGCAGCCCGAAAGGAAAGTAGCCGAGGATGTTCGCCGCCAGGTCGAAGGCCGTCACGTAGCGCGGCCAGGGCGCCGCGAGGAAGGCGAACGCCGAGCCGCCGGGGTCGCGCCAGCCCGACAGCGGATAGAGCGACGCATACGCGATGAGCAGCACGTAGATGACCAGCAGGAAACGCGACAGCGCCGATGTGCCCGGCTGCGCCATCACCGCACCTTGATCTCGACCCAGAGGCGGTTGAGCAGCCTGCGCGTCCTGCGGTCGTAGTCGCGCAGCATCTCCAGGCGCATGAACCGCTCCGCGTCGGGGAAGATGGCTTCGTTGGCCGCGATCTGCGGCTCGATGAGCGGCATGGCTGCTTGGTTCGGGTTGCCGGCGCCGATCGCATTGGTCAGCTCGGCCGAAGGCTCGCCCTCGAGCCAGAAATTCATGAACTGCAGGGCCAGATCCGGGCGCTTGCCCGACGCGGGCATCACCAGGTTGTCGAGCGCGAACACCGCGCCTTCCTTCGGAGTCGAATAGGCCACCGAGAACCGGCGGCCCGCCTTGACCGCATCCTGCTGCGCCGTGAAGAAATCGTTCGAATAGCCCTGGGCAAGCCAGATATTGCCGACCGTCAGCTCCTTGAAGTAGGAAGCGGCGTTGAATGCCGCCCAGTAGGGTTTGGCGCGAAGGATGAGGTCGCGCGCCTGCTTGAGCTTCGCCTCGTCCGCGTCGTTGGCCGAGTAGCCGAGGTACTTCAGCGCCGCTGCGAACAGCTCGCGCTGAGAATCGAGCACCGTGACCTTGCCCTTCACCTTCTCGAGGTATTTCGGCTCGAAGATCACCGCCCAGGTGTCGGTCGGCAGCCCCAGCTCGCGCATCTTTTCGGCGTTGTAGCCGAGAATGGTGAGCGAATAGGCGTAGGGCACCGAATAGGCATTGCCGGGGTCGAACCAGGTGTCCAGGTACTGCGCCTTCACGTTCGTCAGCTTCGCGAGCTTCGCCTTGTCGAGGCGGCGCAGCTGGCCCGACTTGATGAGCGTCTCCACCGCATTGCCGGTCGGCACCAACAGGTCGTAGCCTGATGCGCCGGCGGCGAGCTTGGCGAGCATTTCCTCGTTGTCCGAGTAGTAGTCCTGCGCGAGGCGGCAGCCGCAGCGTTTCTCGAAGCGCGCCACGGTCGCCTCGGTCATGTAGTTGTTCCAGTTGAACATGCGCAGCACGTCCTGCGGGCCCGCCGCCGCCGCGCCGGCGGCGAGCAGCAGGGCCGCGGCGAGAACGACCGGTTTCACTCGGCTCCGGCCCGCATCAGGTCCGGCGCGAGCTTGCTCGCCAGCACGATCAGGCCGAGCGTCAGCGCCATCAGCAGCGCCGAGATCGCGTTCACTTCGGGCGTCACGGCCACCTTGATCATGGTGTAGATCTGCAGCGGCAGCGTGCGCGTGCCGACGCCCGAGGCAAAGAAGGTGATCACGAAGTCGTCGATCGACATCGTGAATGCCATGAGCGCGCCGGCCACCACGCCGGGCAGGATCAGCGGCAGCGTGACAAGGCGGAAGGTCTGCCAGGGACTCGCGCCCAGATCGCGCGCCGCCTCGAACACCGATTCGTCCATGCCGGCGAGCCTCGCGCGCACGATGATGGCCACGAAGCCGATGCAGAAGGTGACGTGCGCGATCACCACGGTGGCGAGGCCCAGGCCGAATTCGATGCCGACGGCGCCCAGCAGCGGCTGCGCCGCGTTGAGGAAGAAGATGAGCAGCGACACGCCGAGCAGGATCTCGGGCATCGCCACCGGCGTGAAGACGAGAAACGGCAGGATGCGCGGCCGGAAGCGGTGCATGGCGATGCCGGCCATCGTGCCGAGCACGGTCGCGATGGCGGCGGCGGCGCAGGCGATGAGCACCGAGTTGAGCGCCGCCTGCAGCATGGCTTCGTCGGCGAACAGCCTGCCGTACCACCCGGCGGTGAAGCCGACCCACTCGGCGTTCAGCTTCGAGTCGTTGAACGAGAAGATGACCACGATCACCAGCGGGATGTAGAGGAACGCGTAGACCAAGAGGCTTGCGTACCAGAGCCAGAAATTCGCCCGTTCGCGGCGCGCGCGCAGCGCTCCGAGCAGCCCCGCCCCGGCGATCAGCGCAAGCGCGGCGCCCGCCAGGACGTACTTGCCGCCGGAGGCGAGGAAGCTCGCGAACAGCACGGCGATGCCGAGGCCCTCGAGCAGGAGCGCGAGCCGCGCCCTCATGCGCGCCTCAGGCTGCGGCCCGCGAGCCAGCTCGTGGCGCCCGCCACCGCGAGCACCGCGACCGTGAGCATCAGCGATAGCATGCTGCCGAACGGCCAGTCGCGCGTGCCGAGGAACGATTCCTTGATCATGTTGCCGACGATCCAGTCGTCCTTGCCGCCGAGGATTTCCGGGATGGCGAACATGCCCAGCACCGGGATGAACACCAGCGCCGCGCCCGAGAACATGCCCGGCAGCGACAACGGAAAGGTCACGCGCCAGAACCGCTGCCAGGCGCCGGCGCCGAGATCCTGCGCGGCGTCCAGCAGCGCCGGATCGTGCTTCTCGAGGTTGGTGTAGAGCGGCAGGATCATGAACGGCAGGTTGACGTAGACCATGCCGACGATCACCGCGAAGCGGCTGAACAGCAGGTCGAAGGGTCCGAGGATGATCATCCAGGCGTAGACGCGCACCAGGAAATTGGACGCAAACGGCAAGACCACGAGAAGCACCATCAGGTCGCGGTGGCGCTTGGGGCTCCTGGCGATGAGCAGCGCGACCGGGTAAGCCATCACCAAGCACACCAGGGTCGTCAGCGCGGCGACGCCGAAGGACTTGGCGAAGATCTCCGCGTACACGCGGTCGCCGAAGAAGACCGTGTAGCTCTCCGCGGTGAGCCCGCTTTCCTCGCCCGGCCGCGCCGGGAGCAGCGGCGCGAGGCCGCCGAACTCGCCCGGGTAGCGGAACGACGCGACCACCATGATCAGCGCCGGCAGCAGGAAGAACACGACCAGGAACAGGAATGGCGGGCCGCCGACCAGCCACTTGAGGGTGCGTTGCGAGCGCGGCGCCACGCCGGGCTATTGCGCGAGGACCGCGCCCGCTTCGGCCGGCCAGGCGACGGTGACGGCATCGCCCACCTCGAAGAACTTGGCGCGGCCCGGCGCGGAATTCGGCAGCAGCGCCTGCAGGCGCTGGCCGTTCGGCAGGTCGACGATGTAGGTCGTGACGTCGCCGATGTAAAGGAAGTCGCGCACCTTGCCCGCGAAGCTGTTCGGCAGCCCGGCGTCGGTCCCGGCCGGGGCGATGCGAACCTGCTCGGGCCGCAGCGCGAGCGCCGCCGCAGTGCCCGCGCGCCAGCCCGCCTCCGCGCGCACCGCCACCTCCCCCAGGCCCGCCACCCGCAGGCGCGGCTGGTCGCCCGTGCCGGCCAGCTCGCCCTCGAGCATGTTGATCTTGCCGATGAAGTCGGCGACAAAGCGGTTCTTCGGAAAGCCATAGAGGCGCGAGGGCTCGTCCAGCTGCTCTACCCGGCCCCGGTTCATCACCGCGATGCGCGTGGAAAGCGCGAGCGCCTCGGACTGCGAATGGGTGACGAACACGAAGGTGATGCCGACTTCGCGCTGCATGTCGATGAGCTCGATCTGCATTTCCTCGCGCAGCTTGGCGTCGAGCGCGCCGAGCGGCTCGTCGAGCAGCAGCAGGCGCGGGCGGTTGACGAGGCTCCTCGCGAGCGCAACGCGCTGCTTCTGGCCGCCGGAGAGCTCGTGCGGCAGGCGCTGCCCCTTGTCCTCCAGGTGCACCATCGCGAGGGCCTCCCGCACCTTGGCCGCGGTCTCGACATCGCCTCGCCGCGCCATGCGCAGCGGAAACGCGATGTTCTGCGCCACCGTCATGTGCGGGAACAACGCGTAGCTCTGGAACACGGTGTGCACGGGGCGCTTCTCGGGAGGCGTATCGGCCATGTCCATGCCATCCAGCAGCAGGGCGCCGCGGTCGGGCTGGTCGAAGCCGGCGATCATGCGCAGCAGCGTCGTCTTGCCGCAGCCCGAAGGCCCCAGCAGCGTGAAGAACTCGCCCGCCTCGATCGACAGGCTGACGTCGTCGACGGCGGTGAGCGCGTCGAAGCGCCGGGTGACGTTGCGGATCTCGAGTAGCGCCAATCCCGCCCCTTTTCGCCGGCAGCGCGCAATCGCGGCGCGGGCCGCCGAATGTTAACTCAGGCGAACAGGAGGATCAGCAGCATTGCCGCGCCCAGAACCAGCAGCGCCGCGAGCAGGCGGTTGCGCCGGCGGCCCTGCTCGGTGAGTCGCTCGAGCGCCGCTTCGAGGCGGCCGAGGCGGTCTTCGGCGAGCAGCCGGTGAACCAGGCGCGGGATCGCGGGCAGCGTCTGCGACCAGGTCGGCGCCTCGCGCCGGATCGTGCGCAGCAGGCCGCGCCAGCCCACCTGCTCGCCCATCCAGCGCTCGAGGTAGGGCTTCGCGGTCGCCCACAGGTCGAGGTCCGGATCGAGCTCGCGTCCCAGGCCCTCGATGTTGAGCAGCGTCTTCTGCAGGAGCACGAGCTGCGGCTGCACCTCGACGTTGAAGCGGCGCGAAGTCTGGAACAGCCGCAGCAGCAGCTTGCCGAAGTAGATTTCGCGCAGGGGCCGGGCGAAGATGGGCTCGCAGACCGCGCGGATCGCGGCCTCGAAATCGTCGAGCCGCGTGCCGGCGGGCACCCATCCTGCGTCCAGGTGCGCCTGCGCGACGCGCCGGTAATCGCGGTTGAAGAAGGCGAGGAAGTTCTGCGCGAGGTAGTTCTTGTCGGTTTCCGACAGCGTGCCCATGATGCCGAAGTCGAGCGCCACGTACTTGCCGTCGTCGGCCACGAAGATGTTGCCCGGGTGCATGTCGGCGTGGAAGAAGCCGTCGCGGAACACCTGCGTGAAGAAGATTTCCACTCCCGCGCGCGCGAGCACGGGAATGTCGATGCCTTTTCCCCTGAGCGTGTTGACCTGGGAAATCGGGGTGCCGTGCATCCGTTCCATCACCATCACGCGGCGCGCGCAATAGTCCCAGTGGACTTCCGGCACCGCGAGCAGCACGGAGCCGGCGAAATTGCGCCGCAACAGCGACGCGTTGGCGGCCTCGCGCACGAGGTCCAGCTCGTCCTCGAGGTGGCGCGCGAACTCGGCGACGACCTCGCGCGGCTTCAGGCGCCGGCCGTCGGCCCAGAGCCGCTCCAGAAGCCTCGCCCCGGTATCGAGCAGCTGCACGTCGCGCGCGATCGCGCGCTCCACGCCCGGGCGCAGCACCTTGACCGCGACCTCGGTCCCGCCGTGCAGCACGGCGAGGTGCACCTGCGCGACCGAGGCGCTCGCGACGGGCTCGCGCTCGAAGCGCTCGAAGACCTGGCCGAGCGGCCTGCCCAGCGCGGCCTCGATTTCCGCGGCGGCCTGCTCGAAGGCGAACGGCGGAACGCGGTCCTGCAGCTTGGCGAGCTCGTCGGCCAGGTCGGCGGGCAGCAGGTCGCGCCGCGTCGAAAGCACCTGGCCGAACTTGACGAAGATGGGCCCGAGCGTCTCCAGCGCGCGGCGCAGCCGCTCGCCGCGCGCAGGATCGGCGCCTCCGGCGTAGCGCGGCAGCAGCCGGAACAGCCGGAAGCGCAGGCCGACTTCCGCGATGCGAAGCATGCGCAGCAGGCTGCCCATGCGCTCAGCCCCTGCTGCCGGCGCCGATGCGCGCCACGCGCTTCTCCAAGCGCTCGAGCGCATCGCGCAGGCGAGCCTGCGCGGCCGCGAGCTCGCCGACTTCCGCGCGGCGTACGAGCAGGCGCTTCTCCTCGGCCGCGTACTCGACGAGGCTCCCGGCGATCCGGCGCGCAGCGTCGGCGTGCCAGGCGGCGACCCCGCGCGCCAGGTCGGCCAGCCGGTGCGCGGCGACGTCGCCGACCCATTTCGACAGCTCTTCCTCCGCATCCCAGCGCAGATGGCGGAACAGGAACATCACCTCCGTCGCGAGGCGCGCGTTGCCCGCAACGTCCAGAGCGCGCAGCAGCTGCTCTTCGCCCTGGGCGGCGGCACCGAGCGCGCCGGGCGAGGCCGTGATCACGAGCCCGCTCGCGGCTTCCGGCGCGGCGGGCGCAAGGCGCCCGTCGGCGGCGACCGCGAGTCGCAGCGCCGGCAACGGCGGCGCGCGCAGCTCGAGCACCTCGCCCGCGAACGGCGCCAGGCGCTCGCGCGCCCAGGACTCGGACTCGAGCAGGTGGTTCAGGCCGGCGGCGAAAGGCGACTCGAGGCGCATGGTCGGCGATGCCCGGAAAAACAAAAGGCCACCTTGAGGTGGCCTCTGCTTCCGAGCCAGGTCCGCAGATTAATGCATCTGCTGGATGCCGGCGAGCTGCCAGCCGCCCCCGCTCAGGGGCTTGGCGAGGTTCCAGACCTCCTCGAAGCCCTGCGGCGCCTCGCCCGGCGCCTCGCGCAGGCTGCCGGAGAAGCGGATGCTCGCCCAGTGCTTGTCGCCCTCGGTCACGACCTCCAGCAGGTCGGCGTTGAGCGCGAGCACGTCGGTCTGCTGCTTCGCGCCGCCGCGCGCGAGCACGTCGCGCTTGAGCTCCTCGAACAGCTCGTCGGTGGTGTACTCGCGCAGCTCGTCGAGGTTGCCCTGGTCGTTTGCGATCTGCAGGCGCATGTAGTTGAGCTTCGCGCCCTTGAGAAAGCCCGCGACGTCGAAGCCGTCGGGAATGTTCGCGTTCGAGACGTGCGCGGGCTGCGCCTCGAAGCCGATCGCCTGCGAGGGCGGCGGCGCGGCGACGGTCTCGCTTCCGATGCCCGCGTACTGGATACGCGGCAGCGCGTCGCCGCGCCTCTGCGTCAGCATGCGCACCAGCGCGATCGCCGCGAATACCAGCAAGCCCGAGAGCAGCAGGCCGACCATCAGCCCGCCCATGCCGTTGGCGCCCATGAGCCAGCCGAGCGCGCCGCCGAGCGCGAGGCCGCCCAGCAGCGGCGCCCAGCGTGCGAAGCCGCTCGCCGGCTGCGGCTGCGCGGCCGGTTGCGTCGCGGGTTGCGACGCCGGCGCGGCCTGCTGCGCGGGCTTCGCGGGCGCGGCCGCGGGCGGCGCGCTCGTCACGCTGCGCTGCGCGCCGATCGATCGCCCGCCGCCCAGGCGCCTCGCGGCATCGGCGTCGGTCGCGACCAGCGCCGTGCACGCGAGCACGGCGAGGAATCCGAAGAGCAGCTTTCTCATGGCGAGCACCTTGTCAGCGTCCTGTCCGGCCGATCCTATCCCAGTTTGTATCCGCGGTGTACCGCCACTGCGCCCGCGGCGAGGTTGAAGTACTCGACGCGCTCCAGACCGGCGCGCTCCAGCATCGCCGCGAGCGCGCGCTGGTCCGGATGGACGCGGATGGATTCGGCGAGATAGCGGTAGGCCGCGGCGTCGCCGGCCACGCGCGCGCCGAGCCAGGGCAGCACGCGGAACGAGTACAGGTCGTACGGCGCCTGCAGCGGCTTCCACACCTGCGAGAACTCGAGCACCAGGAGCCGCCCGCCGGACTTCAGCACGCGCGCCATCTCCGCGAGCGCGATCTCCTTGCGCGTCATGTTGCGCAGGCCGAAGGCAACGCTCACGCAGTCAAAGCTCGCCGCGCGGAACGGCAGCCGCTCGGCGTCGCACTGCACGGCGGGCGCGAGTCGGCCGGCGTCCGCCATGCGGTCGCGACCGCGCGCGAGCATCGCGCCGTTGATGTCGGTCATGCAGACCTCGGCGCCGCGCGCCGCGAACGCGCGCGCAAGGTCGCCGCTGCCCGAGGCGACGTCGAGCACCCGCTCGCCGGCGCGCACGCGCGCCACCTGCACCGCGAACGCCTTCCAGAGGCGGTGCAGGCCGAAGGACATCAGGTCGTTCATGAGGTCGTAGCGCCGCGCCACGCTGTCGAACACCTCGCCGACGCGTCGCGCCTTGTCCTCTTCGGGCACGCGCTCGTAGCCGAAGTGCGTTTCGGTCACCGCATTTACTCCCGGCTCGCGCCGGCCTTCGCCAGCCGGTCGAGGTAGTCCTTCCAGAGCCGCTCCTGGTTCTCGCCGAGGTGGCGCAGGTACTCCCAGGAGTAGATGCCCGTCGCGTGCCCGTCGGAGAACGTCGGCTGGACCGCGTAGCTGCCCACCGGCTCGAGGGAGCGTATTTCCACTTTGCTTTTTCCTATCTGCAGGACTTCCTGCCCGGGGCCGTGCCCCTGCACTTCCGCCGAGGGCGAGAGCACGCGCAGGAACTCGTAGGGCAGGCGGAAGGCCTTGCCGTCGTCGAAGGCGATTTCCAGCACGCGCGATTTCTGGTGCAGCGTGATGCCGACCGGCACCGGCGCCGCGGCCGCGGGCGACGCCATCAAGTCAGCAGCTCGTAGGCGCAACGCTCGTGGTCGGCGCCGCGCTCGAGCATCTCGGTGAGGCGCACCTTGATCTCGCGATCGACGAAGACGTCGATCACGCGCTTGGGCTTGTACCAGCCCGAAGGCAGCACGAGCGTCGGCGGCGCGTTGAGGGCCGAAGCCGCGGTGAGCGACAGCGCCTGCACGTACTTGGCGCCGATCACGTTGATGCCCGTCGGGCGCACCGCGGTCGCCGCCGGCAGGCCGGCCAGCAGGCGCACGCCCGCGTAAAGGTCGCCCGCGTCGTTCTGCATGAGCCAGCGGATCTGCCCGAGCATGAAGCTCTTGGAATCGGCCGGCCGCACGCCGATGAGCTGGCCGTGCGAGTAGCGCTTGCCGGGGTTGCCCGCGCGCCGCACCATCTTCAGGCCCTGGGCGCTTTCGTCCTCGATCTGCCAGTGCTCGAGCAGGTAGCCGTGCACCACGCTGTAGTCGTCCTCGTCGCGAGTGCTCACGCGACCGAAAGCCGCGATCTGGTCGCGCTGCGCTTGGGTGAGCTCCTTGGCCTCCCCGGGCTGCTTGAAGACGTGCCCCGAGATGTAGTAGTGGATCGCGCCGAGGTCGTTGCAGGCCTGCGCGGCATCCACGCTGCGCTTGCGCTCGGTCGCGCGCGGCTGACGCGCCTGGCACCACTGTCGGTAGAGGAACACGAGCAGCTGCTCGCAGGACGGCTGCACGCAATCCTCGCCAAGCGCGAGCTTGGCGGGCGACTCGCCCTTCCTGAGCAGGCCGATGCGGTTGCGCAGGCTCTTGCCCAGGCGCTTCACGTCCAGATACCGCGGCTCGGCGGCCTGCACGCCCTCGCGGTCGGGGCAGGCATCGCTCGCGAGGTCGACGACGAGCGGCGCGGCCTCCTCGCCCTCGGGCGCCGCGCTCGAGATTTCGACCTTCTCGGCCCAGCGCTCGAGCAGGTAGGCGACGAAGGTGAGCTGGCGCTGGCTGAGCTCGTTGGGGTTCGCCATGCCGAGGAGCAGCGCCCGCATGTAGGCGATGCGCGGCGAGGTGTCGTTGACGTCGCGGTTCAGGTAGTCCTTGACCGCCTCCTCGGCGACGCCGAGCTCCTCGGCGAGCGCATAGCCCCGGTGCAGCTCGCGCCATTCGCTCGCCGGCACCTGCCGGTAGGCGCGGTGGCGGTGGAACATCTTCAGGCCCGTGTAGGACAGCACGCGCTGGCAGACCAGCGCCGCCTCCTCGCGCATGCCCGGCTCTTCGTCGAGGATCGCCTGCAGGCAGCGCAGGTAGCCCAGGCGCATCTCCTCCCAGAGCGCAAGCGTGTCCTCGAAGACCGCGCCCTCCTGCTCGGCCATCGGCAGCGCGCGGTTGGTGAAGCGTCGCGCCTGCTCGATCTCGACGAAGTTCACCGCCTCGCGCACCGCCTCGAGCGCGGCGAGGCGCACCGTGCCCTTCGCCTCGAAGCCGTTGAACTCCTTCACTTCCGCGAACAGCTGCTGCTGCGCCGCGCCGACGTTGGCAAGCGGCACGTCCTCGAGCCAGGCCTTGACGCCCGCCGCGTCCATGAACGCGGGCGCCGCCGAGGGCGAAAGCTCGGGCAGATCCAGGCTGCTCATGAGGGCATTGTAGGGGATTTGGGCGGCTCCCCGCCCGGGCCGTCTTGCGCCTCGAACACGTCGTGGAAGCTCAGGTAGGAGCTCGCGAACCAGACCGGCAGCAGCGTCCAGAGCACCGCGAATGCGGCCGAATTGGCCTGCACCGCGCGCGAGCCGCCGAACATCGCCGCGCTGGCGAGCGCCAGCAGCAGCACGAAGCCGAACAGCAGCGCCATGCCGGCGCCATAGGCAAGAAACGCGCGCCAGTTGATGAACGCGGCCGCGGCGCTGAAGAATACCGCCTTGGGCGCGCCCAGCCCCGCCCAGGCCACCAGCAGCGGCGCGTACCAGAGCGCCGCGAGCAGCAGCGTCTGCAGCCCGGCCGCGAGGAACATCGCGTTCTGCGTGCCCGCGTTCTGAAGGTCCTCGAGCTCCAGGCGCGCGATGCCGATCATCGCCTGCGCGAAGCGGCCGTCGTCGGCCGGCACCGAGGCGGCGAGCACCAGCGCCATGCCGGCGAGGTAGACCGCGCCCAGGCGCAGCTGCGTGACGAAGTCGCGGCGAAAGCCCTCGATGAGCAGGTGCGCGGGCGGCCGCTCGCCGCGCGCCGCGGCGCGCGCGACGGCGTGCGGGCCGACCAGCAGCGCCGGAATCAGCAGCCAGACAAGCGCGAATCCGGCCGCCGGCACCGATAGCGACAAGGCGAGCACGAGCAGGAAGGCGAGATTGAGCGCGAGCTGGCGCGCAGGCGCGACGCGGAACACACCGAAGCCCGCGGCGATCCAGCGCAGCCCTGCGGCCGCTCCGAGGCGCCTGGCGCGCATCGTCGCGCTCCTACGCGAGGCGCGCCTGCGCCTCCGGCGCCGCGCGCAGCAGGAGGATGTCCCGGAAATGCTCCGGGTCGTGCACCTTCACGAGCGCGCCCGTACGCGGCAGGTGCTTGTCGTGAAGGCGCGACAGCCAGAAGCGCAGTGCCGCCGCGCGCAGCAGCGCGGGCCACGCCGCGCGCTCGGCAGGCTCGAGCGGCCGCACCGCGCCATAGGCCGAGAGCAGCGCCTGCGTGCGCTCGGCGTCCAGCCGCCGGTCGCGCTGCGGGTCGACGAGGCACCAGTCGTTGGCGCAGACCGCGAGATCGTAGGCGAAGCAGTCGATGCCCGCGAAATAGAAGTCGATCACGCCGCTCACGCGGCCGTCGCGGAAGAACGCGTTGTCGCGGAACAGATCGGCGTGCACGGCGCCCCGCGGCAAGTCCGCAAAGCGGTGCTGCGCCTGGAACGCGAGCTCGGCCTCGAGCAGCGCAGCGCGCCCGGCATCGAGGAAGGGCCGTACTTCGGCCGCGGCGCGCCGCCACCACCTCGGGCCGCGCGGGTTCTCCAGGTAGCCGGCGTAGGAGCGCGCCGCGAGATGCATGCGCGCGAGCAGTCCGCCGAGCTCCGCGCAGTCGGCGGCGCGCGGCCGCTCGAGCGTCTCTCCCTCCAGGCGCGTCACGAGCGCCGCGGGCTTGCCGTTCAGGGTCGACAGGGTGCGGTCCTCGAGATCGGCGATCGGCGCCGGGCAGGGAATGCCGTGGCGCGCGAGGTGCACCATGAGCTCGAGATAGAACGGCAGCTCGGCCGCGGGCAGGCGCTCGAACAGCGTGAGCACGTAGCGGCCCTGGCTCGTGGTGACGAAGTAGTTGGTGTTCTCGATGCCCGCGGCGATCGGCTCGAGCGCGAGCGGCGCGCCGACCGAGTAGTTCCTCAGCCAGCCGGCGAGCTGACTCTCCGATACGGGCGTGAAGACCGACAAGCCGGGCCGGACGCCGTCAGTCGAACGTCGTGATGGTCCACATCGGCACGCGCACGCCGGGGTCGAGCGTATCGCGCCGCGCCCACTCGTTCGGACCGATTTCGATCAGGTAGTACGGCGGGCCGTTGGGCGGCGTCACCTTCAGTCCGCCGGGCACCTGCTCGACCTTGCTTTCGTTGTCGGGCGGCGCGATGCGCACGCGCGGCTGGTCGGCGCCGTCCTGGATGGTCGGCGGCGGCGGCGCCTCGGGCAGCGGCTCGAGCTTGGGCGGGCGATCCTGCGCGCGCGCGGTCGCGCCGGCCGCGAGCGCGGCGGCGCAGGCGAGAGCGAGAAGGGCCCGGCGCATGCGCCAATTCTACTCCACTAGAATACGCCGACCTCCCCCGCCCTCGCCGATGGCCGATACGCTTCTGCTGGTCGACGGTTCGTCGTATCTGTACCGCGCCTTCCACGCGCTGCCCGAGCTGAAGAGCCCGCGCGGCGAGCCGACGGGCGCGATCCACGGCGTGCTCAACATGCTGCGCCGGCTGGACGCCGACTACCCGGCCGCGGCGCGCGCCTGCGTGTTCGACGCAAAGGGCCGGACGTTCCGCGAGGACGTCTATCCCGAGTACAAGGCGCACCGGCCCGCGATGCCCGAGGATCTCGCCTCGCAGATCGAGCCGCTCAAGGAGGGCGTCGCCGCGCTCGGCTGGCCCGTGCTCGCGGTGCCGGGCGTCGAAGCCGACGACGTGATCGCGACACTCGCGCAGGCGGCGAAGGCGCGCGGCTGGAATTGCGTGATCTCCACGGGCGACAAGGATCTCGCGCAGCTCGTCGACGAGCGCGTCACGCTCGTCAACACCATGTCCTACGAGAAGCTCGACGTCGAGGGCGTGCGGCAGAAGTTCGGCGTCGCGCCCGAGAAGATCGTCGACTACCTCACGCTCACCGGGGACGCGGTAGATAACGTGCCCGGCGTGGAGAAGGTCGGCCCGAAGACCGCGGCGAAATGGATCCAGCAGTTCGGCTCGCTCGACGCGGTGATCGCGCACGCGGCCGACGTGCCGGGCGCCGTCGGCGAGAACCTGCGCAAGGCGCTCGACTGGCTGCCGACGGCGCGCGGCCTGCTGACCGTGAAGCGCGACGTCGCACTGCCGGTGCAGCTCGCCGATCTCGCCGCGCACGAGCCCGATGCCGAGCGCTTCGCGGCGTTCCTCGAGCGCTACGGCATGCGCACCATGCTGCGCGAATTCCGCGCGAAGGCGGGTGGCGCTGCTGGGAGCGGCGCCGCCGAAGCCGCCGCGCCTGCGCCCGTAGCGGCACCGCTGACCGCCGCCGACGCGCCGGAACGGCGCAGGTACCTCACCCTCGCCGACGAGGCAGCGCTCGCGGCGTTCCTGCCGCAGCTCGAGAAAGCGCCCCTGGTCGGCTTCGACACCGAGACCACGGGCCTGGAGCCGATGCAGGCGCGGCTGGTCGGCATGTCGTTCGCGTTCGGCGACTCGGCCTGGTACTTGCCGCTCGCGCACGAGTACCCGGGTGCGCCGGCGCAGATGGGGACAGGCAAAGCGCTGGAGCTGCTGCGGCCCTGGCTGGAGAGCGCGCGCCATGCCAAGGTCGGGCAGAACCTCAAGTTCGACGCCCACATCCTCGCCAACCACGGCGTCGCGCTCGCGGGCATCGCGCACGACACGGTGCTCGAGTCCTACGTGCTGGAAGTGCACGAGCGCCACGACCTGGATTCGCTGTCGCAGCGCCACCTCGGCTGGAAGACGATCTCCTACGACGAGGTGACGGGCAAGGGCGCCGCGCGCATCTCGTTCGCGTCAGTGGAGATCGCGCGCGCGACCGAATACGCGGCCGAGGACGCGGATTGCGCGCTCGCCGTGCACGACGTGCTGTATCCGCGCATCGCCGCGGACGAGAAGCTCAAGCGCGTCTACGAGGAGATCGAGCTGCCGGTGATGCCGGTGCTGTTCCGCATGGAGCGCAACGGCGTGCTGCTGGACGCAGCGAAGCTCGAAGCGCAGAGCCACGAGCTCGGCAAGGAGATGCTCGCCACCGAGCAGCGGGCCTACGAGGTCGCCGGGCAGCCGTTCAATCTCAATTCGCCCAAGCAGATCCAGGAGATCCTGTTCGAGCGGCAGAAGCTGCCCGTGAAGAAGAAGACGCCCAAGGGCCAGCCTTCGACCGACGAGGACGTGCTCGCCGAGCTTGCGCTCGACTACCCGCTGCCCAAGCTCCTGCTCGAATTCCGCGCGCTCGCCAAGCTCAAGTCCACCTACACCGACAAGCTTCCGCGCATGGTCGACGCGAAGACCGGGCGCGTGCACACCACCTACGCGCAGGCGGGTGCGGTCACGGGGCGCCTCGCCTCCAACGACCCCAACCTGCAGAACATCCCGGTCCGCACGCCGCAGGGCCGCCGCATCCGCGAGGCCTTCATCGCGCCGCCCGGCTCGAAGATCGTCTCGGCGGACTACTCGCAGATCGAGCTGCGCATCATGGCGCACCTGTCGGGCGACAAGGGCCTGCGGCACGCTTTCGAGCACGGCCACGACGTGCACCAGGCGACCGCGGCCGAAGTGTTCGGCGTGCCGCTGGACAAGGTGAGCGACGACGAGCGGCGCACCGCCAAGGTGATCAACTTCGGCCTCATCTACGGCATGAGCGCCTTCGGCCTCGCGCAGAACCTGGGCCTGGAGCGCGCCACGGCGCAGGCCTACATCGACTCGTACTTCACGCGCTATCCGGGCGTGAAGCGCTTCATGGACGAGACGCGCGAGAAGGCGCGCTCGCAGGGCTACGTCGAGACGGTGTTCGGCCGCCGCCTGCGCCTGCCCGAGATCGGCTCGGGCTCGCCGGCGCGCCGCCAGGCCGCCGAGCGCGCCGCGATCAACGCGCCGATGCAGGGCACCGCCGCCGATCTCATCAAGATGGCGATGGTGTCAGTGCAGAATTGGCTCGACGCGGAAAAGCTGAAGACCATGCTCATCATGCAGGTCCACGACGAACTGGTACTCGAAGTTCCGGAGAACGAGCTCGACCAAGTGAAGCCGAAAGTCTGCGAGCTCATGCAGAGCGTGGCGAAGCTGGAAGTGCCGCTGATCGTCGAGGCCGGAGTCGGCGCGAACTGGGACCAGGCGCACTAGTCGGTCAGTCGATCTTCGCGCCCGAGCGCTTCACGACGTCCGCCCAGCGCGCGGAGTCCTTGCGGATCGTCGCGGCGAAGTCCTCAGGCGTGCCGCCGGCGGGCTCGTCACCGATCATGCCGAAACGTTCCACGAAGAGATGCGAGTGGATGGCTTCGTTGACCGCGGCGTTGAGCTTCGCCAGCACCGCGGGCTGCAGGCCGGCGGGCGCGATCACGCCGCTCCAGGTGCCGGCCTCGTAGCCCGGCACGCCCGCCTCCTCGATGGTCGGCAGCTCGGGGAATCCGGGCGAGCGGTGGGCGCCGCTCACGGCCAGCGCTCTGACTCTTC
>DATIYN010000041.1:0-19775 GCA_035517595.1 Burkholderiales bacterium
GCCGGGTTGCGCGCGCGCGCCGCGCGCAGGCGGATCAAGTGCGGATACAGGAGGAAATGCAGGCCCGCCGCGATCCACATCGCCGGACCGAAGCCGCGATCCCGGGCGTGCAGCGCGAAGACGAGGAAGCACCAGCCGAACGAGAGCATGCGGACCGCGGTGATGGTCCGCACTTGTCGGGGCAGGACGGCAGCGTCGGCAGCCATGGAATCGCCCAGCCTAGCCCGGCGGCGCCGGGCGACGAGGGCATACGGCCTCTAGCGTGTCAGATTCTGTAAAATCTGTTTGTGCCCAGTGTCCTGCATTCGCTGAGAAATGTTTCCACCGTCGTCGCCGACACCGGCGACATCGACGCGGTGGCGAAGTGGCATCCGCAGGACACGACGACCAATCCGTCGCTGCTGCTCTCGGCGGCCCAGGACCCCCGCTACGCCGCCCTGGTCGAGGGCGCCTTTGGCGACAGCCTCGAACGCACGCTCGACAACCTCTTCGTCGCCTTCGGCCGCGAGATCCTCAAGCACATCCCCGGCCGCGTTTCCACCGAAGTGGATGCGCGGCTCTCGTTCGACGAGGAAAGATCCATCGGGAAGGCCCGACAGCTCGTCCAGCTCTACGAGAGATCCGGCGTAGGACGCCAGCGCGTGCTCATCAAGCTCGCGGCCACCTGGCAGGGCATCCGCGCGGCCGAGCGCCTGGAGCGCGAGGGCATCCACTGCAACATGACCTTGTTGTTCTCCTTTGCGCAGGCGGTCGCCTGCGCGGACGCGGGCGTGACGCTGATCTCGCCGTTCGTCGGCCGCATCTACGACTGGCACAAGGCCGCACGCAAGGTCGACGACATCCCCGTCGCGGAGGATCCCGGCGTCGCCTCGGTCACGCGCATCTACAACTACTACAAGAAGCACGGCTACGCGACGCAGGTCATGGGCGCGAGCTTCCGCAAGACCGAGCAGATATTGCGACTGGCGGGCTGCGATCTCCTGACGATTGCGCCGGATTTGCTGGAAAAGCTTTCAAGAATGGAAGGACAGGTCGAACGGATGCTCTCGCCCGAGTCCGCCCGATCCCTGTCGATCGAGAAGACCCCGCTGAACGAAGCCGAGTTCCATTTCCGGCACAACGAGGATGCGATGGCGGTGGAGAAGCTCTCCGACGGCATCCGCAAGTTCGACGCCGATGCGCGCAGGCTCGAGGCGCGCGTCGCCGAGCTCCTGCGCGCGCGGCGCGCGGCCGCTTGATCCGCTGCGCGCTCGAGGAGCGTCCGGGCGGCCTGGTCGCCCGGATCACGATCGACAATCCGGCGAAGCTGAACATCCTTTCCGCGGAGGTGCTCCGCCAGCTCGCCCTGGCGGTGAAATCCTCGGGCGAAAACCCGAAGGTCCGGGCGGTGGTCCTGACCGGCGCGGGCGAGAAGGCATTCGTGGGCGGAGCGCCGCTCGAGACGCTCGGCTCGCTCGACCCCCGCAGCGCGCGCGAGTTCATCACGCTGATCCACGAGGCTTGCGCGGCGGTGCGCGAGTGCGCGGTGCCCGTGATCGCGCGCATCAACGGCTGGTGCCTGGGCGCGGGCCTGGAGATCGCCGCCTGCTGCGACCTGCGCCTCGCCGCCGGGCACGCCGTGTTCGGCATGCCCGAGGTGCGCCTCGGCATCCCCTCGGTGGTCGAGGCGGCGATGCTGCCGCGCCTCGTGGGCACGGGCCGCGCGCGCTGGCTCGTGATGACCGGCGAGACCGTCGACGCGCAGCAGGCCTTGTCCTGGGGCTTGGTCGAAGAGGTTTTCCCCGTTGAAACCTTCGACGCGCAATTCGACCGGCGCATCGACGCCCTGCTCGCGGGCGAGCCGGAAGCGATGCGCGCGCAGAAGCGCCTGTGCAGGCTCTGGGAGGAAGCGCCGCTCGCCGAGAGCGTGCGCGCGAGCATCGACGAGTTCGAAGCCTCCTACGCGGACGGCGAGCCGAACCGGCGGGTCGCTGCATTCCGCGCCGCGCGCGCGAAGCGATGAACGCGAAGGCCTTCTTCGGCGTCGTCGGCGCCTTCGTCCTCGCGGTCGGCGTCTACGCCTGGTTCCACCACCGCGAGCGCCTCGCGCAGCAGGCGCGCGACGCGATCGAGGAGCGCAAGGCCGCCGAGGTCAAGCGCAAGCGCGACGAGGCGGAGAAGGTCGCCACGGTGAGCGAGCGCGTGCAGCGCGCCGAGGAGGTGCGCGTGAACGATCCCGAGCGCAACCGGCTGCGGCGCCGCTACCCCGAGCTCTGGGACGCGCTCGAGAAGCGCGCGGGCGACCTGAGCCGGTGCATCGTGACCGCCTCGGGCGAGCAGCGCCTCGCCGAGCCCGACGCGAAGGGCCGGCTGCCCGACCGCGAAATGAAGGTCGTGCTCAGCGCGCGCTGCGGCGAGAAGCTGGACCAGGTCTACTAGCCGCCGGCGGCGCCGGCGCCGCTCAGCAGATGCGCGGCAGCTGCTCGCCCGTCAGCCAGTCTACGATGCGCCAGCCGCCCAGGCGCGTCTCCATCTGCACGAACCGCTGCGGGTCCTCGACGACCTCGCCGATCAGGGCGGCGTCGCGCCCGAGCGGATGCGCGCGCATCGCCGCGAGCAGCTTCGCCGCATCGTCCGGCGCGCACACGGCCACGAGCTTGCCCTCGTTCGCGACGTTGAGCGGGTCGAGGCCGAGGAATTCGCAGGCGGCGTGCACCTCGGGCTTGATCGGCAGCGCGCGCTCGCGGATGCGGAAGCCCGCGCCCGAGGCCTGCGCGAACTCGTTCAGCGTGGCGGCGAGCCCGCCGCGCGTGGGATCGCGCAGGCACCGGATCGCAGGCGCCGCCTCGACCATCGCCGCGACCAGGCCGTGCAGCGCCGCGGTGTCGGAGCGGATCGGCGTCTCGAAGTCGAGGTTGGCGCGCTTCGACAGGATCGCCACGCCGTGGTCGCCGAGCGTGCCCGAGACGAGCACCGCGTCGCCCGGCCGCGCGCGTTCGGCGGAGATCTCCACGCCGTCGGGGACCACGCCCACGCCGGTGGTGGTGATGAACACGCCGTCGCCCTTGCCCTTCTCCACCACCTTGGTGTCGCCCGCGACCACCGGCACGCCGGCCTCGCGCGAGGCGGCCGCCATCGACTCGACGATGCGCCTGAGCTCGCCGAGCGGGAAGCCTTCTTCGAGGATGAAGCCCGCGGTGAGGTAGAGCGGCCTTGCGCCCGCCATCGCCACGTCGTTGATCGTGCCGTGCACCGAGAGGCTGCCGATGTCGCCGCCCGCGAACACGAGCGGCGTGACCACGTGGCTGTCGGTCGTGATCACGAGGCGCCCCGCGGGCGGCGCGAAGCAGGCCTGGTCGTTGAGCTTGCGCAGCCACGGATTGTCGAGCGCGGCGAGGAACAGCTCGTCGACGAGCTGCGCCATCGCGCGCCCGCCCGCGCCGTGGCTCATGTCCACGCGCCCGTCCCGGAAGTCGACGGGCCGCACGTAGGCCTTTTCCCGCGCGTTCATGCCGTGCGCGCCGCGTCGCGGAAGCGGCCGTAGCCGTACCAGGCCGCGCAGGAGCCCTCGCTCGAGACCATGCAGGAGCCGACCGGGTTCTCGGGCGTGCACACCGTGCCGAACAGCCGGCAGTCCGACGGCGACTTGGCGCCGCGCAGGATGGCCCCGCACTCGCAGCCCTTCGGTTCGGGCACCGGGCGGTAGACGATGCCGTAGCGCGCCTCCGCGTCGAAGCGCCGGAAGCGATCGCGGATGCGCAGCGCGCTGCCCGCCACCTCGCCCAGGCCGCGCCACTCGAAGGTGGGCCGCGGCTCGAACGTCTCTGCCATCGCCGCGATGGCGCGCGCGTTGCCCCCGCGCGTCACCGCTCGCGTGTACTCGTTCTCGACCTCGTGCCGCCCCTCGTTCACCTGGCGCACCAGCATGCGCACGGCCTGCATCACGTCGAGCGGCTCGAAGCCCGCGATCACCACCGGCTTCGCGTATTTCGCGGCGAACGGCTCGTAGGGCGCGCTGCCGATCACGCAGGACACGTGCGCGGGGCCCACGAAGCCGTCGAGCGCGGGCGCGGCGGCGCCGCGCGGCGCCTCGAGGATCGCCGCGATCGCCGCGGGCGTGAGCA
Source organism: Burkholderiales bacterium (assembly GCA_035517595.1). Lineage (GTDB taxonomy): Bacteria > Pseudomonadota > Gammaproteobacteria > Burkholderiales > SG8-39 > RBG-16-66-20. The sequence continues at coordinate 4,104 of DATIYN010000041.1, forward strand.
CGTGGTTGCAGAACACCGAGAAGTTGCCGAGGCCCGCGCGCTCGGCCTCGAGCAGCACGAGCGCGGTCGCCGGCGTCGTGGTCTCGAAGCCGATCGCGAAGAACACGACTTCCCGCTGCGGATGCTCGCGCGCGATGCGCAAGGCATCGCTGGCGGCATAGACCATGCGCACGTCCGCGCCCGCCGCCTTCGCGCGCAGCAAGCTCGTCTTGCCCGAGGCCGGCACGCGCAGCGTGTCGGCATAGGTGCACAGCGTGACGCGATGCTGGAGCGCGAGCGCGATCGCGTTGTCGATGCGCCCCACCGGCAGCACGCAGACCGGGCAGCCGGGCCCGTGGATCATGCGCACCTGCGCGGGCAGCAGGTCGACCACGCCGTAGCGCGCGATCGCGTGCGTGTGCCCGCCGCAGAACTCCATGAAGCGGTAGCTGCGATCGGGCCGCACTTCGTGCGCGACGCGGTCCGCGATCCCGCGCGCGAGCGTCCCGTCGCGGAACTCGTCCACGTACCTCATGCGCCCGCCCCTTCGACCGCCGCGAAGAGCGCGAGCGTCTTCTCCGCCTCCCCGGCATCGAGCAGGCTGATCGCGTAGCCCGCGTGCACGATGGCGTAGTCGCCGACCGCCGCCTCCGGCACGAGCGCGATCGAGATGCGCTTGCGCACGCCGCCGGCGTCGATCATCGCCTCCTCGCCCTCGAGGCGCTCCACGATGCAGGCCGGGATCGCGAGGCACATGCCTCAGCCCTCCGCGAGTGCCGCCGCCGCGGCCGCCTGGCCGAGCGCGAGGCCGCCGTCGTTGGGCGGCGCCTGGCGCGCCTCGAGCACGGTGAGGCCCGCCGCCGCGAGCCGGTCGCGCAATGCCCCGGAAAGAAGCCGGTTGGCGAAGCAGCCGCCGCCGAGCGCCACGGTGGATATCGCCTCGGCGCGCGCTGCGCGCACCGCCCAATCGGCGAGCGCGGCGGCGAGCGTCGCGTGGAACAGCGCCGCGCCGCGCGCGGCGTCGTCGCACTCGGCGAGATGCGCGAGCAGCGCGAGCGGATCGAGGTTGCCGCCGTCGATGCGCCAGGCGCCTTGCAGCGGCGCAACGGCGCCGTGCTGCTCCGCCAGGCCTTCGAGCAGCATCGGCGCCTGGCCCTCGAACGCGCTCGTCTCGCGCACGCCGAGTAGGCCCGCGGCCGCGTCGAACCAGCGCCCGGCGCTCGAGGTCGGCGGGCACTGCGCGTCCTGCGCGAGCATGCGCGCGATCGCGCCCGCGGCCGGCCGCTCGAAGCGCTTGGCGATCTCGGCGCCGCGCCCGAGCGCGTGCAGCGCTGCCGCGGCCATGCGCCAGGGCTCGCTCGCCGCGCGGTCGCCTCCGGGCAGCGCGAGCTCGCGCAAGTGCCCGAGGCGCGCGAAGGCGCCGCCCTCCACGCGCAGCAGCTCGCCGCCCCAGGCGCCGCCGTCGCTGCCGAGGCCGATGCCGTCCAGCGCCAGGCCGAGAAGCGGCCCTCGCGCGCCGTGCTCGGCCGCCACCGCCGCGATGTGCGCGTGGTGGTGCTGCACGCCGATTGCCGGGATGCCGCGCGCCCACGCAAACGCGGCCGCGAAGCGCGTGCTCTGGAAATCCGGGTGCAGGTCGTGCGCCACCCGCTCGGGCTTCACGCCGAGGATCTCGAGCAGGTGCCGCGCGGCCTCCTCCAGAGCGTGCACCGTGGGCGCGTTGTCGAGGTCGCCCACGTGCGGCGACAGGAACGCCTCGTCGCCGCGCGTCACGCAGACCGCGTTCTTGAGGAAGGCGCCGGTGGCGAGCACGCTGGGCCCTGAGCGCGCGAGCCGGATCGGCGCCGGCGTGTAGCCGCGCCCGCGCCGGAGGAACGCGGGTGCCGCGGGATGCCGGTCGTCCGCCGCGCGCAGCACGCTGTCGTCGCAGCGCGCGAGGATCGCGCGGTCGTGCGCGACGAAGGCGTCGGCGATTCCGGCGAGGCGCGCGAACGCCTCCGCCTCGCCCGTCACGAGCGGCTCGCCGCCCGGATTGGCGCTCGTCATGACGAGCACGAGCGGCTGCGGCGCGCCGAGCCACGCGGTGCCCGCGGGACGTCCGGCCGCCTCGTGGAACAGCAGGTACTGCAGCGGTGTGTACGGCAGCATTGCGCCCAGGCGCGAGAAGCCGGGCGCCACGCCGGCGAGCGCGCCGTCGCAGCCGGAGCGCTTGCGCAGCAGCACCACCGGCCGTTCGCGCGATTCGAGCAGCGCAAGGTCGGCCTCTCCAAGCCCGGCGAGCGCCTCCAGCGACGCAGCGCCGGCGGCCATTACCGCGAAGGGCTTTTCCTCGCGCGCCTTGCGGCCGCGCAGGCGCGCCACCGCGCCCGCGTTGCGCGCGTCGCACGCGAGGTGGTAGCCGCCCAGGCCCTTGATCGCGAGGGTCTCGCCGCGCGCGAGGCGCGCCACGGCGGCGGCGACGACGTCGCCTTCGTCGAGGGCCGCGCCGCGCGCGCCGTACAGCTGCAGGCGCGGGCCGCAGTCCGGGCAGGCGTTCGGCTGCGCGTGGAAGCGCCGCGCGCCGGGATCGGCGTACTCCGCGCCGCAGGCCGCGCACATCGCGAACGCGCGCATGCTGGTGCTCGGGCGGTCGTACGGCAGCCCGGCGGTGATGGTGAAGCGCGGCCCGCACTGCGTGCAGTTGATGAACGGGTGCCGGTAGCGGCGGTCGCGCGGCTCGAAGAGCTCCGCGAGGCAGTCGGCGCAGACCGCGGTGTCCGCGGGGATGCCGGTGCGCGCCGCGCCCGTGCGGCTCGGCTCGATCGCGAAGCCGTGCGCTGCGCGTGCCGCCGCCGGCGTAGCGTCGATGCCGTCGATGCGCGCGAGCGCCGGCGCGTCGCCGGAGAGCCGTGCGAGGAACGCGTCGAGCGCGCGCTTGTCGCCCTCGACCTCGATCGCGACGCCCTCCGCGTCGTTGCGCACGCTGCCCGCCAGGCCGAGCTCGTTCGCGAGGCGCCAGACGAAAGGCCGGAAGCCCACGCCCTGCACCGCGCCGCGCACGCGCACGTCCCGGCGCTCGGGAGCGGCTACGCGGCGGTCCACGCGTCGGCGCTCGCGAGCGGCCGGCCGCGCAGGCCGCCCTCGATCCAGTCGAGCCACTCGGCCATGCCCTGCCCCTTCGCGGCCGAGAGCGCGATGGTGCGGATGCCCGGATTCACGCGCCGCGCATATTCCACGCAGCGCGCGGCGTCGAACTCCACGTAGGGCAGCAGGTCCACCTTGTTGATCAGCATCAGCTGCGAGCCGCGGAAGATGCCCGGGTACTTGAGCGGCTTGTCGTCGCCCTCGGTGACCGAGAGCACCACCACGCGCGCCGACTCGCCCAGGTCGAACGCCGCGGGGCAGACGAGGTTGCCGACGTTCTCGATCATCAGCACGCTGCCCGCGGCCGGCGCGAGGTGCTCGAGCGCGTGCCCGACCATGCCGGCGTCGAGATGGCAGCCCTGGCCGGTGTTCACCTGCACCGCGCGCGCGCCGGCCGCGCGGATGCGCTCGGCGTCGCGGCTGGTCTCCTGGTCGCCCTCGATGACGCCGAGCTCGCGCCGCCCGCGCAGGGCCTCGATGGTCTTCACGAGCAGCGTGGTCTTGCCCGAGCCCGGGCTGGAGACCAGGTTCACGGCGAAGATGCCGCGCCCGGCGAGATGGCGCCGGACCTGCGCCGCGAGCGCGTCGTTCTTCTCGAGCAGGTCGCGCTCCACGCGTACCGTGCGCGGATCCAGGTGCGCGTGATCATGAGGATGATCGTGGGAATGCTCGCAGCCGCAGGTGGTGCACATGGCTTTGCTCAGAAAATGTCGATATCCCGCACGCGCATCTCATGCCCCGGGGTGCGGCAGATCTCAAGGCGGGCTCCGCGCGCGCAGCCGTCGCGCGCGGCGACCTCGAACGCGAAGGCGAGCGACTCGGGCTCGACGTGCGAGAGCTCGCCGATCTCGAGCCGCACCGACTCGACGCGCGCGGCGCCCTCGCGGCGCGCGGCCTCCTCGACGATCTCGACCACGCTTTGCGCGAGGCTCAGCTCGTGCACGGCGGGTCTCCCACGGTGGCGCAGTCCCAGAACGCGGGGTCGGGATGCGAGAGCAGGTTCTCGGCGAGGTGCCCGGCGGCCTCGAGGCGCGCCTCGGCCGCCGCGCTCATCGGCGCGCCCAGCTCGAAGCGCTCGCCGCGCACGGCGAGCAGCCAGGCGGGCGGCGGCGCCTTGCCCGCGAGCCCCGCGTGCACCGCGAGCAGCGCCTGCGGGCTGAGCGCGTGGGTGCTGAAGCTGCGGTCCTGCGCCGGCTGCACGCGCGCGAAGCCGTAGGGCACGGGCGACGAGGCGCTCGCGTCGACGAACAGCACCTGGCTCGCACCCTCCAGGTCGAGCGCGTGCTCGGGCTGCAGCTGGAAATCCGTGACGAAGCCGTGCTCGCCCCACTCCGGGTGGAGCGCGGCCTCGGCCTCGAGCCGCTCGAGCAGGCGCGGGCCGATCGCATCGTCGCCGCGGCTCGGGTTGCCCCATCCCAGCACGAGCACGCGCGTCATGCGGCGCGCACCGAGCCGTCGCCGTCGCGCGCGAGCGCCGACACGCGCGCGCCCGCCGCGTCCACGAGCTCGACCTCGAGCGGCATGCGCCCGAGCGCGTGCGTCGCGCACGACAGGCAGGGATCGTAGGCGCGGATCGCCACCTCGAGGTGGTTGAGCAGGCCCTCGGTGAGCTCGCGCCCGTCGAGGTGCTCGCGCGCCACCGAGCGCACCGCCTCGTTCATCGCCTGGTTGTTGTGCGTGGTCGAGACGATCAGGTTGCAGCGCACGATCAGGTCGTCCTCGTCGATGCGGTAGTCGTGGATCAGCGTGCCGCGCGGCGCCTCGATCACGCCGACGCCGCGCCATTGGCGCGCGCCCGCGGCGACGAGCTCGCCGCCGAGCAGGTCGGCATCGTCCAGCAGCGCGCCGATGCCCTCGGCCGTGTGCAGCATCTCGATCATGCGCGCCCAGTGGTAGGCGAGCGAGGCGTGCCGCGCCGAGCCGCCGTCGTGCGCCACGAGCTCGCGGCGCGCCTCCTCGGCGAGCGGCGTCGGGATGAAGTCGCAGTTGAACACGCGCGCGAGCGGCCCCACGCGGTACCAGCCGCGCTCGCCGCCGAGCGCGCGCAGGAACGGGAACTTCATGTACGACCAGGGCTTGACCGCCTCGTGGAGCACGTCTTCGTAGGCGGCAGGGTCCTGCCGGTCGAACAGGATCGCGCCCGATTCGTCGCGCGCACGCAGCACGCCGTCGTAGAGCTCGAGCGCGCCGTCCGCGCGCACCAGCGAGAGGATCGGCGAGCGCAGCGCGGCGAAGTCGCGCGCCGCCGCCGCGCCGTCCACGTAGAGCTTCCTCGCGATGTCCACGGCCTCGCGGCACCAGGCGAGCGTCTGCGCCAGGTCCTTGAGGAGGTAATCGCGCTCCTCGCGCGACAGGTGCTTGTTCACGCCGCCCGGCACGACGAGCGAGCCGTGCACGCGCTTGCCGGCGATGACGCGGATCACCTCCTGGCCGTACTTGCGCAGCAGCACGCCCTTCTTCGCCACCTCGGGAAAGGCCGCGGCCACCGCGAGCACGTTGCGCTTCGCGATCTCGGCGCCGAAGCCGAACAGCAGGTCGGGCGACGCGAGGTGGAAGAAGTGCAGCGCGTGCGACTGCAGGACCTGGCCCAGGTGCAGCAGCCGGCGCATCTTCTCCGCGGTCGGCGTGAGCTTCACGGCGCCCGCGAGCATGTCCACCGCCTTGCCTCCCGCGAGGTGGTGGCTCACCGGGCAGATGCCGCACAGGCGCTGCACCATCACCGGAACTTCCCAGTAGGGGCGGCCCTGCACGAACTTCTCGAAGCCGCGGAACTCGACGATGTGGAAGCGCGCCTGGCGCACGCGGTTCGCCTCGTCCAGCAGCAGCGTGATCTTGCCGTGCCCCTCGACGCGCGTGATCGGCTCGATCGCCACGCGGCGCAGGGCCTGGGGGTTCGGCGTGCTCTCGAGGTTCGCGCTCATGGCCCGCTCAGTCGTAGCGGATCGCGCCCGGCTCGAGCTGCGGCTTGCGGCCGGCGATCAGGTCGCCGAAGAACGTCCAGAGGGTGTCGGCCGACGGCGGGCAGCCGGGCAGGAAGTAGTCGACGCGTACCACCTCCTGGACCGGGTGCACCTTGTCGAAGGGCAGCGGCAGCTCCGGGTCGTTCGGGATCACGTGGCCCTCGGCGCCCGGCCCGTACTGGTAGACCTCGCGGAAGCACTCCCAGAGGTCGACGTTGTTGCGCATCGCCGGAACGCCGCCCGTGATCGCGCAGGCGCCCACGGCGACGAGGATCTTGCAGTTGGCGCGGAACGCCTTCAGGACGTGCACGTTCTCGGCGTTGCAGATCCCGCCTTCCACGAACCCGACGTCGCAGGGACCCACCGTCTTGATGTCGTTGATCGGCGAGCGGTCGAAGCTCACGTGCTGCGCGAGCTCCAGGATGCGCTCGTCGATGTCGAGCAGCGACATGTGGCAGCCGAAGCAGCCGGCGAGCGAGCAGGTCGCGACCTTGAGCTTCTCAGCCACGCTGCTGCTCCTTCACCCTGCGGGCCTCGGTGATCGCCACCTCGCTCGCGGGCTTGAGGTCGAACGTGCGCCTGCCGATCGGCACCTGGTAGGCGCGGCGCTTGGGCAGCAGCGCGCCGACCGGGCACACGCGCACGGCGGCGTCGGTGACCGCAAGGTTCGTGTCGCCGAGGCGGCCGGAGGCGGAGTTGACGACCAGGCGAGAGCGGATGCCGCGCCCGGCGATCGCGAACACGCGCTTGCCGTCGACGTCGCGGCTCGCGCGCACGCACAGGTCGCAGAGGATGCAGCGGTTGCGGTCGAGCAGCACCTCCGGGTGCGAGGCGTCGAGGTCGCGCGCCGGGAACAACAGGTCGAATCGCGAGTGGTCCATGCCGACGTGGTAGCCCACCGCCTGCAGCTCGCAGTCGCCGCTCTTCTCGCAGGCCGGGCAGGTGTGGTTGCCCTCGGCGAAGAGCATCTCCACGAGCGCGCGGCGCATGTCGGCGAGCTCGGGCGTGCTCGTCTCGACGCGCATGCCGGCGCGCGCGCGCGTCGTGCACGAGGCGGCGTTGCGCCCGTCCACGCTCGCCGTGCAGACCTTGCAGCTGCCGTGCGGCGCGTAGCCGGGGCGGTGGCACAGGTGCGGGATGTAGGCGCCGGCGTCGAGCGCCGCCTGCATCACGGTCTCGCCCTCGCGGAACGGGACCTCCCTGCCGTCCAGCAGGAAGGTGTTCATGGCTCCTCGCTCACGATGTGCGCCCATTCGTCGTCGCGGCGCGTGATCAGGCGCGCCGTCTCGAGCGCGGCGTCGAGGTCGAACGAGGGTTCGTAGCCGAGGTTGCGCAGCCGACGCTCGTAGGCCTCGGGGAAGGCCTGCATGGTCTGCACCACGGGATTGGCCGCGGTGTGGCCGAGGCCGCAGTGGCTCATCGACCGCATCACGCGCATCAGCATCTGCATGCGCTCCATGTCGTAGGCGCTGCCCTTGCCCCGCGAAAGCTTGTCCATGGTGTCGCGCAGCAGCGAGGTGCCGACGCGGCACGGCGTGCAGAAGCCGCAGCTCTCGTGCGCGAAGAAGTGCGTGAAGTTGCGCGCCACCTCGAACATGTCGCGGCTGCGCGAGAACACCATGAACGCGCCCGCGCTCGGCACGTCCTCGAACGAGACGCGGCGCTCGAACTCGCGCCACGGCACGCAGGTGCCCGAGGGACCGCCCACCTGCACCGCCTGCGGCTGCTGCGCGCCGCACTCGGCGAGCACCTGCCGCAGCGTCACGCCGAACGGGACTTCGTAGACGCCCGGCCGCTTGCAGTCGCCCGAGACGCTGAGCAGCTTGGTGCCGGTCGAGCCGCTGGTGCCCAGGCCCGCGAACCAGGCGCCGCCGCGCTCCAGGATCTTCGCGGCGCAGGCGTAGGTCTCCACGTTGTTCACCACCGTGGGCTGTCCGAGGTAGCCCTGCGTGTCCGGGTACGGCGGGCGGTTCCTCGGCCGTCCCGGCTTGCCCTCGAGCGACTCGATGAGCGCCGATTCCTCGCCGCAGATGTAGGCGCCGGCGCCGAGAACGATCTCGACGTCGAAGTCGAAGCCCGGCGTGCTGAGGATGTTCCTGCCGAGCAGGCCGGTCGCGCGCCGGCGCGTGCGCGCCGCGCGCAGCCGGTCCGCGAGGCAGCGGTACTCGCCGCGCAGGTAGAGGGTGCCGCTCTGCGCGCCGAGCACGCGCGCGGCGATCGTCATGCCCTCGAACACGAGATCGGCGTGGCTCGCTAGCAGCACGCGGTCCTTGAAGGTCCCGGGCTCGCCCTCGTCCGCGTTGCAGACGACGTAGTGCGCGCGGCCCTGCGCCTTGCGGCACGAGCCCCACTTGGCGGCCGTCTTGTAGCCGGCGCCGCCGCGGCCGCGCAGGTAGGCGGCGTCGAGCTCGGCGAGGATCGCGTCCGGCCCGAGCTCGAGCGCGCGGCGCAGTCCGGCGCCCGGGCGGAACGGCTCGCCGAGGAGCGGCCCGCTCTTTCGAACGTTGTCGGGCACCTCGAAGAGCGTCTGCGGCCACTGCGCGAACGGGCGCTGCTCGCGGATCAGGTTGGCGATGAGATCGAGCCGGTTGCGGTCCAGCGACGGCACGAGCAGGCCGTTGACGAGCGCCCCGGGCGCCTGGTCCGCGAGGCCGATGTCCGAGGTGCTGTCGACGAACACCAGGCCGTCTTCGCTCTGCTTGCCGGGCTGGATCAGCAGCTCGTCGCAGAAGTAGCGCATCAGCTCGGCCTTGCCGGCCATGTGGTCGATGACGTTGTCGGAGAACAGCACCTCGTACTTGCCGTGCGGCGCCGAGTGCAGCAAGTGGTAGAAGCTCGCGGTCGACTCGACCTCGGCGCGCGTCAGGCGCACCGCGGCGGCGAGCCGGTCGAGCGCCTCGGCCGGCACGCAGCCGAGCGAGGCCTGCACCGAGTGCAGCATCGCGAGCAGCCGGGGGGCTTCGGCGCCGTAGCGTGCGACGGCGCGTTCAACGGCTTCGGTGGGATCCATGATCGGCCAGGCCGGGATGAGCCGGCCGAGCGAGTATGCGCCCCCCCTCGGAAGGAGGTTTGATGCAGGTCAATCGCGCCGGAGGGTGCAGCCGTCAGTGCAGCGTGCGCGCGAACGTGCGCTGCATCAGCAGCTGCGCCGAGCGCGCGTCTTCGTCGACGAACGCGAGCATCGTTTCCGAGATGTCGTCGAAGAGCTCCAGGGATTCCGGGGGCGTGGCGTAGGGGCTCACCGAGACGTCGGCGAGGATCGCGTCGCCCTCGAACCGCAGCGTGAAGCCGCAGAGGCCGGGGTGGCGCTCGAAGATTCCGTGCGCCGCGGCGTCGATCTGCTGGACCAGCGCCGGCGCCGACTCGCGGCAGGCATGCCTCGAGGCCGGGTGCTTTCGGGTCGCGCTCATCGTGTTTCCACGCTACGCCGGCGCACGACGTCGAGCTTGACGCCCGTCAAGCGGGAGCCGTCCCGGAGCTTGCCCCAGGTCAAATACAGCTGTTTACAAAATGTCGCAGCTTTTGCGCCCGCGTGTCGCTAGATTGCGGTCGATGCGCTTTCTTCGCGTCCCTGCCCTGCCGCGCCTCGCCCTCGCCGCGGCCAGCGCCTTTGCCCTCCACGCGCAGGCCGAGCCCGAGGCGGCCGCCGCCGCGGAGTGGCGCGCCGCCTCGCGGCTCGGCTACGGCCCGACTCCGGCGCTGCTCGAGGACATGCGCCGGGCCGGCGGCCCCAAGGCCTGGGCGCTGCAGCAGATCGACGCGGCCACCGCCGCGAGCCGGTCGCCCGCGCGCATCCCCGCGGCGATGGCGCGCTTCAACGAGCCGCTCGAGCAGACGTTCGAAGCCTTCCGCGCCGAGCGCGCCGCGCGCAAGGCGGGCGGCGCGGGGCCGCAGAAGACCGCCGCCGGCATGCCGCCCGGCAGGCTGCTCGACACCGGGATCTTCAGCCGCGACATGGTGCGCTCGGCGGCGGCGTGGCGCATCGCCGCCTGCAGCGCGCCCGACGTCGAGAACCCGCTGCTCGCGCGCATGACCGAGTTCTGGTTCAACCACCTCAACGTGTTCGCGGGCAAGGGACCGGTGCGGCCGTTCGTCGGCCACTACGAGGTGAACGCGATCCGCGCGCACGCGCTCGGCCGCTTCGAGGACCTGCTGCTCGCGAGCGCGCGCCACCCGGCAATGCTGTTCTACCTCGACCAGGCGCAGAGCGTGGCCGAGGGCACGCGCGGCCCCTTCGGCAACGCGCGCGGCCTCAACGAGAACTACGCGCGCGAGCTCAAGGAACTGCACACGCTCGGCGTGGACGGCGGCTACACGCAGGACGACGTGCGCAGCCTCGCGCGCATCCTCACCGGCTGGACGGTCGCGCCGCGCGATCCCTCGGGCTTCCGCTTCGCGCCGCGCCTGCACGACGCGGGCGACAAGCGGCTGCTCGGCGTGGCCTATCGCGAGGGCGGCGAGCGCGAGGGCGAGGAGGCGATCCGCATGCTCGCGCGCCAGCCGGCCACCGCGCGCCGCATCGCGGGCCGGCTCGCCGCGTTCTTCGTCTCGGACCGGCCGCCGGCGGCTCTCGTGGACCGCCTGGCGCGCGCCTTCTCGGCGTCGCAGGGCGACCTGCGCGCGACGCTGCGCGCGCTCGTCGAGTCGCCCGAGTTCTGGCAGGCCGACCAGGCGCTCTTCAAGACGCCGGTGGACTTCGCCTGCTCCGCGCTCGCCGCGCTCGGCGGCGCGCGCGAGGAGCGCCCGATCGCGCTCGCCCTGCGCTTCCTCGCGGGCGCCGGCCAGCCGATCCACGGCTGGCAGACCCCGGACGGCTACAAGACCGACGCCGCGACCTGGCTCTCGCCAGAGTCGCTCACGCGCCGCGCCGACTTCGCGATCGCGCTCGGCCGCGCGGCATCGGAGCCCGATTTCCTCGCGCCCTTCCTCGGCGAGGCGACGCGCGAGCGCATCGCGCGCGAGCCGGCCCCGCTGCGCCCGGGCCTCATGCTCGCGAGCCCGGAGTTCATGCGCAAATGAACCGGCGGCGCTTCATGCGCGCGCTGGGCGCCGCCGCGAGCGCGCTCGCGCTGCCGCGCAGCTGGGCGCAAGCCGCCCCCCTGCTCTCGAACGGACGGCTCGTGGTCGTCTTCCTGCGCGGCGCCTACGACGGCCTGTCGGCGACCGTGCCCTATGCGGATCCCGACTACGCGCGCCATCGCCCGAGCATTGCGATTCCCGCGCCCGACGGCGGCGCCGACGCAGCGCTCCGGCTCGACGCCACGTTCGCGCTGCATCCCGCGCTCGCGCCCCTGCTGCCGCTGTGGCAGGAGCGCCGACTCGCATTCCTGCCCTGCGCGGGCTCGCCCGATCCCACGCGCTCGCACTTCGAGGCGCAGGTGCAGTGGGAAATCGGCATGCCGGGCCGCAGCAACGCGCCGCGCGGCTGGCTGAATGCGCTCGCGGGCCTCGGCGGCGGCGGCCGCGGCCCGGTCGCGATCGGCGTCGGCGAGTCCAACCCGAAGATCCTCTCCGGTCCCGCGAAGGTGCGGCTGATCCCGCGCGGCAACGCCGCCGCGCGCGAGGGCGTGCTCGCGAACGAGCGCGCGCGCCAGGCGCTGCTCGACCTGTACAGCGGCAGCGACGCCATGGCGCAGGCCTTCCGCCAGGGCGCCGACAGCCGCATCACGAGCGCGCAGGCGTTGATGAGCGAAATGCAAAGCGCGGACAACGGCGCCGCCGCCGCCGCGGGCCTGCTGCTGGACGCGCGCCACCTCGGCACGCTGATGCGCGACAACCGGCGCCTGCGCCTGGGCTTCCTCTCGGCGGGCGGCTGGGACACGCACGCCAACCAGGGCGCGGCCGCGGGCCTGCTCGCGAACAACCTGCGCAACCTCGGACTCGCGCTCGCGCAGCTGCGGCGCGACTTCGCCGAGCCGGGCGACCTCGTCGCCGTGGTCAGCGAGTTCGGACGCACGGCCGCGGAGAACGGCACGCGCGGCACCGACCACGGCCACGGCAATACGCTCTGGCTGATGGGCGCGCGCGTCGCGGGCGGCCGCTGGCACGGCGACTGGACCGGGCTATCCGCGGGCAACCTGCACGACGGCCGCGACCTGCCCGTGCACCACGACTTCCGCAGCGTGTTCGCGCAGCTGCTCGCCGCGGGCTTCGGCCTGCGAGAGGAGCAGATCCAGGACCTCTTTCCCGGCGCGCGCTTCGACCCGAAGCTCGCCGGGCTGGTGCGCGCGGCCTAGAAGACGTAAGGCACGAGCGCGCGCACGCGCGCGCTGTACGCCTCGTAGGCCGGGCCGAAATGCTCGCGCATGAACCGCTCCTCGATGCGCAGCTTGCGCCAGAGCGCGCCGAACGCGATGGCGACGGCGAGCACGGACCGCCACTCCGGGCGCGCGAGGCCGGAGCCGGCGAAGGCGAGCAGCAGGCCCGTGTAGATCGGATGGCGGACGATGCCGTAGGGCCCGCTCGTGACGAGCTCGTGGCTTTCCTTGACGGTGATGATGCCGCTCCAGTTGCCGCCGAGATGCACGCGCGCCCACACGGTGAAGAGCAGCCCGAGCAGCGTCAGCGCGGCGCCGATCCAGTAGCACTCCTCGGGCCAGGGCAGGAAGCGCTCGCCGAGAACCGGCACCGGAAAGCGCGGCATTGCCAGCAGGACCATTGCCAGCGCCAGCGGCGCGACGTGCTGGGCGCGCGAGAGCATCGACTCGACGCGCTGCACGGCCTTGACGCCGCGCGAGGCGCGCCACCAGTACGCAGCCCAGGCCAGCCAGAGGACGGGAATCAGACTCCGATACGCGAAGGCCATGGCGCAGCAGGGTTCACCCGGGCTTGCCCGGATTCGGCGGCGGTTGAGTGTCCCAATATGAGGTGAATACGAGCCTGATTGCTGGCGGTGAAAGTCCCGGCGCTTTTGCGCTTCTACCTGTCCTCGGCCTCGATCGGGGCCGCCTCGGGAGCGGCCTTGCGCCTTGCTTCGATTCCCTTTCCGACGATCACGACGAAGATCGCACCAATGATCGGAACGGCGATCTCCAGGTAGTGGCTCGCTTCGAAGAAAGGCCTGACGACGGGATCCGAGACCGCCATGTCGCCGGCCACGTACCCCAGCAGCGCCGCCCCCAGGACGATCAGGATCGGGAAGCGCTCCATCAGCTTCATGATCGCGACCGCGCCAAAGAGAACCAGCGGGATCGTGATCACCAGTCCGACAAACAGCATCCCCAGGTGCCCTTTCGCGGCTGCAGCCATGCCGAGAACGTTGTCCAGGCTCATGACGATGTCGGCAATGATGACGATCTTTACCGCCTCCCAGAAACTGCCGCCGCTCTTGACGTCGTCTCCCTCGTCTTCCGCAACCAGAAGCTTGACGCCGATCCAGAGCAGAAGAACGCTTCCGACGAGCTGGAGATATGGCAGCGTGAGAAGATACGCGGCCGCCGCGGTCAGCGCCGTCATCAAGACGACGATGCCGCCGGTGCCGATCAGGAACGCATTCTTCTGATCCTTTGGCGGCAGATTGCGGCATGCCAGGGCGATGACCACTGCGTTGTCGCCGCTCAGAAGCACGTTGATCGCGCCAATCTTCAAGAGCGCGATCCACGTATCAAGATTGGTCAAGCTCTCCAGCACATCGCCCTCCCTCGAGTTGACAGGCCAGATCGTTCCAGTTTGTGGCGCGATTTTAACCGTTTCGGGAATTCGGCGGCTGCTGCCCGGGCCCGCCTGCGGGCGACCGCGTTCGGGCGGAGGCGGTCATCGGCGCCGAATCGGCCGTACTCAGACTCGACGCTCTTCTTCCCAATGGAATTTGTGCAGGAAGCGGTGCAGTACCGGGGCGAGCATCACGCCCGCGGTGACGATGAAAATCAAACCCGCATAGAGGGCATACAGTCCGGCAAACAATTTGCCCTCGTCCGTCTGCGGCGCATTGACCGGTCCCATGCCGCCAAGCAGCATCGCAGCATTCAGGAAACCATCCCGCCAGGGCAGATTTTCGAATCTGGCATAGCCGGCCATGCCGATGAGCAGCGACAGCAGCAGCAAGCCGGCCGCGGCGCAACCGTGAACCGCGAGACGCAGAATGAACTTCGACCTGGCCAGAGGCGGGTGACGTCGGGATTCGTACATTGGTCATGCCCTCCCGATGCGCTGGCTAGCAGCAGAACTCAGGTTGGTGTGCGACTCCAGCGTTGCAGGAGAGGCCGACAACGGGGGTCGAGCGCGCATGCTCGGATCTTTCCACGGAGCACCTGCTCTATCTCACGAGCAGCACCGGGACCGCCGCGATGTGAAGAACTTTGGACGCGGTCGAGCCAAGAAGCAGATTGGCTGCCGCACCCCGCCCGTGCGTGCCGATGAAGATGAGGTCGCAACGGGTCTTCTTCGCCTGCGCGACGATCGTGTCCGCGATCTGTCCCACCAGGATCTGCGCACGGTATTCAATTCCTGCGGCGTCCAGCCTCTTCTTCGCCTCGGCGAGGCTCGCCTCGCCCTCCTCCCGGTAATACCGCTGAATCTGGTTCTTCCCGACTACAAGATTCATGTTCGGCAATTTCGGCACCGGAAGGTGCACGGTCAGCAACTCCACCGACGGCTTCTCGCGATACCAGTTCGAATGTTCGATCAGGCTATTCACGGCATCGAGCGAATATTTCGATCCATCCACCGGCAACAGTATTTTCATCGCATCTCCTTGAGCCTCGACATTGTTCGCACGGTAAGACGCATCGAAGATTGATGCAAATCAAAACGCTCTCCTGCAAACGCACGGCTCCGGGGTCCGGGCGCGATTGCTCCGAACGGACCAAAGCGGTCCTTCTTGCCGAGCAGAAATTGGCGTGCCGACGGGGATTCGAGCCCCGGTACCGGAGCGGAGGCGCGCCCGTCAGAACGACCAGCGCGCGTTGACCGAGAGTGTCTGGTTGGTGAAGCCGCTGCGCACGACCAGGTCGTAGCGGCCCGTGAGCTCTACGCCTTCGGCCGTGCGGTACGTATAGCCCAGGCCGCCGCGCACGATCCAGGGGTCCAGCTTCATGCCGAGCGTGCTGAAGGCGGCGGTCGGCGTGCCCGCGAACGCCGAGGTGATCGTCGTGCGGTCGTTGATGAGGTCAAAGCCCAGGCCGAGATTGGCCGAGAACCGGGCGCGATCGGAGATCTCGCGCAGGTACTTGCCGTCGGCCGCCACCACCAGCGCCGCGGTGTCGTTGTCGTTCACGTTCAGGCCAAGCGCGCCGGCGCCGGACTCGAGGTAGCTGTTGTTGCGGATCCAGGTGTAGTCGGCACGCACCGAGGGCGTGAAGCTGGCCGCCGAGCCCAGCCGGTACAGGCGCGAGATGCCCGCGCCGACGTTGGCACTTGTGGCGCCGAAATTGCCGCTCGCCTGCGCGCTGCCGCCGGCGCCGAGGTTGATGGTGCGTCGCGTGCTGTTGTCGTGCAACCCGAAGCCGGCGAGGAAATTCACGTCCATGTCCTGGCCCAGGCTTCGGCTGCCGTAGAACAGAACCTGGTAGCTGTTGACCTTGGCGGATTGCGGCGCGGCGGCGGAGTTGCCGTCCACGTCGCTGCGCGCGTAGCCGAACGCGAGGCCGAGGCGGAAGTCCTTAACGTCGGC
>DATIYN010000042.1:0-35614 GCA_035517595.1 Burkholderiales bacterium
TGCTGCGCTCGGCCGGCATCGACTGCGAAGTCGCGGGCAACATTTCGCCGCCGGCGCTCGACGCGCTGCGCGCGCGGCGGCAGCCGCCCGCGGCCTGGGTGCTCGAGCTTTCCAGCTACCAGCTCGAAACCACCTGGTCGCTCGCGCCCGCCGCGGCCGCGATGCTCAACCTCTCCGAGGACCACCTCGACCGCTACCGCGGCCTCGCGGAGTACGCCGCCGCGAAGGCGCGCGTGTTCCTGGGCGCCGGCGCGCAGGTCCTGAACCGCTGCGACTCGGCCTCGATGTCGATGGCGCTCGAAGGGCGCGCGCAGGTAACTTTCGGCCTGGACTCGCCCGAGCTGCCGGAGGATTTCGGCATCGGCAGCGGGAAGAATGCGGGCTTCCTCGTGCGCGGCGGCGAGCGCATCCTCGCGTCGGCCGACCTGCCGATCGCCGGCGCGCACAACGCATCCAATGCGCTCGCGGCCTGCGCGCTCGCGCAGCTCGCGGGCGCGCCGCTCGCCTCGCTCGCGAAGGGGCTGCGCAGCTTCAAGGGACTGCCGCATCGCATGCAGCGCATCGCCGCGCGCGGCGGGGTCGAGTGGCTGGACGACTCCAAGGGCACCAACGTGGGCGCGACGGTGGCCGCGCTCAGAGGGCTCGCGAAGCCCGCGGTGCTGATCCTGGGTGGCGAGGGCAAGGGTCAGCATTTCGCGCCGCTCGCGGCCGCGGTGCGCGAGCACGCCAGGCATGTGCTGCTCATCGGCCGCGACGCGCCGCTGATCGAGAAGGCGCTCGCCGGCGCGGGCGTGCCCGCAGTTGTCCCGGTGGAGCGCTGCGACTCGCTCGCGGCCGCGGTCCGGCGCGCCGCCAAGGTTGCGCGCGCGGGCGACGCGGTGCTGCTGTCGCCCGCCTGCGCGAGCTTCGACATGTTCCGCGACTACCAGCACCGCGGCGAGGCGTTCGCCGCCGCCGTGAAGGCGCTCTGATGGCGAGCTCGAGCCCCGCCTTCCCGTTCGGCCAGGCCGGCCCGCGCACCGCGGGCAAGCCGGCGCCCGAGTACGACCGTTCGCTCGCCTGGGCGGCGCTGCTGCTCGTGGCGCTCGGCCTGGTGATGGTCTACTCGGCGTCGATCGCCACCGCCGAGTCGAGCCGCTATTCCGGCTACAACCCCGCCTACTTCCTGCTGCGCCACGCCGTCTTCCTCGCGCTCGCCCTCGCAGCGGCAACGGCGGTGTTCCTGGTGCCGATCCGATACTGGCAGAAGGCCGCGCCCTGGCTGTTCTGCGCGAGCCTCGCGCTGCTGGTGCTGGTGCTCGTCCCGGGCATCGGCCGCGAGGTGAACGGCGCGCGCCGCTGGATCAATCTGGCCGTGGCGAGCGTGCAGCCCTCCGAGCTGATGAAGATCGCGGTCGTGCTGTACGCGGCGGACTACACGGTGCGCAAGCACGCGGTGCTCAAGCAGTTCAAGCGCGGCCTGCTGCCGCTGCTCGCGGTCATGCTGGTGGTCGCGTGGCTTCTGCTGCGCGAGCCGGACTTCGGCGCCTTCGTGGTGGTCGCGGTGACCGCGTTCGGCGTGCTGTTCCTCGGCGGCATGAGCGGCCGGCATTTCTCGGCGCTGCTGGCGATGCTCGCGGCCGGCTTCGCCGGGCTGGTGCTCTCGTCGCCCTACCGCATGCAGCGCATCTTCGGCTTCATGGATCCCTGGTCGGACGCCTACGGCAAGGGCTACCAGCTCTCGCACGCGCTCATCGCTTTCGGCCGCGGCGAGTGGCTCGGCGTGGGCCTGGGCGCGAGCGTGGAGAAGCTGCACTACCTGCCCGAGGCGCACACGGACTTCCTGCTAGCGGTGATCGCCGAGGAGCTCGGACTCGCGGGCGTCGTAGCGGTGATCGCGCTGTTCGGCTGGATCGTGCTGCGCGCGTTCGCGATCGGGCGCCAGGCGGCGATGCGCGAGCGCCACTTCCATGCCCTCGCCGCGCAGGGCATCGCGATCTGGATCGGCTTCCAGGCGCTCATCAACATGGGCGTGAACATGGGCCTGCTGCCCACCAAGGGGCTCACGCTGCCGCTGATGAGCTTCGGCGGCTCGGGGCTCATCGTGAACTGCGTGGCGATCGCGATGCTGATCCGCATCGACTGGGAAAACCGCCAGCTCGCGCGCGGGCTCCACGCGTGAGCGCGACGATCCTCATCATGGCGGGCGGCACCGGCGGGCACGTGTTCCCGGGCCTGGCGGTCGCCGACGAGATGCGCGGCCGCGGCTGGAACGTGGTCTGGATGGGCGCGAAGGGCGGCCTCGAGGCGCGCCTCGTGCCCGCGCGCGGCTATCCGGTGGAGTGGATCAGGGCCGCGGCGCTGCGCGGCAAGGGGCTCGCCGCCACGCTGCTGCTGCCGCTGCGCCTGCTCGTCGGCTTCTGCCAGAGCGCGCGCGCGATCCTCCGGATCCGGCCCGCCGTCGTCCTCAGCATGGGCGGCTACGTCGCGTTCCCGGGCGGCATGATGGCCTCGCTGCTCGCGCGGCCGCTCGCGGTGCACGAGCAGAACGCGATCGCGGGGCTTGCCAACCGCGTGCTCGCGGGCCTCGCCGACAAGACGATGGTGGCGTTCCCCGGCGCGCTCGCGCGCGCCGAGTGGACCGGCAATCCGGTGCGCGCCGACATCGGCGCGCTGGCCGAGCCCGCGGCGCGCTACGCCGGGCGCAGCGGCCCGCTGCGCCTGCTCGTCGTGGGCGGCAGCCTTGGCGCGCAAGCGCTGAACGACGTCGTGCCGAAAGCGCTCGGCCTGATGGCCGAATCCGCGAGGCCCCTGGTCACGCATCAATCGGGCGACAAGCACCTCGAATCGCTTCGCCTGAACTATTCGAATTCGAAAGTCGAGGGCACTCTCGTCGCCTTCATCGAAGACATGGCGCGCGCCTACGCGGGCGCCGACCTCGTGATCTGCCGCGCCGGCGCGACGACGGTGGCGGAACTCTCGGCGGCGGGCGCGGCCAGCGTGCTGGTGCCGTTCCCGCACGCGGTGGACGATCACCAGACCGCGAACGCGCGCTTTCTCGCCGACGCGGGCGCGGCGATCCTGCTGCCGCAATCGGCGCTCACGCCGCAGCGGCTCGCCGAGCTGCTGCGGAGCCTGGACCGGGCGAGGCTGCTGGAGATGGCGGCGAAGGCGCGCGCGCTCGGCAAGCCCGAAGCCGCGCGCATCGTGGCCGACCGCTGCGTCGCGCTCGCCGCAGGGAAGCCGTCGGGGGCCGCGGCATGAAGCACAAGATCCGCCGCATCCACTTCGTCGGCATCGGCGGCGCCGGCATGAGCGGCATCGCCGAAGTCCTGGTGAACCTGGGCTACCAGGTGAGCGGTTCCGACCTGACGCGCAACGCGGCCATCCAGCGGCTGGCGAGCCTCGGGGTGCCGGTCTCCACGGAACACAAGCAGGAGAACGTTCAGGGCGCGGACGCCGTCGTCGTGTCCTCCGCGGTGCGCCAGGACAACCCGGAAGTCGTCGCCGCGCGTGCCAAGCGCATCCCGGTGGTGCCGCGCGCGCTGATGCTCGCGGAGCTCATGCGCTTGAAGCAGGGCGTGGCGATCGCCGGCACGCACGGCAAGACCACGACCACGAGCCTCGTGGCGAGCGTGCTCGCCGAAGGCGGCCTCGATCCGACCTTCGTGATCGGCGGCCGGCTGAACGCGGCGGGCTCCAACGCCAAGCTGGGCGCCGGCGAGTTCATCGTCGCCGAAGCCGACGAGTCGGACGCGAGCTTCCTGCACCTGCAGCCGGTGATCGCGGTGGTGACCAACATCGACGCCGACCACATGGACACCTATCAGCACGATTTCCCGCGGCTGCAGCAGGCCTTCATCCAGTTCCTGCACAACCTGCCGTTCTACGGCAGCGCCGTGCTCTGCGTGGAGGACCCCCATGTGCGCGAGATCCTGCCGTTCGTCTCGCGCCCGGTGGTGAGCTACGGCTTTCGCGAGGACGCGGTGATCCGCGCCACCGACGTCGAGCTCGGGCCGCAGAGCCGGTTCAAGGTGCGCAGGAAGAACGGCGGCGGCGACAGCCCCGCGCTCGAGATCTCGCTCAACCTGCCGGGGCGGCACAACGTGCTGAACGCGCTCGCCGCGATCGGGGTCGCGCTGGAGCTCAAGGTATCCGCCGCGGCGATCCAGCGCGCGCTCTCGAGCTTCCGCGGCGTTGGCCGCCGCTTCCAGCGCTACGGAGACGTCAGCCTGAACGGCGCGGCCGGCTCGTTCGCGCTCGTGGACGATTACGGCCATCACCCCGCCGAGATCGCGGCCACGCTGGAAGCGGCGCGCGTCGCGTTTCCCGGCCGGCGCATCGTGCTCGCGTTCCAGCCGCACCGCTATACGCGCACGCGAGATCTCTTCGAGCAATTCGTCCAGGTCCTGAGCGGCGCCGACCTGCTGCTGCTCGCGGAGGTCTATCCCGCGGGCGAGGCGCCGATCGCCACCGCCGACGGCCGCGCGCTGGCCGAAGCCGTGCGCGGGACCGCGCGCACCGCGCCGATCTACGTCGAGGACATCGGCGCGATGCCCGAGGTGATCCGCCGCACCGCGCGCGCAGGCGACGTGGTGCTCACGATGGGCGCCGGCTCCATCGGCGCCGTCGCGGGGCAGCTGAGTGCATGAGCGCGGACCTCAAGTTCCAGGGCCTGCGCGGCGAGTTGCGCGCCAACGAGCCGATGTCGCGGTACGTCACCTGGCGCGCGGGCGGCCCCGCCCGGCGCCTGTTTCTGCCCACGGACCTCGAGGACCTGTCGATGTTCCTCCGCCAACTGCCCGAGGAGGAGCCGGTGCTGTTCGTGGGATTGGGCTCGAATCTGCTGGTGCGCGAAGGCGGATGGCGCGGCACCGTCGTCGTGACCTTCGGCTCGGCGCGCCCGCCGCGCATGGAGGAGGGCCTGCTCTACGCGGAGGCCGGCGTCGCCTGCCCGAAAGTGGCGCGCTTCGCAGCGGACCAGAACCTCGGCAGCGCCGAGTTCCTGTCGGGCATCCCGGGGACGATGGGCGGCGCGCTCGCGATGAACGCCGGCTGCTATGGCGGCGAGACCTGGGACCTCGTCGAGCGCGTGGTCACGATCAACCGGCGCGGCCAGCTGCGCCGGCGCGCGCGCACGGAGTTCGAGACCGGCTACCGGCGCTGCGAGCTGAGCAGCGACGCGAGCAGCGAGGGCGACGAATGGTTCGCCTCGGCGCACCTGAAGCTGCCCGAGGGCGACCGCGAGGAGTCGCGCGCGATCATGAAGGCGCTGCTGTCGAAGCGGCGCGCCTCGCAGCCGCTGCAGTTCCCGAACGCGGGCAGCGTGTTCCGCAATCCCTCGGAAGGCAAGACGGCGGCGCGCCTGATCCAGTCCTGCGGGCTGAAGAAGCTCGGGCACGGGGGCGCGCGCATTTCCGAGAAGCACGCCAACTTCATCATCAATCCCGGCGGCGAAGGCAGCGCGGCGGACATCGAGTGGCTGATCCTGCACGTGCAGGAGAAGGTCGAGGCCGAGAAGGGCGTGCTGCTGGTGCCAGAAGTGAAGATCGTGGGGGAGCCCGCGTGAGCGCCCTGCGCGAATCCTCCGCCGCGGGCTTCGGCAAGGTCGCCGTGCTCATGGGCGGCAAGTCGGCCGAGCGGGAGATCTCGCTGCTCTCCGGCAACGGCGTGCTGAAGGCCCTGCGCTCGAAGGGCGTGGACGCGCACGCCTTCGACCCGGCCGAGCGCGACCTCGGCGAGCTCAAGCGCGAGCGCTACGCGCGCTGTTTCATCGCGCTGCACGGCCGCGGCGGCGAGGACGGCACGCTGCAGGGCGCGCTCGAGATGATGGGCCTGCCCTACACCGGCAGCGGCGTGCTCGGCTCCGCGCTCGCGATGGACAAGTGGCGCGCCAAGCTGGTCTGGGAGGCGCGCGGGCTGCCGACGCCGGCGCACGAGCTGCTCCACCCGGGCGCGGACCTGAAGGCGGCGGCCGGGCGCCTCGGCCTGCCGCTCGTCGTCAAGCCCGTGAACGAAGGCTCCTCGCTCGGCGTGAGCAAGGTGTTCGACGATGCGGCGCTCGAGGAGGCCTTCGCGCTCGCGGTGAACTACGACCGGGCAGTGCTGGCCGAGAGGCTCATCGACGGCGCGGAATACACCGCGAGCGTCGTCGACGACGCGGCGCTGCCGCTGATCCGCATCGACGCGCCCAAGGGCAACTACGACTACCGGAACAAGTACTTCACCGACGACACGAAGTACGTCTGTCCCTGCGGGCTGCCGGCGGCGAAGGAGGGAGCGCTCCAATCGCTCGCGCTGGAGGCCTTCCGCCTGGTCGGCTGCGCGGGCTGGGGACGCATCGACCTGATGCTCGACGCGAAGGGCGACCCCTGGCTGCTCGAAGTCAACACCTCGCCGGGCATGACCGGCCACAGCCTCGTGCCGATGGCCGCGAAGGCGGTCGGCGTGTCGTACGAAGATCTCTGCCTGAAGATCCTCGGGGGGGCGCATGTGGGATAACCCTCGGCTGCTGAACCTCGCGGCCGGCGCGCTCACGGGGCTCGCGGCGCTGCTGTTCGCGTTCGGTGCCCTGCAGCTGCTGCTGCGCTCGCCGCTGTTCCCGCTGCGCGAGATCGTGGTGCGCGGCGAGCTCCGGCACGCGAGCCGCGAGGAAATCGCCGGTGCCCTCGAGGGCATCGGGGGCAACTTCTTCGGCGCGGACCTGGCCGCCGTGCGCGCGCGCCTCGAGCAGGTGGGCTGGGTGCGTCGCGTCGACGCGCGGCGCGTCTGGCCCGACCGCATCGAGGTGCGCCTGGAAGAGCACGTCGCGTTCGCGCGCTGGGGCGATTCTGGCTTCGTGAACAGCTTCGGCGAGCCCTTCGCCGCGCCGCTCGATGCCGCCGAGCAGGCCGCGCTGCCGCTGTTCGCCGGGCCGCCCGGCACCGAGGGCGAGCTCGCGCGCCGGTATCGGCGCTTCACCGAGCTGCTCGCGCCGCTGGGGGAAAAGCCCGAGCGCGTGGTGCTCACGCCCCGCTACGCGTGGGAGCTGCGCCTCGCGACCGGATTGCAGCTGGAGCTGGGGCGCGACGGGCCGGAGCCCGTGGAAGAGCGCCTGGAGCGCTTCGTCGGCGCTTTCCCCGCGACGCTCGGCGAGCTCGGGCGCGCGCACTACGAGCGGGCGGACCTGCGCTATCCGAACGGCTTCGCTCTGCGCATGACGGGATGGAAAGGCTGAAGCATGGCTAAGGAAGACCGCAACCTCGTCGTCGGCCTGGACATCGGCACGTCCAAGGTCGTGGCGCTCGTGGCCGAGCTCGGGCCCGACGGCGCGCTCGAAGTGCTCGGCATGGGCAACCACGAGTCCAAGGGCCTGAAGAAGGGCGTGGTGGTGAACATCGAGTCCACGGTCTCTGGCATCCAGCGCGCCCTCGAGGAGGCCGAGCTCATGGCCGACTGCAAGATCGCCTCGGCCTTCACGGGCATCGCGGGCGCGCACATCCGCAGCTTCAACTCCACGGGGATGGTCGCGGTCAAGGAGCGCGAGGTGAGCGCGATCGACGTCGAGCGCGCCGTGGATACCGCGAAGGCGGTGAACATCCCCACCGACCAGCAGATCCTGCACGTGCTGCGCCAGGAATTCATCATCGACGGGCAGGAGGACGTGCGCGAGCCCGTCGGCATGTCGGGCGTGCGGCTGGAGGTGAAGGTGCACATCGTGACCGGCGCGGTGTCGGCGGCGCAGAACATCGTCAAGTGCGTGCGCCGCTGCGGCCTGGACGTGAACGACCTAATCCTGCAGCCGCTCGCCTCGGCGCGCGCGGTGCTCTCCGGCGACGAGATGGATCTCGGCGTTTGCCTGGTCGACATCGGCGGCGGCACCACCGACCTCGCGATCTTCACGCACGGCGCGATCCGCCACACGGCGGTGATCCCGATCGCGGGCGACCAGATCACCAACGACATCGCGATGGCGCTGCGCACGCCGACCGCCGAGGCCGAGGCCATCAAGATGCGGCACGGGGTCGCGCTGCGCCAGCTCGCAGATGCCGGCGAGATGATCGAGGTTCCGGGCATCGGCGACCGGGCGCCGCGCGTGATGTCGCGCCAGACGCTCGCCGAGGTGATCGAGCCGCGCGCCGAGGAGCTGTTCGCGCTCGTGCAGCAGGTGCTGCGCGAATCCGGCTACGAGGAGCTGCTGTCTTCGGGAGTCGTGCTCACTGGCGGCAGCGCGCTCATGCAGGGCATGACCGAGCTGGGCGAGGAGATCTTCCACATGCCCGTGCGCATCGGCTTGCCGCGCTACGCGGGCGGCCTCGCCGAGGTCGTGCGCAGCCCGCGCTACGCGACGGCGATGGGGCTGCTGCTCGAGGGCGCCCAGCAGCTGCAGCAGGGCCGGATTTCGAAGCAGAACGGATCGGTGCGTGCGGTGTTCGGCCGCATGCGCGACTGGTTTCAACGCAATTTTTGAGGCGCGGTACCACGTACTTTCAACTGGCAAGGAGACGACATGTTCGAAATCGTGAATGAGCAGGCGGCGGGGCCGGTCATCAAGGTGATCGGGGTCGGGGGCGCCGGCGGCAACGCCGTCGACCACATGATCGACAAGGGCGTGGGCAAGGTGGAATTCATCGCGGTCAACACGGACGCGCAGGTGCTCGCGCGCAACCGGGCGCGCAACCAGATCCAGCTCGGCACGAGCGGCCTGGGCGCGGGCGCCAAGCCCGAGGAGGCGCGCGCGGTGGCGATCGCCGACCGCGAGCGCCTGGAGGAGGCCGTGGCCGGCGCGCACATGGTGTTCATCACCGCGGGCATGGGCGGCGGCACCGGCACGGGCGCGGGTCCGGTGATCGCGGAGGTCGCGCGGTCGCTCGGCATCCTCACCGTGGCGGTGGTCACGAAGCCTTTCGCCTGGGAAGGCTCCAAGCGCATGAAGATCGCGGAAACGGGCATCGAGGAAATCGCACCGCACGTCGACTCGCTGATCGTGATCCTCAACGACAAGCTCGAGGAGGTCCTGGGCGACGACGTCACGCAGAAGGACGCGTTCGAGGCCGCCGACGACGTGCTGTGCAACGCGGTCGGCGGCATCGTCGACATCATCCACCGCGACGGCGTGGTCAACGTCGACTTCCAGGACGTGCGCACGGTCATGATGGAGCAGGGGATGGCGATGATGGGCTCGTCGGCGGCAAGCGGCATCGACCGTGCGCGCATCGCGGCCGAGCAGGCGATCGCCTGCCCGCTGCTGGAGGGCGTGAACCTGTCCGGCGCGCGCGGCGTGCTCGTGAACATCACCGCCTCGCGCTCCAGCCTCAAGCTGCGCGAGACCAAAGAGGTGATGAATGCGATCCGCGCCTTCGCGGCCGACGACGCCACGATCATCCATGGCGGCGTGTTCGACGACGAGCTCGGCGACGAGCTGCGCGTCACGGTGATCGCGACGGGCCTCGGCCAGCCGATCGTCGCGCGCCAGCAGAAGCCGCAGCTGGTGGTCTCGCAGAAGACCGGGACCGACAACCAGCCCGTGGCGGCGCCGGGCGCCGCGCCGGACTACAACGCGATGGCGGAGACGCCGGCGGTGTTCCGCAAGCGCGATCGCGCGGCGCAGGTCGAGGCGCTCAGCGCGAGCGGCGTGGACAAGTACGACATCCCGGCGTTCCTCCGCAAGCAGGCCGACTAGCGCAGCGCCTGCGCGGACCGCGGAGGGCGGCGTCCCCACCTTGCCAGGGGGGCGCCTCCTTACCGTTTGTTACAGATCCGTCCCGGCAACCGGACCCCGCGAGATAAAATCGCTCGTTCATGCTTCGCCAGAGAACCCTGAAATCGCTGGTCAGCGCCACCGGCGTCGGCCTGCACACCGGCCAGAAGGTGCGGCTTGCGCTGCGCCCGGCTCAGCCGGATACCGGCATCGTCTTTCGCCGCACCGACCTCGCGCAGCCGGCCGAGCTGCCCGCGCGCGCCGACCTCGTGGGCGAGACGCGCCTGTGCTCCTGCCTCGTGCGCGGCGACGTCAAGGTCTACACGATCGAGCATCTGATGTCCGCGCTCTCGGGCCTCGGCGTCGACAACGCCTACGTGGACCTCGACGGACCCGAGGTGCCGATCATGGACGGCAGCGCGGCGCCCTTCGCGCTGCTCATCCAGCAGGCCGGCATCGAGGAACAGGCCGCGCCCAAGCGCTTCCTGCGCGTGAAGAAGCGCATCGAGGCGCGCGACGCAGACAAGTGGGCCGTGCTCGAGCCCTACGAGGGGCTGCGGCTGTCGTTCTCGATCGTCTACAAGCATCCGGTGATCGAGAAGTCGAATACCTCGCTCACGGTGGACTTCGCGACGACCTCGTACCTCAAGGAGGTCGCGCGCGCGCGCACCTACGGCTTCATGCACGACGTCGAGGACCTGCGCAACGTGGGCCTGGCGCTCGGCGGCGGGCTGGAGAACGCCGTGGTGCTGGACGAGCACCGCGTGCTGAACGCCGAAGGGCTGCGCTTTGGCGACGAATTCATCCGCCACAAGATCCTCGATGCCATCGGCGATCTCTACGTGCTCGGGCGGCCGCTGCTCGGCGCCTTCAGCGCGCACAAGTCGGGACATGCCCTCAACAATCTGCTGCTGCGCAGCCTGCTCGCCGACCCGTCGGCCACCGAGGTCGTCACCTTCGAGCACGCCGAGGAGGCGCCCTCGGGCGTGGCCGGCATGCTGCGCCAGTCTACGGCTTAAGCTGATGATCGAGCAGGGCTTTCAAGGCGCTGCGCGCCGGAGAGTCGGACAGCCGCGCATGAAGGCTCTGCAGCTCTCGCAGCACCCCCGCCGAGAGGCGGGGCGCGGGCCGGGACGTGACCTGTGCCGCAGAATCGGCCCCGGGTTGCACCCTCACGGAAACTGAATTAACCTGCGCCCGCTGTTCGGACAAGTATCTGCATAGGGCCTCGGCAAGCAGCTTCAGCTTGGCCGCCGCAGCGGGCGATGCGGCGAGCAGGACCAGCTGACGGTCCCCGGGGCGGTCGTGGAAGTTGACGGCCCGAACCAGGCGGGCCAGCCCAGGCGGCAGGAAGTCAAAAACAAGCTTCGAGAGCGCGTTGATCTGACGCGTTTTTGCGATGACCGGCTCGAGGCCGGCGTCCGACGCAAGCAGGCTGCCGACATTGCGGGGTTGCACGGAGGAGTGGGCTCAGTGGAGGCTGCGTGCAGGTTATCTTGATCCCCAGCCGGCTGGCAAAGGCGCGCTCGGTATCGCTGTCGCTGCGCCACCTGGCGGCGGCCGCGGCGATCGGCGTGGCGACGGTGGTCGCCCTGGCGGGCGCGCTGTACTGGCTCAGTCTGCGCTTCGCTGCCGACCTGAAGATTCCGCTCGTGCACCAGCTCGTGCTCGCCGTGCAGAAGAGCGAGTCCGAGCGCTCGCGCGAGTTCATGCAGCAGAACCTCAATGCGATGGCGGTCAAGATCGGCGAGATGCAGGCGCAGCTCACGCGCCTCGACGCGCTGGGCGAGCGGCTGTCGACGATGGCCGGCATCCGGCCGCAGGAATTCCGCTTCTCCGAGACGCCGGGCATGGGCGGCGCCCAGTCGACCACGCTGCCGCCGCAGAACCTCACGTTTGCGCAATTCAGCGAGAAGGTCGCGCTGCTCGGGCGGCAGATGGAGAGCCGCACCGACATGCTAGGCCTGCTGGAAGCGCAGATGTTCGAGCAGGCCGTGAAGAAGAAGGCGATGCCGACGATGATGCCGGTCAACTCGCCGTACAACGCCTCGAGCTTCGGCTACCGCATCGACCCGTTCACGGGCCAGCAGGCGATGCACGAGGGCATCGATTTCATCACCGACGTCGGAACGCCGGTGGTGGCGGCCGCCGGCGGCGTGGTGCAGTTCGCGGGCTTTCATCCGCAATACGGCAACATGGTCGACATCGACCACGGCAACGATCTGGTGACGCGTTACGCGCACCTGTCGAAGGTGCTCGTCAAGGAAGGCGACCTGGTGCAGCGCGGCCGGCGCATCGGCGACAGCGGCACCACCGGGCGCTCGACGGGCCCGCACCTGCATTTCGAAGTGCGCTACCGCGGCGTCGCGCAGAACCCGATGAAATTCCTGCTCGCGACGAATCCGCAGGTGCCGCCGCTCGCGCGCTTCAAGTAAGCGGCGCGCGCGCCGGGGCGCCTGTCCCGGCGTGATAAAATCTCATCTTTTTCCGGGGGCTTAGCAGCGGCCCGCGCCTCCGATTTCATGGAAAGCCTGCGCAAGTTCCTCGTTTTCCTGTTCAGCATTCCCAAGAGGATCTTCGGCAGCCGCAACGAGCGGCTGCTGAAGCAGTACGCGGGGGTGGTGAAGCGGATCAACGCCCTCGAGCCCGAAATCGCCGGGCTCTCCGACGGCGCGCTGCGCGGCAAGACCGCCGAGTTCCGCAAGCGCCTCGCCGACGGCGCGGCGCTCGACTCGCTGCTGCCCGAGGCGTTCGCCGTCGTGCGCGAGGCGGCCAAGCGCACGCTGCGTATGCGCCACTTCGACGTGCAGCTCGTCGGCGGCATGGTGCTGCACGACGGCAAGATCGCCGAGATGCGCACGGGCGAGGGCAAGACGCTCGTCGCGACGCTGCCGGCCTACCTGAATTCGCTGCCGGGGAGCGGCGTGCACATCGTCACGGTGAACGACTACCTCGCCAAGCGCGACGCCGAGTGGATGGGAAAGATCTACAGCTTTCTCGGCCTCACGGTCGGCGTCAACATCCCGTACCACGAGCTCGAGCTCGAGGAGCGCAACCGGGCGAAGCGCGAGGCCTACGCGGCCGACATCACCTACGGCACCAACAACGAGTTCGGCTTCGACTACCTGCGCGACAACATGGCGATGCGGGTCGAGGAGCGCTTCCAGCGCAAACTCGTCTACGGCATCGTCGACGAGGTGGACTCGATCCTGATCGACGAGGCGCGCACGCCGCTGATCATCTCCGGCCAGGCCGAGGACCGCACCGAGCTCTACTACCGGATGAACGACGTCGCGCCGCTGCTCGACCGGCAGAAGGAGGAGAAGAAGCAGGACCAGCCCGATCCGCCGGGCGACTTCTGGGTCGACGAGAAGAACCATCAGGTCATCCTGTCGGAGGCCGGGCACGAGAAGGCCGAGCAGATCCTCGCGCGCGCGGGCCTGCTGCCGCAGGGCGCGAGCCTGTACGAGCCGGCCTACATCAACCTCATGCACCATCTGCTCGCGGCGCTGCGCGCGCACTACCTGTACCACCGCGACCAGCATTACGTGGTGCAGGACGGCGAGGTGGTGATCGTCGACGAGTTCACGGGACGGCTGATGACGGGCCGGCGCTGGTCCGACGGCCTGCACCAGGCCGTCGAGGCGAAGGAAAAGGTCGCCATCCAGAGCGAGAACCAGACGCTCGCCTCGATCACCTTCCAGAACTACTTCCGCATGTACGCGAAGCTCGCCGGCATGACGGGCACCGCGGACACCGAGGCCTACGAGTTCCAGGAGATCTACGGCCTGGAGACGGTCGTCGTGCCGACGCACCGGAAGATGATCCGCGACGACCGCCTGGACCTCGTCTATCGCACGCTCAAGGAGAAGTACAAGGCGATCATCGACGAGATCCGCGACTGCCACGAGCGCGGCCAGCCGGTGCTCGTGGGCACCACCTCGATCGAGAACTCCGAGCTGCTGGCGGGGATGCTCGCCAAGGAAAAGCTGCCGCACCAGGTGCTCAACGCCAAGCAGCACGCGCGCGAGGCCGAGATCGTGGCGCAGGCGGGCCGGCCGCAGATGGTCACCATCGCCACCAACATGGCAGGGCGCGGCACCGACATCGTTCTCGGCGGCAACGTCGAGAAGCAGGCGGACTTGCTCGAAGCGACCGAGGGCCTCGCCGACGCGGACAAGCGTGCGCGCATCGAGAAGCTGCGAGGCGAATGGCAGTCGCTGCACGACAAGGTCATCGCCGCGGGCGGGCTGCACATCATCGGCACCGAGCGCCACGAGTCGCGCCGGGTCGACAATCAGCTGCGCGGCCGCTCGGGCCGCCAGGGCGACCCGGGAAGCTCGCGCTTCTTCATGGCGCTGGAGGACCCGCTGCTGCGCATCTTCGCGGGCGACCGCATCAACCGCATCATGGTGATGCTGAAGATGCCCGAGGGCGAGGCGATCGAGCACGCGATGGTCACGCGCTCCATCGAGAGCGCGCAGCGCAAGGTCGAGGCGCGCAATTTCGACATCCGCAAGCAGCTGCTCGAATACGACGACGTCGCCAACGACCAGAGGAAGACGATCTACGCGCTGCGCAACGAGCTGCTCGAGTCCGGCGACGTGTCGGCGCGCATCGCCGACCTGCGTAAGGGCGTGATTGCGGACATCTTCCGCCAGCACGTGCCCGAGGACAGCGTCGAGGAGCAGTGGGACATCGCAGGCCTCGAGACGGCGCTGAAGGCCGAAATCGGCCTCGGCCTGCCGGTGAAGGCCTGGCTGGAGAAGGACCCGGAGCTGCAGGACGAGGCGCTGCTCGAGCGCATCGTCGAGTCCGGCACGCAGGCCTACGCGGCGAAGGTTCCGGAGGAGGCCAGGGCGTCGTTCCGCGATTACGAGCGCTACCTGATGCTGCAGGTCCTCGACTCGCACTACCGCGAGCACCTCGCCGCGCTCGACCACCTGCGCCAGGGCATCCACCTGCGCGGCTACGCGCAGAAGAACCCAAAGCAGGAGTACAAGCGCGAGGCCTTCGAGCTGTTCGGCGCGATGCTGGAGTCGGTGAAGCTCGAGGTCACGAAGAACCTCATGCTCGTCGAGATCCAGCGCCAGGAGCCGCCCAAGGTCGACGACAAGCCGCACGTGGAGAACGTGCGCCTGCAGCACGCCGATTTCGACGACGCGCTCGCGGGCGACGAGGGCGAAGCCAAGGCCAAGCCCGCGGCGCAACCCGTGGTGCGGGCTTCCCGCAAGATCGGCCGCAACGATCCCTGCCCTTGCGGCTCGGGCAAGAAGTACAAGCACTGCCACGGGAAGCTGGCCTAGGAGGGCGCGCCGATGGCCGTCAACCTGCCGCCGCCCGATCCGCGCTCGCTCCACCCGGTGCCCGGCGTAGAGCTGGGCGTGGCGATGGCCGGCATCAGGAAGCCGGGCCGAAAGGACCTCCTCGTGATGCGCCTCGCGCCCGGCGCGAAGGCGGCCGGCGTGTTCACGCGGAACCGCTTCTGCGCCGCGCCGGTCCTTCTCGCCCGAAAGCACATCAAGAACGCGGTGCGCGCGCTCGTGGTGAATACCGGCAACGCCAACGCCGGGACCGGAAAGGATGGATTGCAGAGGGCGCTGCAGGTTTGCGCTTCACTGGCTTCGCGCTTGAGCTGCGAGGCCAATCAAATTCTTCCGTTCTCCACGGGCGTGATCATGGAGCCGCTTCCCGTGGAGCGCGTCGTCGCCGGCCTGCCGGCCGCGGCGGCGGGCAAGGCGAGCTGGCTGGACGCGGCCGAGGCGATCATGACCACCGACACGGTGCCGAAAGCCTTCTCGAGCAAGGCAAGGCTCTCAGGTGGCGAGGCGACGGTGACCGGCATCGCCAAGGGCGCCGGCATGATCCGGCCCGACATGGCGACCCTGCTCGGCTTCGTCGCCACCGACGCGAAGATCGCGCAGCCGGCGCTGAAGGCGATGGTCAAGCGCGTCGCGGACCGCTCGTTCAACTGTGCGACCGTGGACGGCGATACCTCGACGAACGATTCCTTCATCTTGATTTCGACGGGATTGGGTCCTTTCGCTTCATCCGCGAAAGACCTTGCGACCCTTGAAAGAGCCATAACGGATATCGCTCGACAGTTGGCGCAAGCCATCATCCGCGATGGCGAGGGCGCGACCAAGTTCGTGACGGTGGCCGTGGAGCGCGGCCGCAGCGTGGCCGAGTGCCGCAAGGTCGCGTACGCGATCGCGCACTCGCCGCTCGTGAAGACGGCGTTCTTCGCCTCCGATCCGAACCTCGGGCGGATCCTCGCGGCGATCGGCTACGCCGGCGTCGGCGGCCTGGACACCGGCAAGCTCGACCTCTATCTCGACGAGGTCGCGGTCGCGAAGGGCGGGGCACGCCATCCGGCCTACCGTGAAGAGCTTGGCGTGGCGGCGATGAAGAAGCCCGAGTTCCTGGTGCGGGCCGTGCTCAACCGGGGCAAGGCATCGGCGACGCTCTGGACTTGCGACCTGTCGTTCGACTACGTGAAAATCAACGCCGAATACCGCACATGAGCAAGGAACTGCAGCAGATCCTGGAGCGGCTCGAGCAACTCCTGCCGCCGCCCCCGCCGCCCACCGACTGGAAGGCGAGCATCGCGTTTCGCTGGCGCCGCGGCGCCGGCGGCCGGGCTGCCGGGCAGGGCTGGCTCCAGCCGGTGCGGCACGTGCACCGCATGCGGCTCTCCGACCTCCAGGGCATTGACGCGCAGATCGCCAGGGTCGAGCAGAACACGCGCCAGTTCATCGAGGGCAGGCCCGCCAACAACGTGCTGCTCACGGGCGCGCGCGGCACCGGCAAAAGCTCGATCGTGAAGGGCCTGCTCAACAAGTATTCGCCCAGGGGGCTGCGCCTCATCGAGGTCGAGAAGAGCGACCTTGCCGACCTGCCCGCGATCGTCGACCAGGTGGCGAACCGCCCCGAGCGCTTCCTCGTGTTCTGCGATGACCTGACCTTCCACGGCTCGGAGGAGGGCTACATCGCGCTGAAGGTGGCGCTCGACGGCTCGATCTCGACGACGTCCGAGAACCTGCTGATCTACGCGACTTCGAACCGCCGGCACCTGATGCCGGAGTACATGCAGGAGAACCTGGAGACGAAGTACGTCGGCGACGAGATCCACCCGGGCGAGACCGTGGAGGAGAAGATCTCGCTTTCGGAGCGCTTCGGCCTGTGGGTGTCGTTCTATCCGTTCGACCAGGACGAGTATCTCGAGATCGTCGCGCACTGGCTGCGCACGTTCGGCTGCTCGTCGAAGGAAATCGAGGCGGCGCGCGAGGAGACGCTGCAATGGTCGATGCAGCGCGGCTCGCGCAGCGGTCGCGTCGCCTACCAGTTCGCGCGAGATTGGGCGGGTCGCCGCAGGAGCGGCTCCGGGGCGGGCGAGCACGCCAGGAAGAAGTAGCGTGGCGGCCCCGGTGGAGGTCGCCGCGGCGGTGGTCGAGCGCCCCGACGGCAGCTTCCTGCTCGCGCAGCGCCCCTCGGGAAAGGTCTACGCGGGCTGGTGGGAGTTCCCGGGCGGCAAGGTCGAGGCCGGCGAGCCGCCCGAGCGAGCGCTCGAGCGCGAGCTGCGCGAGGAGCTCGGCATCGACGTCGTCACCGCCTACCCCTGGATCACGCGCGAACATACCTACGAGCACGCGCGCGTACGCCTGAATTTCTTCCGCGTCGAAGCGTGGACCGGCGAGCCGCACGCACGGGAAAACCAGCGCATCGTCTGGCAGCGCCTCGACGAGCGCATGGCCGAGCCGATGCTGCCGGCCAACGCGCCGGTGCTCGCGTCGCTCGCGCTGCCCGCGGAATACGCGATCACCGATGCTCAGACATTGGGCGTCGAGAGGCTGCTTTCGGCGCTCCGTTCCCGGCTTGAAAAGGGATTGCGGCTGATTCAGGTCAGAGACAAGGACCTGCCGGACCGTGAGAGCTTCGCGCGATCAGTCGTGGAACTCTCAAGAGCATTTCGGGCAAAGACCCTGATCAATGGCGGGCCCGACCTCGGCGACGGGGTCCATCTCACGTCGTCGCAGTTGATGTCGCTCACCAGGCGGCCCGAAGGCGCTTTGGTGGCCGCGTCCTGCCATCACCGCGCCGAACTGGCGCAGGCGATGAAGCTCGGGCTGGATTTCGCGGTGCTTGGCCCGGTCAAGGCAACCGCGTCGCACCCCGGAGCCGCGCCGCTCGGCTGGGAAGGATTCGCCGCGATCGCGCGCGGGGCGAGCATTCCGGTCTACGCGATCGGCGGGCTGCGGCCGCAGGACCTGCCGGAGGCGCGCCGGGCGGGCGCGCACGGCATCGCGATGATCTCGGGCAGCTGGGCCTGAGCCAGAGGGCGCCGCTTAGATCCTGGGCCGCCGGATGGCCACGTACTCGATCGGGTGCGGCTGCTGGATGCCGAAGCCCTGCGCGTACCCGACCCCGAGCGCCTTGAGGCGCAGCAGGATGTCCTGATCCTCGACCATTTCGGCGATCACCCGGTAGCCCACCACTTCGCCTACGCGCAGTATTGCCCGCAGCTTCGCCTCGGCAGTCGGTGCCGAAAGGAGCCGGCGCACGATCGAGCCGTCGACCTTCACGAAATCCGGCTTCAGATTCTTCAGCGCCAGGAAAGTCGCGGTCCGGTGCCCGAAGCCGGAGATCGTCACGCCGCAGCCGACCTTGCGGATCGCGTTCGTGAAGCGCGCCGCATCGTGGACGCGGTCGATCGTGTCGGCCTCGCTGATCTCGAAGTAAAGGGCGTCCGTCGGCACGCCCTGCGCGGCCAGGATTTCCGCAACCGCCTTCGGAAACGCGGCATCCTCGATCGTCTGGCTGTCGAGATTGACGGCGAAGCGCGCGATATTGGAACCCCGCTTGATGTGCGCCGCGATATGCCGCACCACCCAGCGGTCGAGGTCGGGCATGAGGTGGTAGTGCTCGAAGACCGGGATGAATTCGCCGGGCGGCAGCAGCGCCTTCTCCTCCTCGCGCAGGCGCACGAGCACCTCGGCCATGGGAAACCGCGCGCCGCCCTGCAGCGACGCGATCGGCTGGCAGTAGAGGGCGAGTTCGTCCTTCTCGAGCGCGTAGCGCAGGCGCCGGGCAGGGTCGGCCCAGCCGGTCAGGTCCTCGGCGGCCTTCACCAGTGCGGCGGTTTGGCTGGCCTCGTCCATCGGTCAAGGCTCGCCCAATCCCGCCTCGGGCGGCGCGTCCGCGGGCGATTCGTCCGACACTGGGACGCGGTATTCCTCAGCCGCCCATGCGCCGAGGTCGATGACCTTGCAGCGCTCGCTGCAGAAAGGGCGCCAGCGATTGTCCGGACCGTAGGGCGCCTGCGCGCCGCAGCGGGGACAGGGCACAGTTTTCATGGCAAGCCGCAGGATACCCGCTTCGCGGTGCTCGGCGGCGAACCCCGCTTCAGAGGTTGCAGAAGGTCAGCTCGAAGCCGACGTCCCAGTCGGCGGTCTTGGCGCGCGTCTCCTCGCCGTTCTGCGCGAGGAAGCGGATGTTGAGCACGTACTTGTTGGCGCTGATCTCCGGCACGCAGGGCAGACCGGGCTCCAGCCGCACGCGCAGCATCTGCGCGGTCTTGCCGCCCAGCATCTGCTGAAAGGTTCCGAGCGGCGCCTGCAGGCTCTGCGGCTTGCCGGACTCGCGCAGGATGCGCAGGATGATCGCCGAGCCGTCGCGCAGCGGATACAGCGGGCTCGTCCAGGCCGCAAGCTGCCCGATGCGCTCCTCGGCCGGGCGGTGCAGCCAGTAATGGTAAGACGGCAAGTCGAACTCGCAGGCGCCGCCGGGGATGCCGGTGCGCTGCTTGATCGACATCAGCCACTCGTTCTCGCGCAGGTACTGGCCAATGCGGCCCTGCATCGAGAACAGCGCGGCGGCCGCCTGCTCGATGTCGCGCAGCACGCCCGAGAGCGCCTCCTCGGAGATGTCGGGGTTGTTGCGGAACGACAGCAGCACCTGTTTCTGGCGCTCGAGCTCCTGCAGCAGGTCGGACTTGAGGTCGGCCCGGCCCGCGACCTCGAGGATCTCGAACAGCGTCAGCAGCGCGACGTGATGGTCGAGCGGATCGGTGCGCGCGATGAAATGGCGCGAGCGCTCGAACAGATCCTCCAGGCGCAGCAGGGTCCGGATGCGCTCGTTGAGCGGGTACTCATACGTTATAGCGGCCAGGCCAGCCTCGCCGAGGCGCGAAAATGGCCGGATTCTGCGGGTTTTGGCCGCTCAACACAAATGCGGCCTCAGGCCGCGGCCAGCGCGAGGTACTTTTCGTGCAGCGTGCGCACCTGCCTGTGCAGCGCGGCAAGATCCCCTGAATTGTCGATGACGTCGTCGGCCGCCGCGAGCCGCCTTTCCCTCTTGATCTGCGAAGCTATGATGCGTTTGATCTGGGCTTCCGGAAGCATGCTGCGCTGCCGCACGCGGGCGATCTGGAGCGCTTCCGGGCAGTCGACGACGAGCACGCGCGCGACCCGCTCGCGATGGCCCGACGATTCGACGAGCAGCGGCACGACGTAGATCACGTAGGGGCCCGCCGCGCAGGCGATGCGGCGCTCGGATTCGGCGCGGATCATCGGGTGCAGCAGCGCTTCGAGCCGCTGCTTTTCCTCCGCGTCGGCGAAGACGAGATCGCGCATGCGCTTGCGGTCCATCGCGCCCGTGGCATCGACGAAAGCCTTGCCGAACTGGCGCGCGACTTCCACGACCGCCGCTCCGCCGGGGCCCGTCAGCTCGTGCGCGATCGCGTCGGAGTCGACGATGGTGGCGCCGAGGCGCGCGAACTCGTCGGCCGCGGCACTCTTGCCGCTGCCGATGCCGCCGGTGAGTCCGATGACGGGTCTCAACGCCGCGGGCGGGCTAGGAATGCAGGTACCAGCGCAGGATCGGCGCGCCCCAGAACAGCGCGACCACGCCGCCCAGCGCGAGGTAGGGGCCGAAATGGAAGCGGAACGCGCTGTCCCAGCCGCGCCGCGCGCCGAGCATCTGCAGCACGCCGAAAGCGAGGCCCGCCACCGAGGACAGCAGCACCACGAGCGGCAGCATCTTCCAGCCCAGGAAGGCGCCGATCGCCGCGTTCATCTTGAAATCGCCGTAGCCCATGCCTTCCTTGCCGGTCGCCAGGCGGTACGCCCAGTAGATCGACCAGAGCAGCAGGTAGCCCGCGGCCGCGCCGATCACGGCGTCCGCGAGCGGAGCGAAAGCGCCCCAGGCATTGAGCAGCAGTCCCGCCCACATCAAGGGCAACGTGAGGTCGTCGGGCAGGTAGCCCGTTGCCTGGTCGATGAACGCGAGCGCGATCGTGCTCCACAGGAAGAGCATGGCGCCGAACGCGGCCGCGCCGAAGCCGAAGTGCCAGGCCGACGCGGCCGCGCAGAGGCCCGCAAGCAGCTCGACCAGCGGGTAGCGCAGGCTGATGCGCATGCCGCAGCCGGCGCATCGTCCGCGCAGCGCAAGCCAGCTCAGCACCGGCACGTTCTCGATCGCCCGGACGCCGCGGCCGCAGCCCGGGCAGGCCGATCGCGGCACGACCAGGTTGTAGGGCGGCGCCTGCGGCGCGGGCTGCCCGGCGAGCTCGGCGCATTCGGCGCGCCAGGCGCGCTCCATCATTCTCGGCAGCCGGTGGATCACGACGTTCAGGAACGAGCCGATGCACAGGCCGACGGCCATCGCCAGCCAAGGGAAGACGGCGGGCTGGGTGGTCCAGCCCAGATCCATGCCTGGCAAGCCTTCCTAGACGGCGCCGCCGAGCTTGAAGATCGGCAGGTACATCGCCACGACCATGCCGCCGATCAGCGTGCCGAGCACGACCATGATGATCGGCTCCATGAGCGAGGACAGCGCCTCGACCGCCTCGTCCACCTCGGCCTCGAAGAAGTCGGCGACCTTGCCGAGCATCGCATCGAGCGCGCCCGTTTCCTCGCCGATCATGCACATCTGAATCACCATCGGAGGAAAGACTCCGGAGTTCTGCATCGCGATCGTGAGCGAGCCGCCGGTCGAGACCTCGCCCTTGATCTTGATGGTCGCCTGCAGATAGACGTAGTTGCCCGAGGCGCCGCCCACCGAGTCGAGCGCCTCGACGAGCGGAACGCCCGCCGCGAACATCGTCGACAGCGTGCGCGTCCAGCGCGCCACCGCCGCCTTCCTCAGCAGCGAGCCGAAGATCGGCAGCCTCAGGCTGATGCGGTCCATGAAGATCTGCACCGCGAGCGAGCGCTTCCAGGCCTCGAGGAAGCCGTAGACCGCGCCGCCCATGGCCGGGAACAGGATGTACCAGTTGGCCACCGTCCAGTCGGAGATCGACATCACCACCAGCGTGGGCGCGGGCAGGTCGGCGCCGAAGCTCGAGAACACGCTCTTGAAGGCCGGGATCACGAAGATCATGATCACCGCGGTGATCACGATCGCCACCACGACGATCGAGACCGGGTAGAACAGGGCCGACTTGATCTTCGACTTGATGGCGAGCGTCTTCTCCTTGTAGATCGCCAGGCGATCGAGCAGCTGCTCGAGAATGCCGGCGGCTTCGCCCGCGGCCACGAGGTTGCAGTAGAGCGCGTCGAAGTGCAGCGGGTACTTGCGGAAGGCCTGCGCGAGCGAGGAGCCGGTCTCCACCTCGGTCTTGATCTCGATGAGCAGGCGCGTCACCGCAGGGTTGGTCGCGCCCTTGCTGACGATGTCGAAGGCCTGCAGCAGCGGCACGCCGGCCTTCATCATGGTCGCCATCTGGCGCGTGAACAGGGCCACGTCCTTCTCGCCGACCTTGCCGCCGCCGCCCTTCTTCTGCTTCTTGACCTTGCCGACCGTGATGCCCTGCCGGCGCAGCGAAGCCTGGACCATGTTCTCGCCGGCCGCGCGCATCTCGCCGCGCACGGTCTTGCCGGCCTTGTCCTTGCCTTCCCAGGCGAACGTGAATTCCTTGGGCCCGCCCTTTGCCGCCGCCGCTGCAGTCGCCATTGCCGCTCCCTGCCTCTAGCTCGAGGTGATCCGGGATTCTAGCGCCGAGTCAAAGGCTTGGCCAAATGACGGAAATCACGGTTCAGGGCGCCACCGGCCCGGCGGGCTCGGGCGGGCGGAACAGCCGCAGCGACTTCACTGCGCGCCCCTGCGTGCTGACGATCTCGATCGGCACGCCGGCGATCTTGATCGACACGTTCGCCTCCGGGATGTCCTGCAGCTGCTCGAGGATCAGCCCGTTCAGCGTCTTCGGGCCGTCGGTGGGCAGGTCGAGCCCGAGCGCGCGGTTGACCTCGCGCACCGGCATCGCGCCGTCGGCCGCCGCCGCGCCCTCGTCGTCCCAGCGCAGCGCCGGCTGCGCCGAGGGCAGCGAGGTGGTGAACTTGCCGATGATCTGCTCCATGATGCCCTCGAGCGTGACCAGGCCCATGAGCTCGCCGTACTCGTCCACCACCAGGCCGATGCGCTCGCGCTTCTCCTGGAAATACTGCAGCTGCGCGATCGCCGGCGTGCCGGCGGGCACGAAGTAGGGTTCGTCGAGCAGGTCCTCGATCGCCTTGCGGTCCAGGGCGCCGGAAAACAGCAGGCCCAGCACCTTGCGCAGGTTGAGCACGCCCGCCACTTCGTCGCCGCCGCCGCGGTAGACCGGCAGCTCGCGGTGATAGCTCGTGGTGAGCTGGCGCGCGATCGTCTCCATATCGTCGTCCAGCCGGATCGCCTCGATCTTGGCGCGCGGAACCATCACGTCCTGCACGGTGATCTCCGCGACGTCGAACAGGTTCATCAGGATCGACCGGTGCTTCTTCGGCATGAAGCTCGATGACTCGAGCACCAGCGTGCGGATCTCCTCGGGGGAGAGCCGGAGCGCTTCCGGGTCGGGCCGCACGCGAAGCAGCGCGAGCATGGGCTGCACCAGGAGGTTGGCCAGCCAGACTCCGGGCTGCAGCATCTTCTGCAGCGGCCCGAGCACGTAGGCGAGCGGCAGCGCGATGCGCTCCGGATAGGTGGCGCCGATCACCTTCGGCGTGATCTCGGAGAACACGATGATCAGGAACGACACCACCAGCGTGCTGAGTGCGTAGGTCAGCTTGTCGGCGCCGAGGAAGTGCACCGCGATCAGCCCGGCCAGCGTCGCGGCCGCCGCGCTGACCAGCGTGTTGCCGATGAGGATCGCGCCGAGCAGCCGGTCGGTGCGCGCGAGCAGCGCGGCGACGCGCTTCGCGCCGCCGTGCTCCTGCGCGACCAGGTGCTTCAGCTTGTAGCGGTTGATCGCCATCATGCTCGTCTCGGCGATCGAGAAGAACGCCGACGCCGCGAGCGAGGCCGCCAGCGCGGCGATCTCCCAGCGGAGCGGGATCTCGTCCACGCGCGCTCAGGTCCGGCCGAGGATCACTTCCAGCACGAAGCGGCTGCCGATATAGGCGAGGACCAGCAGCACGAAGCCCGACAGCGTCCAGCGCAGCGCGGTGCGCCCGCGCCAGCCGTACAGCCAGCGCCCCGCGAGCAGCACGCCGAAGGTGAGCCAGGACAGGATGCCGAACACCGTCTTGTGCTCGAAGCGCATGCTTCGGCCGAACAGCGTCTCGGAGAACACCATGCCCGTGGCGAGCGTGAGCGTGAGCAGCACGAACGCCGCGCCGATCAGGCGGAACAGCAGCCGCTCCAGCGTCAGCAGCGGCGGCAGAGCGCCCAGCACGCTGCCGTCCTTGCGGTGCAGCCTGCGCTCGGCCACGGCCATCAGCACCGCGTGCAGGATCGCGATCGTGAACAGGCTGTAGGCGAGCATGGCGAGCAGCAGGTGCACGCGGAACTCGATCCCGGCCGCGTACTCGCCGCCGATGCGCCCCGGAAACAGCGCCGGCAGCGGCAGCGCGAGCGCGGCGAGCGCGAGCGCCGGCGGCTGCATCGCGTCCAGGTCGTAGAAGAAACTCTCCAGCCAGTAGAACAGCACCGTGAGCCAGAGCATCGCCGAGAGCGCGTAGGCGAAGCCGAAGCGCAGCTCCACGCTCGCGAACATGTCTGCATAGAGCAGCCGGCCGTGCAGCGCGAGCGGCGCGAGGATCGCCGCGCGCTCCCAGGCGCGCAGTCCGGCGCGCGGCTCCTCGCGCGGCGCGCCGGCGGTCGCCCGGGCGCGGCGCCAGCGCGTGTTCCAGAAGTGCAACGCGAGCGCGGCGTAGAGGGCGCTCGCGACGACGTGAATTACAATGTCGGGCACGGATTCAGTTTAGCACTCCATGCCGCGTCTCCATGCTCGATAACCTGACCGCGCGCCTCGCGAAGATCGTCAAGACGATTCGCGGCGAGGCGCGCCTCACCGAGTCGAACGTGCAGGACGCGCTGCGCGAGGTGCGCATCGCGCTGCTCGAGGCCGACGTCGCGCTGCCCGTCGTCAGGCACTTCATCGACGCGGTGCGCGCGAAGGCGCTCGGCCAGGAAGTCGTCGGCAGCCTCACGCCCGGCCAGGCGCTGGTCGGCGTCGTGCACCGCGAGCTCGCGCGGCTGATGGGCGAAGCGAACGCGGGCCTCGAGCTCGCGGTCGCGCCGCCGGCGGTGATTCTCATGGCCGGCCTGCAGGGATCGGGGAAGACGACCACCGTCGGCAAGCTCGCGCTGCTGCTCAAGGGCGAGAAGAAGAAAGTGCTCGTCGTCTCCTGCGACGTCTACCGGCCCGCCGCGATCGAGCAATTGAAGACGATTGCAGGGCAAGCAGGGGTAGAGTTCTTTGCTTCAGACCTGAATGACAAACCTGAAGCGATAACAACCAAGGCCCTCGAGTACGCTCGCACCCATTACTGCGATGTCGTCATCGTCGACACCGCGGGTCGCCTCGCGATCGACGAGCCGATGATGCAGGAAATCGCCGCGCTGCACGCGGCGCTGAAACCCGCCGAGACGCTGTTCGTCGTAGACGCGATGCAGGGCCAGGACGCGGTCAAGGTGGCGCAGGCGTTCGGCGAACGGCTGCCGCTCACGGGCGTGGTGCTTACCAAGCTCGACGGCGACGCGCGCGGCGGCGCGGCGCTGTCGGTGCGCCACGTCACCGGCAAGCCGATCAAGTTCGCGGGCACCGGCGAGAAGCTCACGGGACTGGAGCCCTTCCATCCGGAGCGCATGGCCTCGCGCATCCTCGGCATGGGCGACATCCTGTCGCTGGTCGAGGAGGCCCACAAGCAGGTCGACGTCGAGAAGGCGCAGAAGCTCGCCGAGAAGGTGAGGAAGGGCAAGGGCTTCGACCTGGAGGACTTCCGCGAGCAGCTGCAGCAGATGAACAAGATGGGCGGCTTCGCCTCGATGATCGACAAGCTGCCCGCGCAGCTCGCCGGCCAGATTGACCCGGCGAAGCTGCAGGACACCAAGCAGTTCGCGCGCATCGAGGGCATCATCAACTCGATGACGAAGCGGGAGCGCGCCGACCCCGACCTCATCAAGGCCTCGCGCAAGCGCCGCATCGCCGCGGGCGCCGGCGTGCCGGTGCAGGAGGTGAACCGCCTGCTCAAGCAGTTCGAGCAGATGCAGCAGATGATGAAGATGATGAAGGGCGGCAACCTGCAGCGCATGATGCGCAACATGAAGGGCATGTTGCCCGGCATGCGCTAGGCGCAGTCGACCCCAGGGAGGGGCCATGGCTCTGTTACGCGTCGTTCTCGCTTCAGTCCTGCTCTTGCCGTGCATTGCGCAGGCGCAGCGCGATCCGAACCAGATTCTGCAGGAGCTGCAGACGCTCGGCTGGCAGAAGGGGCCGGGCGAGGGCGTGGTGGCCGGCAAGGCGAAGCTGACGATCCCCGAGGGCTACGCCTTCCTCGACGACAAGAACACGCGGCGCTTCCTCGAGATCATGGGCAACCCGCCGCGCGACGGACACTACCTGATCGCGCCGGCGAACCTCGACTGGTTCGCGGTGTTCTCGTTCGACCCGGTGGGCTACGTGAAGGACGACGAGAAGATCGACGCCGACGCGCTGCTGAAATCGCTGAAGGAATCCGACGGGCCGGGCAACGAGGAGCGCAAGCGCCTCGGCATGCGCGCGGTCTACACCGACGGCTGGCACGTGCCGCCGCACTACGACGCGTCCACCAAGCGGCTGGAGTGGGGCGTGCGCCTGCGCAACGAGCAGGGGCGCATGAACGTCAACTACACGAGCCGCCTGCTCGGGCGCACCGGCGTGATGAGCGCGGTGCTGGTGTGCTCGATCCAGGCGCTGGACGCCGACGTCAAGGCGTTCAACGCGATGCTGGCCGGCTACGAATTCAATCCGGGAGAGCGCTACGCGGAATTCAAGTCCGGCGACAAGGTCGCCGAGTACGGCCTGGCGGCGCTCGTGCTGGGCGGCGCGGCGGCTGCGGCGGCCAAGGCCGGCTGGCTCAAATTTCTCGGCAAGTTCTGGGTCGCCATCGTCGCCGCGCTCGCGGCCGCCTGGGGCTTCGTCAAGCGGCTCTTCTTCGGCAGGAAGGAGACGCCCCCGCCCGGGCCCGGCCAGACGTGAGCACCGAGGCAACCGTGATCGCGGTTGCGGCAGCGCTCTATCTCGCGGACTGCGTGGTGCTGCTGGAGCGCGGGCAAGCGCTTTGCTCGCGCGCGGGCCTCAGCTTCGGCTCGCTGCACTACCAGGTGCGCGGCCGCCCGGTTGCGCTGCTCAATCCGCTCACGCCGTTCGTCGCTGCGTTCCGGACCTTGCCTCTGTTTTCGCCGGCGTCGGGGGCAAGGCATTCCGATGCGGCCAGCGCGCTCGCGCCGCTGTCTGTGCCGAGCCTGATCCAGCTGCTGCTGGTGCTGGCAGTGCTGCCCTATTGCCTCCTGCGCGCGCCAGGATGGCCGTTCCTGGCCGCGCTGGCGCTTGCCTACGCGAACGCCGTCGTGCTGCTCGGCCTCTTGTGGCTGCGTTTGCGGGGCGCGGGTCTCCCCACGCGCCCGCTCGTCGGGCTCGGCTTCGGCTGGCTCGCCTGCCTGCCGCTGTCGATCAACGCGCTGCGCAAGGCGGCGCTCGTGTTTGACGTCGCGATCGATGCGCGCGGGGCAATCGAACTGCTGCCGGCAGGCGACCGCGAACGCGCGCGCGGCGAGCTCGCCGCGCAAGTCGCCGAGGCGCTGCAGGAGCTGGACGAGAGCGACGAGCGCCACCGGCGCCTCGCGGAGCTGCAGGCGACGCTGGCGGCGCAGGCCCGCCCGTGAGCGGCTACGAACTCATCGCGGTCGTCGTCTTCTTCCTCATCGGCTACTGGATCGTCGACTACTTCTGGCCGAAGAAGAAGGCGCCCCTGCCGGCGGGCGGGCGCGTCACCGTGCGCGTCTCGCGCAGGCTCGAGGCGCCGGCCGAGCGCGTGTTCGATGCCTGGCTCGATCCGCAAAACGCGGGCAAATGGCTCTTCGCGACGCCCGCGGGCGAGATGGTGCGCGTGGAGATCGACGCGCGCGTGGGCGGCCGCTTCGTCTTCGTGGACCGGCGCGCGGGCGAGCAGGTCGAGCACACGGGCGAATACCTGGAAATCGACCGCCCCAGGCGCCTCGCCTTCAACTTCATGGTCCCCAAGTTCTCCGCCGAGGCGACGCGCATCCAGGTGGACTTCGCGCCCGCGGCCTCCGGTCCCGGGGCCACGCTCCTCACGCTCGTCCACGAGGGCGTTTTCGCCGAGTTCGCCGGCCGTACTGAAGAAGGCTGGACCGGCATCCTGGACGGGCTGGCGCGCGTGCTGGCCGGCCCTGCCGAAGCCTTTCCAATACGCTGATTTTTCCCGTATAATCCGCGCCTTTTCGCAAGGCGGGGAATCCCGAAAATGGTTGTCATTCGACTGGCGCGCGGCGGCGCCAACAAGCGGCCGTTCTACCACCTGGTGGTGGCCGATTCGCGGCGCGCGGCCACGGGCCGCTTCATCGAGCGCGTCGGCTTCTACGACCCGAAGGCCCCCGAAGGCCGCGAGTCGCTGCGCGTGAACGTGGAGCGCGTCAAGCACTGGGCGGGCAAGGGCGCGCAGCTCTCGCCGACGGTGTCGCGGCTGGTCAGGCAGTTTGGCAAGGCCAAGAAAGCCGCCTGAGAAGTTGATTGCATTCGGGCGCGTCGCCGGCTCCTATGGCGTGCGCGGCTGGATCAAGGTGGCGGTGGACGACCCGGAGCTGCTCGCGGCGCAGCCGGCCTGGTGGCTGGAAGGCGTCGAGCGAAAGGTCGAGGCGACGAAGATTCACTCGGGCACCCTGCTCGCGAAGCTCGAGGGCATAGAGTCGCCGGAGTCGGCGCGGAAATTCAAGGGCCGTTCGGTGCAGATCCCGCGGCCCGAGCCGGGCGAAGGGCGCTACTACTGGGACGATCTGGTCGGCCTGGAGGTGGTGAACACGCAGGGCCAGGTGCTCGGCGTCGTGAAGGGGATGTTCTCCAACGGCGCGCACGACGTGGCCGAGCTTTCGGGCGACCGGACGCGGCTGCTGCCCTGGGTGCCGGTGGTGGTGAAGAAGGTGGACTTGCCCGAGCGCCGGGTCGAGGTGGAGTGGGGCGCGGACTGGTGAGGCGGCGGCGGTGATCCGCTTCGAGGTGGTGACGCTGTTCCCGGAAATGTTCGCGGCGGTCACGCACAGCGGCATCCCGGCGCGGGCGATGGAAGCGGGGCTG
The DNA here is from genome assembly GCA_035517595.1 of Burkholderiales bacterium. Classification (GTDB taxonomy): domain Bacteria; phylum Pseudomonadota; class Gammaproteobacteria; order Burkholderiales; family SG8-39; genus RBG-16-66-20. Next base: position 29,208 of record DATIYN010000042.1, read on the forward strand.
TGGTCGCTGGGATTGTGGAACCCGCGCGACTTCACCCGGGACAACTACCGGACGGTCGACGACCGTCCGTACGGCGGCGGGCCCGGCATGGTGATGCTGGCCGAGCCGCTGGAGAAGGCGCTGGAGGCGGCAAGGGATGCGGGCGGCGGGAAAGTGATCTACCTCTCGCCGCAGGGCCGGAAGCTCGATCACGCGAAGGTGATGGAGCTGGCGGGGCGGCAGGCGGTGACGCTGCTGTGCGGGCGCTACGAAGGTGTCGACGAGCGGCTCCTGAGCCGCCGCGTGGACGAGGAGCTCTCGCTCGGGGACTACGTGCTCTCGGGCGGGGAGCTTGCAGCGATGGCGGTGATCGACGCCGTGGTGCGCCAGATCCCCGGCGCGCTGGGCGACGCGCAGTCGGCGGCGCAGGAGTCCTTCGCGGACGGGCTGCTCGACTGCCCGCAGTACACGCGCCCCGAGACGTACGGGGGCGAGGCGGTGCCGGAGGTGCTGCTCTCGGGGCACCACGAGCAGATCCGGCGCTGGCGGCTGAAGCAGGCGCTGGGCAGGACGTGGCTGAGGAGGCCGGAGCTCCTCGCCGCGAGGCGGCTGAACGGGGAAGAACGAACGTTGCTGGAGGAATTCCAGCGGGAACAGAAGGAGAGCAACACATGAACCTGATCCAGAAACTCGAGCAGGAAGAGCTGCGGCGCATGAAGAAGCCGGTGCCGGAGTTCTCGCCCGGCGACACGGTGATCGTGCGCGTGAACGTCGTCGAGGGCGACAAGAAGCGCGAGCAGGCCTTCGAGGGCGTGGTGATCGCCAAGCGCAACCGCGGCCTGCGCTCTTCCTTCATCGTGCGCAAGATCTCCTCGGGCGAGGGCGTCGAGCGCACCTTCCAGACCTACTCGCCGCTGATCGCCGGCATCGAGCTGAAGAGGAAGGGCGAAGTGCGCCGCTCCAAGCTCTACTACCTGCGCGCGCGCTCGGGCAAGAGCGCCCGCATCCGCGAGCGCCTGGGCGCGGGCGAGGGCGCCGAGGGCGAAGCCCAGGACTAGCGTCGTTCCGACCTGGCGGTCGAAAGGGGCCTCGCGGCCCCTTTTCTTTCTATAATCCCCCCATGAAACGCGAAAGCGCGGCCCTCAGCCCGGTCGCCGAGATCGTCGACGAGATCCGCGCCGGCCGGATCGTGGTGCTCGTGGACGACGAGGACCGGGAGAACGAGGGCGATCTCGTCTTCGCGGCCGACTTCGTCACGCCCGAGAAGGTCAACTTCCTTGCCCGGCACGGCCGCGGGCTCATCTGCATGCCGATCACCGAGGCGCATGCCGCGCGCCTCGGCCTCAAGCCGATGGTGAGCGAGAACCGCTCGCGCCACGGCACCAACTTCACCGTTTCCATCGAGGCCGCCGAAGGCATCGCCACGGGCATCTCGGCGCACGACCGCGCGCTCACCATTCGCGTCGCTTCCGCCGCAGGTGCCGCCGCGGCCGACATCGTTCAGCCCGGGCACGTGTTCCCGCTCATCGCGCAGGACGGCGGCGTGCTCGTGCGCGCCGGGCACACCGAGGCCTGCTGCGACCTCGCGCGGCTCGCGGGCCTGACGCCGGCGGCGGTGCTCTGCGAGATCATGCGCGAGGACGGCACCATGGCGCGGCTGCACGATCTCATGCAGTTCGCGGCCGAGCACAAGCTCAAGATCGGCACCATCGCCGACCTCATCGAGTACCGCAGCCGCAACGAGTCCATGGTCCAGCGCAGCTCCGAGCGCGACATCGAGACCGCGTGGGGCCGCTTCCGCCTGGTTGCGTTCCGCGACCTGCCGTCCGGAGCCACGCACCTCGCGCTCACGCTCGGGCGCCTGCGCCCGGAAGAGGAAACGCTGGTGCGCGTGCACGAGCCGCTGTCGGTGCTCGACCTGCTCGACGCGGGCAAGGGCAGCCATTCCTGGGGCGTCGGCGAGACGCTCGAGGCGATCCGGCGCGCAGGACGGGGCGCGATGATTCTGCTCAACTGCTCGCAGACCGACGAGGCGCTGCAGGCGCAGCTCGCCGGCGCTCCGCCGGCGCGCGCCGGGCGCAGCGCCGACCTGCGCAACTACGGCATCGGCGCGCAGATCCTGCGCGACCTGGGCGTCGGCCGCATGCGGCTGATGGCGGCGCCGCGCAAGATGCCGAGCATGGCCGGCTTCGGCCTGGAGATCAGCGGCTACGCCGAACGGCCGTCGCAGTAGGGGCAGCCGGTGAGCGCGCCGCGCATCGGAGTGGTCCACTCCCGCTTCAACGAGGACGTCTGCGACGCGCTGCTCGAGACCGCGCGCGCCGCGCTCGCGCAGGCCGGCGCTCAGGCCGAGTTCGTGGCGGTCGCGGGCGCGCTGGAGATCCCGATCGCGCTGCAATGGATGGCGCAATCGGGGCGCTTCGACGCGCTCGCGGCGATCGGCGCCGTGATCCGCGGCGACACCTACCACTTCGAGATCGTGGCGAACGAATCGGCGCGCGGACTCATGGACGTGGCGCTGGAGACGGGGCTGCCGGTGGCGAACGGCATCCTCACCACCGACACCGAGGCGCAGGCGCTCGCACGCAAGGACAAGGGCGCCGAGGCGATCCGCGTGGCGATCGAGATGGCGCAGCTGCGCCGGGAGCTCGCGCAGCGATGGCGCTGAAGAACCCGACGCCGTCGGCGCGCCACCGCGCGCGCGAAGTGGCGCTGCAGGCGCTTTACGCCTGGCGAGTGCAGGGCGGCGACGCGCTCGGCCATGCGCGCTCCCTGGAAGGCTGGGAGCGCTGCGACCGCGATTTCGCGCAGGATTTGTTGAATTCGATTCCGGAGAAACTTGAAATTCTCGAGCAGAGGATCGCCCGCCATCTCGACCGCAGCCTGGCGTCGCTCTCGCCCGTCGAGCGCGCGATCCTGCTGATCGGCGCCTACGAGCTCGCCGAGCGGCCGGAGACGCCGTTCAAGGTCGTGCTCAACGAGGCGATCGAGCTCGGCAAGAGTTTCGGCGGCACCGACGGCCACAAGTTCGTCAACGGCGTGCTGGAGAAGCTCGCGCGCGAGCTGCGCCCGGAGGAGATCGCCCGCGTCCGCCAGGCGGTCTGAGGCCTTGCTTTCCGAATTCGAGCTGATTCGGAAGTACTTCGAAAGACCGACCCCCGGCGCCGTGCTCGGCGTCGGCGACGACGCCGCGCTGCTGCGTCCCGCCGCGGGCATGGAGCTCGCGGTCTCCACCGACCTGCTGCTCGAAGGCCGGCACTTCCGCGCGGGAGCGGATCCGCGCAAGCTCGGCCACAAGACGCTCGCCGTCAACCTCTCGGACATGGCGGCGATGGGCGCGCGCCCGCGCTGGGCGACGCTCGCGCTCGCGCTGCCGGCGGCCGACGAATCCTGGCTCGACGGATTCGCGCGCGGCTTCTTCGCGCTCGCGGAGCGCCACGGCGTCGAGCTCGTGGGCGGCGACACGACGCGCGGTCCGCTGACCCTCTGCGTCGCCATCATCGGCGAGGTGCCGCGCGGCCAGGCGCTGCTGCGCGGCGGCGCGGCCGCGGGCGACGAGATCTGGGTGTCGGGCGAGCTCGGCGGCGCGGCGCTCGCGCTATCGCAACCGGGAAATTCTGCGGCGGCGCAGCGCCTGGACGAACCCGAGCCGCGCGTCGGGCTCAGCCTGCGCCTGCGCGGCATCGCCACCGCGGCGATCGACGTTTCGGACGGCTTCGCGCAGGACCTCGGCCACATCCTCGAGCGCTCCGGGCTGTCTGCCAGGGTCGAGTACGAGCGCCTGCCGAAGTTTCCGGGCGCGGATGCCTCCCACGTGCTCTCGGGTGGGGACGACTACGAGCTCATTTTCACCGCCCCCAGAGATCGGAGAGGGGCGATCGAGGAGCTCTCCGGAGACATCGGTCTCCCGCTTACGCGGGTCGGAACAATCCGGGGCGGCAAGCCCGACCTGGAAATCCTCGACGGCGCCGGCCATCGGATCGTCCCGCAACGCGGCTTCGACCACTTCGCATGATCATCGCGCGACCGCGGCCGGGCTTCGCCTTCAGCCATCCTGCGCACTTCCTGGCGCTCGGCTTCGGGGCAGGGCTGTCGCCCGTCGCCCCGGGCACGGCGGGCACGCTGGTCGCTTTTCCGCTCTGGTGGCTGCTGCGGGGGCTCGACGAGCCCGCGCTGCTGCTCGCGCTGCTGCTGTGCCTTTTCGGGATCGGCGTCTGGGCCTGCGGCGTTACGGGTCGGCACCTGGGCGTCGCGGACCACGGCGCCATGTGCTGGGACGAGGTGGTCGCGTTCCTGCTCGTGCTTGCGCTCGCGCCCGAGGATCCCTGGTGGCAGGCGGCGGCGTTCTTCCTGTTCCGCGCTTTCGATGTCGTCAAGCCGCCGCCGATCCGCGCGCTCGAGGCGCGCTTCAAGGGCGGCTTTGGCGTGATGTTCGACGACCTGCTCGCGGCCGGGTATACGCTGCTGGTTCTCGCGCTGGTGAAACGGGTGCTCGTATGAGCCTGCTGTCGCTTTCCCGTCGCACGGGAAGAGCGTTGAAGAGGAAGAAACGGATGCTCGCCACGGCCGAGTCCTGCACGGGCGGATGGGTGGCGCAGGCGCTGACCTCGGTCGCCGGCTCCTCGGACTGGTTCGAGCGCGGCTACGTGACCTACTCGAACGCGGCCAAGCGCGAAGCGCTCGGCGTGCCGAAGCGCACGCTGCTGCGTTACGGAGCGGTGAGCGAGCAGACGGCGCGCGCGATGGCGCTCGGCGCGCTGCGACGCAGCGGCGCGCCCATGTCGCTGGCGATCACCGGCATCGCCGGTCCGGGCGGCGGCTTGCCCGGCAAGCCGGTCGGGACCGTGTGCTTCGCCTGGGCGCAAGGGCGTAGGATACGCAGCGAGACTAGGCGGTTCCGGGGCGGCCGCAGCCGCGTGAGGCGGCAATCGGTGATCCACGCCCTGCGCGGAGTACTGAGATGGCTTTGACAGCGGGCGCCAGCGTCCGGCCGGCAGCGGTGGCCGGGATGTTCTACCCGGGCAATGCGCCGCAGCTCGCCGCCGAGGTGGACGAGCTGCTGGACGGCGTGGAGAGCTTCGAGCCGAGGCTCGGCTTGCCGAAGGCGCTCATCGTTCCGCACGCCGGCTACATCTATTCGGGCCAGGTCGCCGCGCGCGCCTACCACGAGCTCGCGTCCGCGCGCGGCGTCGTCAGGCGCGTGGTGCTGCTCGGACCTTCGCACTACGTCGCCGGCCGCGGCCTCGCCATCCCGGGCGCCGACTACTTCCAGACGCCGCTGGGACAGATCCCGATCGACCGCGAGGCGCTGCGCGCGCTCGCGGACCTGCCGCAAGTGGTGCGCAGCGACGTCGCGCACGCGCAGGAGCATTCGCTCGAGGTGCAGCTGCCGTTCCTGCAGAAGCTGCTGGGCGAGTTCTCGCTGGTGCCGCTGTCGGTGGGCGCCGCCACGGTCGAGGAGGTGGCGCAGGTTCTCGAGAGGCTCTGGGGCGGGCCCGAGACGCTCATCGTCGTCAGCACGGACCTGTCGCACTACCACGCGTACGACGAGGCGCGACGCATCGACGGCGCGACGCTCGCGCGCATCCAGGGCCTCGCCACCGACCTCAGCCACGAGGAAGCCTGCGGCGCGACGGCGCTGAACGGCTTCCTGCGCCTGTGCGCCGACAAGGCGCTGCGCGTGCTGCTGCTCTCGGCCTGCAACTCCGGCGACACGGCGGGCGGCAAGGCGCGGGTGGTCGGCTACTCGGCGTTCGCGGTGTTCGAGCGCCCGGGTCCGGCAGTCGACGACGCGGGGCGCGTGCTGCTCGACATCGCGCGCGGCGCGATCGCCAACGGCCTGGGGCTGTCCTCGGTTCCGGTCAGGCGCAACCACCTGCCCTGGCTGCTGCAGCCCGGGGCGAGCTTCGTCACGCTGACGAAGGAGGGCGCGCTGCGAGGCTGCATCGGCAGCCTGCAGGCGAGCCGCCCGCTCGGGCAGGACGTCGCCACGAATGCGCGCGCCGCGGCCTTCGAGGATCCGCGCTTTCCGAAGCTCACGCGCGGGGAGTGGGCGCGCTGCGCGGTGGAAGTCTCGCTGCTGTCGGCGCCGAAGCCGCTGCGCTTCGCGGACGAAGCCGACCTGCTCGCGCAGATCCGGGCCGGCGAGGACGGCCTGATCCTCGAGCGCGAGGGCCGGCGCGGCACCTTCCTGCCGCAGGTCTGGGAAGGCCTTCCCGACAAGCGCCAGTTCCTCGCCGCGCTGCTGTCCAAGGCGGGACTGCCCGCCGGGACGCGGCTCGCGCACTGCAGGCTCTGGCGCTACCGGGTGGCGAAGTTCACGTGAGCGGGATTCCGGAAAGCGACTATCCCGGGCGCTGGTGGCACGCGCTGCCCGACGGGCGCATCCAGTGCGACCTCTGCCCGCGCGACTGCCGGCTGCACGAGGG
>DATIYN010000043.1:0-10878 GCA_035517595.1 Burkholderiales bacterium
GATTCTGGGTTTGAAGGAGCTTCTTTCGACCAGGAGAATGACGACGCCGCCGACGATGAACGCGAGCGCCACCGGCACGGCGTGGAACAGATGGCCCTTGATGTACTTCGAGAACAGCAATCCCAGCACCGCAGCCGGAACGAACGCGACGGCGAGGTTCTTGTAGAGATGGATGTCGATCCGGAAGAAGCGCGCGCGGTACTCCCAGAGCACCGCCAGCATCGCGCCGGTCTGGATCGCCACGAAGAACACGCCCGCGCGCTCGTCGCTGAAGCCGAGCAGCGCGCCCGCGAGGATCAGGTGCCCGGTGCTCGAGATCGGCAGGAATTCGGTGATGCCCTCGACGAGGCCGAGCACGAGGGCGTTCAGGAGCGCGCTCACGGATGGCTGTTTACCAGAAAATCGGTCACGCTCGCCCAGAACAGCGGATGGCTGTCGGTCGTGTTGTGGCCAGCGCCCTCGAGCAGCACCCAGCGCTTGGGACCGCCCCAGACGTCGAACAGGCGGCGCGCGTGCACCGCGGGAATCACGTCGTCGCGCGCTGCAGCGATGCAAAGCAGCGGCGCCGCGATGCCCGGCGCGAGTCTCGCGGAATCGAACGGGTGCCGCAGGAACGCGCGCACCGGCAGGAACGGATAGTGGTGCCTCGCGACTTCCACCAGGCTGTCGTACGGCGTGACCAGCACGACGCCGTCGAGCGGCCGTTGCGAGGCGAGGTAGACGGCTGCGCCGCTGCCGAGGCTGCGGCCGAACGCGATCACCCGCTTCGCGCCCAGCCGCGTCGCCGCATGGTCGTACCAGCGCAGCGCGTCGGCCCGGATCGCGCCTTCCGAGGGCTTGCCTTCGCTGCCGCCGTAGCCGCGGTAGCTGACGAGCAGCCAGCCGAGGCCCGGCACGCGTGCATGCGCATCTCCCAGCATCCGGGAAACGTCCTCGGCGTTGCCGCCGAAATAGAGCACCAGAGGCTTTCCCGCCTCGCCGGGCACGTACCAGGCCTGCAGGCGTCTTCCGCTTTCGCTTTGAATGAAAAGCTCTTGGGAATAAGAAAATCGCCCGCCGATGGCTTCGCGCTGCGCGGCGTCGAGCGGCTGCGGGAAGAAGATCAGCCGGTCCTGCAGCAGATACAGAAGCAGCGGCACGCCGAGGACGACGGCCGCGAGGATCGCCGCGAGCGAGGACAGCACGCGTCCGGTCGCAGCGCGGCTAGGACTTCTGATAGAGCTGCGCGCCCTTCTGCACGAACTCGATCGACTTCTCCTTCATGCCGCTCTCGACGTAGTCGCGCACGTCCTGCGTGATCTTCATCGAGCAGAAGTGCGGGCCGCACATCGAGCAGAAGTGCGCCACCTTCATCGAGTCCTTGGGCAGCGTCTCGTCGTGGAAGTCCTTGGCGGTGTCCGGGTCGAGGCCCAGGTTGAACTGGTCCTGCCAGCGGAATTCGAAGCGCGCCTTGGAGATCGCGTTGTCGCGGATCTGCGCGCCCGGGTGGCCCTTGGCGAGGTCGGCCGCGTGCGCGGCGATCTTGTAGGCGATGATGCCGTCCTTCACGTCCTTCTTGTTCGGCAGTCCCAGGTGCTCCTTGGGCGTGACGTAGCAGAGCATCGCCGTGCCGTACCAGCCGATCTGCGCCGCGCCGATGGCGCTCGTGATGTGGTCGTAGCCCGGCGCGATGTCGGTGGCGAGCGGCCCGAGCGTGTAGAAGGGCGCCTCGGCGCACCAGTCGAGCTGAAGGTCCATGTTCTCCTTGATGAGCTGCATCGGCACGTGTCCGGGTCCTTCGATCATCACCTGCACGTCGTGCTTCCAGGCGATCTGCGTGAGCTCGCCGAGCGTCTTCAGCTCGGCGAGCTGCGCCTCGTCGTTCGCGTCGTAGCCCGAACCGGGCCTGAGGCCGTCGCCGAGCGAGAAGCTCACGTCGTAGGCCTTCATGATTTCGCAGATCTCCTCGAAATGCGCGTAGAGGAAGCTCTCCTCGTGGTGCGCGAGGCACCACTTGGCCATGATCGAGCCGCCGCGCGAGACGATGCCGGTCATGCGCTTGGCGGTCATCGGCACGTAGCGCAGCAGCACGCCCGCGTGGATGGTGAAGTAGTCGACGCCCTGCTCGGCCTGCTCGATCAGCGTGTCGCGGTAGATCTCCCAGCTGAGGTCTTCCGCCTTGCCGTCCACCTTCTCGAGCGCCTGGTAGATCGGCACGGTGCCGATCGGCACGGGCGAATTGCGCAGGATCCATTCGCGCGTCTCGTGGATGTGCTTGCCCGTGGAGAGGTCCATCACCGTGTCGCCGCCCCAGCGGATCGCCCAGGTCATCTTCTCGACTTCCTCGGCGATGCCCGAGGAGACCGCGGAATTGCCGATGTTGGCGTTGATCTTCACCAGGAAGTTGCGGCCGATGACCATCGGCTCGGACTCCGGGTGGTTGATGTTGGCCGGGATGATCGCGCGCCCGCGCGCAACCTCGCTCCTCACGAACTCGGGCGTGATCCGGCCGGGAATCGAAGCGCCGAAGCTCTCGCCGCGGTGCTGCTTCATGAGCAGCTCGAGCATCTTCTTGCCGGTCTTGCCGGTGGCCTCCAGGCTCTCGATGTACTGCTCCCGCTGCAGGTTCTCGCGCACGGCGATGAATTCCATCTCGGGGGTGACGATGCCCTTGCGCGCATAGTGCATCTGCGAGACGTTGCTCCTGCCCTTCCTCGGATTTCTCTTGAGATTGAAGCGGAGCTCCGCCAGCCCGGGATCGTTCAATCGCTCCTGCCCATAGCGCGACGACGGACCGGAGAGCAACTCAGTATCGTTCCTCTGGAGAATCCATTTTTCGCGCAAGGCCGGGAGGCCCGAGCGAATGTCGATCTTCGCCGCCGGGTCGGTGTAGGGGCCCGAGCAGTCGTAGACGTAGATCGGCGGATTCTTCTCCCCGCCGAACATGCTCGGCGTGTCGGCCTGGCTGACTGCGCGCATCGGCACGCGCAGCGCGCCGACGTAGACCTTGCGCGAATTGGGCAGCGGTTGGACCGCGGCGTCGTCGACGTGCGCGCTGGCGGCGAGGAACTTGGGATGGGCGTTCATAGCGCTTCCTTCGGCGGCATTACCCGCATCAGGTGTTGAGGGTCTTTCTCACCCGTCCTCCGACCCCCGGAGGCAGGACCCCTGCGTGAGGCAAGAGTTTGCCGCGCTTGACCTTTCGGGGCGGGCATAATATATTACTGACTGGTCAGTTATTTGTTGCCCCATGAACGATCGCCTCGCCGGCAAGGGCGCGCGCCGCTGGGTGCGCCGCAAGGACGCGCGCCCCGAAGAAATCACCGCGGCTGCGCTGGAGCTTTTCGTCGAGCGCGGCTTCGCCCACACGCGCCTGGAGGACGTGGCCGCGAAAGCCGGCATCTCCAAGGGCACGCTTTACCTGTACTTCGCCAACAAGGAAGAGCTGTTCAAGGCCGTGGTGCGCGAGGCGCTGGTGGCGCGCCTGGTCGAGTTCAAAAGCAACATCGCCAAGTTCCAGGGCTCGAGCGCGGAGCTGCTGAGGCTGGTCTTCAAGACCTGGTGGGAGCGGATCGGCTCGACGCGCATCTCGGGCATCCCCAAGCTGATCCTGTCGGAAGCGCGCAATTTCCCCGAGATCGCGCGCTTCTACGTCGAGGAGGTGGTGCGGCCCGGCCGCGAAACGCTCGCCGCGGTGATCCGGCGCGGCATCGAGCGCGGCGAGTTCCGCCCGGTCGACGCGCATGCGACCGCCGACCTGCTCGCGGCGCCGATGCTGATGATCTCGATGTGGCGCAACGCGCTCGAGCCCTGCTGCGACGAGCGCATCAACCCCGAAGCCCTGATGGCCGCGCACGTCGAGATGCTCGCGCGCGGCCTCGCGAGGAACTGAGCCATGAAGCGCAGCCTCAGATTGCTGCTCGCCGCCGCCGTGATCGTGGCGGCCGTCGCGGGCGGCGCGGCGGTGCGCGGCAAGCGCGCCGACCCCGGCGCGGCAGCGCCCGCCGCGGTGGCCGAATTCCTGCAGAGCGACCTCTACGCCGTCGAGCCGGGCACGCTCGAGCGCGCGCTGCCCGTCACCGGCACGCTCACGCCGTTCACCGAGGCCACGGTGAAGGCGAAGGTCGCGGGCGAGCTCGTCGCCGTGCCGGTGCGCGAGGGCGAGAGCGTCCGGCAGGGACAGATGCTCGCCAAGATCGACCTCACCGAGGTGCAGGCGCGCGTCGCCGCGCGCGAGGCCGACGTCGAAGCCGCGCGCGCGCAGCTGGTATGGGCCGAGAAGAACCGCGCGCAGCAGAAGGCGCTGCTCGAGAAGTCGTTCATCTCGCAGAACGCCTACGACAACGTGCAGAGCAGCCGCGACGTCGCGGCGGCGAAGCTGCGCGCCGCCGAGGCGGACCTCGTGGTGGCGAGGAAGTCCCTCGGCGACGCGGTGCTGGTCGCGCCGTTTTCCGGCATCGTCTCGCAGCGCCATGCGCAGCCGGGCGAGCGCGTGGCGCTGGATGCCAAGGTGGTGAGCATCGTCGACCTGTCGCGCCTGGAGCTGGAGGCTTCCGTGCCGCCCACCGAGATCGGCCGCGTCCGGGTAGGCCAGCCGATGGAGTTCCGCGTCGAGGGCTTCGGCGAGCGCAGCTTCGCGGGGCGCATCGAGCGCATCAATCCGTCGGCCACCGCGGGCTCGCGCTCGATCAGCATCTACGCGGTGATCGACAACCGCGAAGGCCTGCTGCGCGGCGGCATGTTCGCGCAGGGCGCGCTCACGCTCGCGCGCGTGGACGGCGCGATCGCGGTGCCCGCGGCCGCGGTGCGCGAGGAGATCGGCCAAAGCTTCGTCTACGCGATCGACAACGGCGTCGTGACGCGCAGGAACGTCCGGCTGGGCGTGGCCGACACCGCCGGACGCGTGCAGGTGATCGAGGGCCTCGCGGCGGGCGACCGCATCGTGCGCGCCAACCTCGGCTCGCTGCGCGAGGGCGTCCGAGCGCGCGTATCCGGTGCCGACTCCGTAGAGACGGCCCAGAAAAAGTAAGGCCCGGGCGAGCGCCGCCATGTGGTTTACCCGGGTCAGCATCGCCAATCCCGTCTTCGCGACGATGATGATGGCCGCGCTGCTGGTGCTCGGCGCGTTCTCCTACTCGCGCCTGCCGGTCGAGCAGTTCCCGGACGTGACCTTCCCGGTGGTCGTGGTGCAGACGGAGTACCCGGGCGCCTCGCCCGAGAACGTCGAGGAGGAGGTGACGCGCCGCATCGAGGAAACGGTCAACACCATCAGCGGCATCAAGACGCTGTCCTCGCGCTCCTACGAGGGCCTGTCGGTGGTGATCATCGAGTTCGAGCTGCAGATCGATCCGAAGCTCGCCGCGCAGGACGTGCGCGAGAAGATCGCCGTCATCCGCTCGACCTTCCGCGACGAGATCAAGGAGCCGCGCGTGAGCCGCTTCAATCCGGACGACTTCCCGATCGTCTCGGTGGCGGTGCAGTCCACGGGCCGGTCCCTGCGCGAGCTCACGACGCTCGCCGACCAGGTGATCAAGAAGCGCCTGGAAAACGTGGGCGGCGTCGGCCAGGCGACGCTGGTGGGCGGCGTGAAGCGCGAGATCAAGGTCTACCTGAATCTCGAGGCGATGGAGGCGCAGAGGATCGGCGCCGACCAGGTGGTGCGCGCGCTTTCCACCGAGAACCAGGAGGTCCCGGCGGGCTCGATCGTCACGCCGAGCCAGGAGAAGATCGTGCAGCTGCGCGCGCGGCTCTCGGGGCCGCAGGACTTCCGCAACCTCATCGTCGCGCGCCGCGGCGGCAAGGCCGTCACGCTGGGCTCGATCGCGGAGATCGAGGACGGCCAGCAGGAGGAGGAAAGCACCGCGCTCATCAACGGCGAGCGCGCGCTGTCGATCGACATCGTCAAGGCGCAGGGCGAGAACACCATCGCCGTCGTGGACGGCGTGCGCCGCGCGGTCGGCGAGCTGCGGGGCTTGCTGCCGCCGGACGTGAAGGTCGACATCGTGCGCGACGCCTCCACGGGCATCCGCAACTCGGTGAACGACGTGAAGAAGACGCTCATCGAGGGCGGCCTGCTCACCATCGCCATCGTGTTCCTGTTCCTCGCCTCCTGGCGCAGCACGGTGATCACCGGCCTCACGCTGCCGATCGCGCTCATCGGCACCTTCCTGTTCATCTACGCCTTCGGCTTCACGCTCAACGTGCTCACGCTCATGGCGCTGTCGCTGTCGGTGGGCCTGCTCATCGACGACGCGATCGTGGTGCGCGAGAACATCGTGCGCCACGTCGCGCTCGGCGCCGGCCACCGCGAGGCGGCGCTCGAGGGCACGCGCGAGATCGGCCTGGCGGTGCTCGCGACGACGTTCTCGATCGTCGCCGTGTTCCTGCCGGTCGGCTTCATGGGCGGCATCATCGGGCGCTTCTTCCACCAGTTCGGGCTCACGGTGGTCTCCGCGGTGCTGATCTCGATGTTCGTCTCGTTCACGCTCGACCCGATGCTGTCGTCGATCTGGCACGACCCGCAGGCCGAGGGGCGCTACAGCCCGGGCCCGCTCGGCCGCCTGCTCGCCTGGTTCCACGGCTTCATGGAGCGCGTCTCGGCCGCCTACGAGCGCCTGCTCGGCTGGGCGCTCGCGCACCGCAAGACCGTGGTCGCGATCGCCTTCACGAGCTTTTTCGCGAGCTTCCCGCTGCTGAAGCTCGTCGGCAGCGAGTTCGTGCCGGAGCCCGATCTCTCGGAGCTGCAGGTGCAGTTCAAGACGCCGGTGGGCGCCTCGCTCGAGCTCACCACGCTCAAGGCGCGCCAGGCCGAGGCCGCGCTGCGCGAATTCCCGGAGGTCAAGTACACCTACGCCACGGTGAACACGGGCTTCGTGCTCGGCAAGCACCGCGTCAACATCTTCGTGCAGCTCGTGCCGCGCAAGCAGCGCAGCCGCTCGCAGAACGAGCTCACCAGGCCGATGCGCGAGCGCCTGGCGCGCATCGCGGGCATCGAGCTGCAGCAGGTCGGCGCCTACAAGACGGTGTCGAGCGGCAAGCCGCTGCAGGTCTCGATCCTCGGCCAGGACCGCAAGGTCCTGACGGAGATCGGCGACCAGGTGATGGCGATCGCGCGCGCAGTCCCGGGCGCGGTGGACCTCGAGTCGAGCGACGAGGCGGCGCGGCCGCAGGTCGCCGTCGAGCTCAAGCGCGAGCTCGCCAGCGATCTCGGCATCGGCGTCGGCCAGGTCGCGGCCACCCTGCGCCCGCTGCTCGCCGGCGAGGCGGTCGGCAACTGGAAGGGCCCCGACGACCAGTACTACGACGTGCAGGTGCGCCTGTCGCGCGCCGACCGCGCGCGCCCGGAGGACCTGGCGCGCGTGCCGCTCGCCTCGACGCAGACCGACGCCGCCGGCGCGCCGAGGATGGTGAGCCTGCGCGAGATCGTCAACGTCACGCAGGGCGACGGCCCGCAGCAGATCAACCGCAAGGAGCAGCTGCGCGAGGTGCTGATCACCGCCAACGTGTTCGACCGGCCCGCGGGCGACGCCGCGACCGAGCTGCGCGCGAAGCTGGACCGCATCGCGCTGCCGCCGGGCTACCGCTTCACGATGGGCGGCTCCTCCAAGGACATCCAGGAGTCGCTCTACTTCGCGAGCCAGGCGCTCGCGCTCGCGGTGATCTTCATCTACCTTATCCTCGCCTCGCAGTTCGGCAGCTTCATCCAGCCGGTGGCGATCATGATGTCGCTGCCGCTGTCGCTGATCGGCGTCGTGCTCGCGCTGATCTTCGCGCGCTCGACGATGAACATCTTCTCGATCATCGGCTTCATCATGCTCATGGGCCTGGTCACCAAGAACGCGATCCTGCTCGTCGACTTCGTGAACCAGGAAAGAGGCCAGGGCAAGCCGCGGCGCGACGCGGTGCTCGCCGCAGGCCGCATCCGCCTGCGGCCGATCCTGATGACGACGCTGGCGATGATCTTCGGCATGATCCCGCTCGCGCTGGGCCTGGGCGAGGGCGGCGAGCAGCGCGCGCCGATGGGCCAGGCGGTAATCGGCGGCGTGATCACCTCGAGCCTGCTCACGCTGGTGGTGGTGCCGGTGATTTACACCTATCTCGACGATCTTGCCGGCTGGGCGAAGCGCTTTGGTAAAATTGCGGCAGCGCAGGACCGCCCCGCCGACTCCCGTCCCCAGGCTTAGCCCCGCGTCCGACTCGATGAATCTCGAACAGGCCCGCAGCAACATGGTCGAGCAGCAGATCCGCCCGTGGGATGTGCTCGACCAGGACGTGCTGGACCTGCTCTATGCCGTGCCGCGCGAGGAGTTCGTGCCGCCGGCCTACCGCAACCTCGCGTTCACCGACATGGAGATCCCGCTGCGCAGGAACGCGGCCGCGGGCGAGCACATGTGGGCGCCGAAAATCGAAGCGCGCGTGCTGCAGGAAGTCGCGCCCCGGCGCAGCGACCGCGTGCTCGAGGTGGGCACGGGCAGCGGCTATCTCACCGCGCTGTTCGCGCATCGCGCGGCGCAGGTCTGCTCCGTCGAGATCAGCCCGGAGATCGCGGCCTTCGGCAAGGCCAACGTCGCGCGCCACGGGCTGGACAACGTGCAGCTGCAGGTCGGCGACGGCGCGCGCGGCCTGGTGCCGGGCTTTCCGTTCGAGGGGCCGTTCGACGTGATCCTGCTCACGGGCTCGGTGCCCGTGCTGCCGCGCGGCGTGCTCGAGGCGCTCGCGCCCGGCGGACGCGCCTTTGCGGTGGTCGGCGAGCCGCCCGTCATGACGGCCAAGATCGTGCATTGCGCGTCCGCCGGCGAATACCGCACGCTCGAGCTGTTCGAGACGCTGCTCGCGCCGCTCGAGAACTGCGAGCGGCCCTCGCGCTTCAAGTTCTGAGATGCCGGTGAAGAACATCGCGCCGGCTGCGTTGCAGGACTGGCTCAGGGACCCGGCGCGCGGCCGGCCGGTGCTGCTCGACGTGCGCGAGGCCTGGGAATATCGGACGGCCAGGCTGGAGAATTCGAAACACCTGCCCCTGCAGGAGCTTGCGGCGCGAATCGGCGAGCTGGAGCCCGCCGCCGAAACCGTCGTCATCTGCCACCACGGCGGACGCAGCCTGCAGGCCGCGCTGTTCCTCGAGCGGCAGGGATTCGCGAGCGTGCACAACCTCGCGGGCGGCGTGGACGCCTGGGCGCGCCAGGTCGATCCGGCGCTGCCGGTGTACTGACGGAGCCCCGATGCGCGCCGCCCTGCTCGCGTTCGCCCTCGCCGCCGCGGCGCTGCCCGCGTCCGCCGAGGACATGCTGCAGGTCTACCGCGACGCGAAGGCCTACGACGCGCAGTACGCCTCGG
Organism: Burkholderiales bacterium; assembly: GCA_035517595.1. GTDB lineage: Bacteria > Pseudomonadota > Gammaproteobacteria > Burkholderiales > SG8-39 > RBG-16-66-20. The sequence continues at coordinate 9,313 of DATIYN010000043.1, forward strand.
CGCGCCAGGCGCTGCAGGCGGGGCTGGAGAAGCTGCCGCAGGGACGCGCGCTGCTGCTGCCCACGCTGGGCCTCACGGCCTCGACGACGACCAACCACCTGGCGATTCTCCCGTACGGGCCGTCGCCGGTCCCGGAGTCCGCCCGAACGTTCTACAATCGCAACTACCAGCTCACGCTCTCGCAGCCGGTGTTCCGCGCGCAGAACTGGGTGCAGTACGACCAGGCCGAGCAGCAGGTGCGGCAGTCCGAGGCGGTGTTCGGGCAGGCGGCGCAGGACCTGATCCTGCGCGTGACGCAGGCTTACCTGGACGTGCTCTCGGCGCAGGACAATCTCGCGCTGGTGAACGCGCAGAAGGTCGCGATCGGCGAGCAGCTCGCGCAGGCCAAGCGCAACTTCGAAGTGGGCACCGCGACCATCACCGATACGCACGAGGCGCAGGCGCGCTTCGACCTCGCGACCGCGCAGGGCATCGTCGCGCAGAACGACGTCGACACCAAGATCCGCGCGCTGCAGCAGCTCACGGGCAAGATCTACGGCCACCTGAAGCCGCTGCGCGCCGAGATCAAGCTCTCGCCGCCGAACCCGGCCAACATGCAAAGCTGGGTCGACCTCGCGGAGAAGCAGGGTTACCCCGTGGTGATCCAGGATTCCGCCACCGAGATCGCCAGCCTGCAGACCAAGTTCGCGCGCGCCGGCCGTTATCCGACGCTGGACTTGGTCGGTAGTTACGGGCAGACCCTCCAAACGGGCTCGACAATCACCGCCAACAGCGCGCAGCTGAACCTGGGCAGTTTCGGCCTGCAGCTGGCGGTGCCGATCTACCAGGGCGGCGCGATCAGCTCGCGCGAGCGCGAGGCCGCGGCCAACTACGAGAAGGCGAAGCAGGACCTGGAGAACGCGAAGCGCACGAGCGCGCTCTCGGCGCAGCAGAACTACTTGCTCGTCATCAACGGCATCGCCAACGTGGGCGCGCTCGAGCAGGCGCTCGTGTCCTCGCAGAGCGCGCTGGATTCCAACAAGCTCGGCTACGAGGTCGGCGTGCGCATCAACATCGACGTGCTGAACGCGCAGCAGCAGGTGTTCTCGACGCGGCGCGACCTGCTGCAGGCGCGCTACGGCACGATCATGAACCACTTCCGGCTCAAGGCCGCCGCCGCCAGCCTGAGCGAACAGGACCTCGAGCAGACGAACGCGGCGCTCGAGCCCTAGCCCCGCCGCCCGAGCAGCTCCTCGCAGTACTCCAGGTGCCGGCGCGTCGCGCCGCGGTGCGCCGCGCACAGCGCCCGGCCCGCGGCGCCCATTTTTTCCCTCTCCTCGATATTCGATAGAAGCTGCAGAGCCATGCGAATGGCGTGCGCGGCGCTTTCCGCCCGGACCGCCGCTCCCGCCTCCAATGCGAGGCGCGTGGCTTCCGCGAAGTTGTACATGCTCGGGCCGAGCACGACGGGCGTGCCCGCCGCGCAAGCCTCGATGAGGTTCTGCCCGCCGAGCGGCCGGAACGAGCCGCCGATCACCGCGACGTCGGCCGCCGCGTAGTAGAAATCCATCTCGCCCATGGTGTCGC
>DATIYN010000044.1:0-4357 GCA_035517595.1 Burkholderiales bacterium
ATCCACGCTCGGCTCAAGAAGACGGCCGCCCGGCATCCGGACCTGCTCGCGAGGATTCTGGCGCTGCCGATGGTCGCGCGCTTTCGCGTGGGCGGTGCGCGCGTGGGCGTCGTGCACGGCGACGCGGAATCCCTCGCGGGCTGGCGCTTCGACCCTGCGGCGCTCGACGATCCGCGCGACGCGCCGTGGCGCGCCGGCGCTTTTGCGCAGGCGCAAGTGGATATCTTCGCCAGCACGCATACCTGCCTGCCGGCCATCCGTCGGATCGATCCCGCAGGCGCGCAGGTGGTCGCGAACAACGGCGCTACGGGCATGCCCAACGCCAAGGGGGCGTGCCATGGATTGCTCACCCGGATCAGCCCGGCGCGGTCGGCGCATCCGCCGCTCTACGGCTGTAAAGTCGGCGGGGTCTTCGTCGACTCACTTTCTGTCTACTACGACGATGCGCGCTGGCGCGGCGAATTCCTCGCCAACTGGCCCGAGGGTTCAGCAGCATGGCGGTCGTATTACAGGCGCATCGCCCAAGGGCCGGAATATCGCCTGCAGAAGAGCGTTTGAAGGATCACCATGAGCGACTACTACGCATCGGAAGATCTCAAGAAGTTCGGCGACATCGGCAAGCACGGCAAGCAGCTCGCCGACGACTTCTTCAAGTACTACGGCGATGTGACGGGCGCCGACGGCGCGCTGACCAAGCGCGAGAAGGCGCTGATCGCCCTCGCCGTCGCGCACGCGCAGAAGTGCCCCTACTGCATCGACGCCTACACCACGCAGTGCCTGGAGACGGGCGCCAACCCCGAGCAGATGATGGAGGCGGTGCACGTGGCCGCGGTGATGCTCGCCGGCATCACGCTCGTGCACTCGGTGCAGATGCAGAACCACCTCGAAAAGATGGTCCTTTGAAGTCCGCGCTCCAGCTCAAGCCGGTCCGGCCGAGGTCGAAGTACGACTTCGACGCGCTGCTGCGCGAGCGTGGCATCGCGATCGCGCCTGCGAACGTCGACACGCTGCAGGTGAATATCACCAAGACCTGCAACCAGGTCTGCCGGCACTGCCACGTCGACGCCTCGCCGAGCCGCACGGAGAAGATGTCGCCGGAGGACATCGCGAAGTGCCTGGAGATCCTGGAGCGGCACCCGCAGATCGCGAAGCTCGACATCACCGGCGGTGCGCCCGAGCTGCATCCGGGCTTCGACGGCTTCGTCGAGCGCGCGGTCGCGCTCGGCAAGCACGTCATGGTGCGGCACAACCTCACCGTGCAGCTCGACGGGCATCCGCAGACGAAGGAGGGCAAGGAATACCTGCCGCAATTCTTCGCGCGGCACCGCGTCGAGGTGATCTCGTCGTTGCCCTACTACCAGCAGTTCTTCACGGACTCGCAGCGCGGCGCGGGCGTGTTCGCCAAGAGCGTGGAGGCGATGCGGCGGCTCAATGCCATGGGCTACGGCGTGGAGGGCAGCGGCCTCGCGCTGAACCTCGTCTACAACCCGGTGGGTCCCTACCTGCCCGCGGCGCAGGCGGGCCTCGAGGCCGACTACAAGCGCGAGCTGAAGGCGAAGCACGGCCTCGTCTTCAACAGCCTCTACACGATCACCAACATGCCGATCAACCGCTTTCGGCTGCACCTGGAGAAGTCCGGGCAGTACGAGGCGTACCTCGACAAGCTGCTCGCCGCGTTCAACCCGGCCGCCGCCGAGGGCGTCATGTGCCGCAGCCTCGTGAGCGTCGGCCACGACGGCCGCGTCTACGACTGCGATTTCAACCAGATGCTGGAGATGGACGCGGTCGACGCGAAGGGCCGCCGGCTGAGCATCCACGACTTCGACTTCGACAGGGTGCTCTCGCGCCCGATACAATTCGACGCCCATTGCCTGGGATGCACCGCAGGGGCGGGGAGCTCCTGCGGCGGCGCCACCGCCTAGAAGAGAGACCATGAAGACGTTCGGTTTTGCCGGCTGGTCTGGCAGCGGCAAGACGACGCTGATCGAAAAGCTCATCCCGCTGTTCGTGCAGCGCGGCCTGCGCGTGTCGCTCGTGAAGCACGCGCATCACACCTTCGACGTCGACGTGCCCGGCAAGGATTCGTACCGCCACCGGCACGCAGGCGCGGCGGAAGTACTCGTGACCTCGTCGCGCCGCTGGGTGCTCATGCACGAGCTGCGCGGCGCGCAGGAGCCCTCGTTCGGCGAGCAGGTGAAGCGACTGTCCCCCTGCGACCTGCTGCTCGTCGAGGGATTCAAGTTCGCGCCGATTCCGAAGCTCGAGGTCTGGCGCGCCGTGACGGGCGAAGGCCTGCTCCACCCCCAGGACACGGACATCGTCGCGGTGGCGTCGGACACGAAGATCGAGACCAGGCTCCCCCTGCTCGCGCTCGACGATCACGAGACGATCGCGAAGTTCATCCTCTCCCACCTGAGGCTTGGGTGAACAAGGGCCTGCTCTCCGTGGACGAGGCGCTCGCGCAGCTGCTCGCGGGCGCGAGCCCGATCGCGGAGGTGGAGCAGGTGCCGACGATGGAGGCGGCCGGCCGCGTGCTCGCGGCGCCGCAGACCTCGTCCATGGACGTGCCGCCGATGGACAACAGCGCGATGGACGGGTATGCAGTGCGCCTTTCCGATCTGGATTCCCTGGAAAAGAAGCTGAAGATCGCGCAAAGAATTCCCGCAGGATCTGTCGGCAAGCAGCTGGAGCCCGGGACCGCGGCGCGCATCTTCACCGGCGCGCCCGTGCCGCCGGGCGCGGACGCCGTTGTGATGCAGGAGTTCTGCGAAGTAGAGAGTCAGGATGTGAGAGTCAAGAAACGTCCCCGGCGGGGTGAGTGGATCCGCTTGACCGGCAGCGATATCCGCAGGGGCGGGCAGATCCTGCCCGCGGGCAGGCACCTGCAGCCGCAGGACGCCGGGCTCGCAGCCTCGGTCGGCATCCAGGCGCTGCCGGTGCGCCGGCGCGTGCGCATGGGACTGTTCTTCACGGGCGACGAGCTCGTGATGCCCGGCGAACCGCTCGCGCCGGGGCGCATCTACAACTCCAACCGCTTCACGCTGATCGCGCTCGCGCGCGCCTTCGGCTGCGAGGTGCGCGACTACGGCATCGTGCCGGATACGCTGCAGGCGACGCGCGAGGTGCTGCGCCGCGCCGCGGCGGAGAACGACGTGATCGTCACCTCCGGCGGCGTTTCCGTGGGCGAAGAGGACCATGTGAAGCCGGCCGTAGAGGCCGAGGGCTCGCTGCTGATGTGGCGCATCGCGATGAAGCCCGGGCGCCCGCTCGCCTTCGGCAAGGTGATGGACGCGGCGTTCATCGGGCTGCCGGGCAATCCGGTGTCCAGCTTCGTGACCTTCCTGATCTTCGTGCGGCCGTTCCTTCTCAAGACCCAGGGAATCGCCGAGGTGGCGCCGCGTTCCGTCTTCGCGCGCGCGGACTTCGACTGGCCGGAGCCCGACGCGCGGCGCGAATTCCTGCGCGTAAAATGGAACGCGCAGGGCGGCCTGGAGCTGTATCCGACGCAGGATTCCGCGGTGATGACTTCCGTGGCCTGGGCGGACGGGCTGGTCGACAATCCGGCGGGTGCGGCGATCCGCAAGGGCGACCAGGTGCGCTTCCTGCCCTATTCGGAGCTGTACCGGTGAAGAAGGTCCGCATCCTCTATTTCGCGAGCCTGCGCGAGAAGATCGGCAAGGAGGCCGAGGAGATCGTTCTGCCGGCCGGCGTCGCGACCGTGGCCGCGCTGCGCAGCCACCTGCGCAGCCGCGGCGGCATCTACGAGAACGCGTTCGCCGAAAAGGCGCTGCTCCGGGCGGCCGTCAACCAGGACATGGTGCAGCCTGCGGCCGCCGTCAAGGCGGGCGACGAGGTGGCGTTCTTTCCCCCGGTGACCGGCGGATGAAGATCGCGGTGCAGCGGGAGGATTTCGAGCTCGGCGCCGAGGTCCGGAAGCTGTCGCGCCAGAGCCGCAGCATCGGCGCCGTCGCCAGCTTCGTGGGCGTGGTTCGGGAGGTGCCGATGACGCTCGAGCACTATCCGGGCATGACCGAGCGCGCGATCGAGAAGATCGTCGAGGAGGCGAAGGGACGCTGGCAGGTGATGGACTGCACGGTGATCCATCGCTACGGCGCGCTCAAGCCCGGCGACCAGATCGTCATGGTGGCCGTGGCGAGCGCGCATCGCGGCGATGCCTTCGCCGCCTGCGAGTTCATCATGGACTACCTGAAGACGCAGGCGCCGTTCTGGAAGAAGGAGCAGACTGCCAGAGGCTCGCGCTGGGTGGAGGCCAAGGCCTCCGACGACCAGGCCGCCGAGCGCTGGAAGTGATTGCCCGGGCATTCGGGCTCCGCTAGACTGTGTCGAGCGGGAGATG
>DATIYN010000045.1:0-4005 GCA_035517595.1 Burkholderiales bacterium
CGATCGTGCGCACGCGGCCGAGCTCCGGATCGTCGAACTCGGTGAACACGCGGTTCGCGGCCATCTGCGGATCGGCCACCACCTCGTCGTAGGTGGAGAGCACCGAGAACGGCACGTCCGCCTCGCGCAGCTTTTCTTCCCAATAGGCCATCGGCCGCCCGCCGAAGACGCCGTCGCAGATCGCGATCAGCTCGGCCATGCGCCCTTCCTCGCGCCGGTCCTCGAGCGTCGCGTAGCGCGGGTCGGCCGCGAGCGAGGGCCGCCCGAGCGCGGCGCAGACCTTCGGCCAGTCGCGCTGGTGGTTGACGATCGACATCTTGAAGATGCGCCGGTCGGCCGCGCGGTAGTAGACCGAGGTGAAGCTGCGCGCCTGCTCGCGCGGCCTGCGCTCCAGGAACGTCGCGCCGAGCAGCTTCGCCTGGAGCATCACCGCGTTGGACCAGGCGCCCGCGGCGAGCAGCGAGCAGGACACGCGCGTGCCCCTGCCGCTGCGCTCGCGCGCGAGCAGCGCCATCAGCACCGCCGAGAAGAGCGCCATCCCCGTGGGATGGTCGCCCGAGCCGTAGCCGAGCGAGCCCAGCCAGCCCTCGAGCGGAAACAGGCTCGCCTCCATTCCCGAGCGCGACCAGTACGACACCGAGTCGAAGCCCGGCCGGTCCGCCTCCGGCCCCGCGTCGCCGAAGCCGGTGCCGATGCCGTAGACGAGGCGCGGGTTGATCGCCCGCAGCTCGGGCCAGGTCATGCCGAGGCGCTCGAGCGCCTGCGGCCGGTGGTTGGTGAGGAACACGTCGGCGTTCTCGATCAGCTTGCGGAACAGGCCGCGCGCCTCGGGCGCCTTCAGGTCGATGGCGAGGCTCTTCTTGCCGCGGTTGTCGGGCAGGAAGCAGTACTCGTAGTTGGCCGGGTGCACGGGCATGCCGGGCGTGTGGTGCCCGCGCCGGTTGAGGTCGCCCTCCGGCGGCTCGATCTTGACCACCTCGGCGCCGTAGTCGGCGAGCAGCGCGCCGACCGAGGGCACCATGATCATCGAGGCCGCCTCGACCACGCGGACGCCGTGCAGCAGGCTCGCTTGCGCCATCTCGCTCCTCCGTTCCAGGATCGGAAAGTAGCGCATCGGGTGTAATCTCGCCGCTCCCGGGGGAGAAACTCCATGCCGAAGCTGAACGAACTGGGCGCGCGCGAGGCCGCGCGCAGGCTCGCCGCGCGCGAAATCACTGCCGAGGCGCTCGTGCGCGCGTGCCTGGAGCGCATCGACGAGCGCGAGAAGACCGTGGGCGCCTGGATCCACCTCGACCCGCACGCGGCGCTCGCGCAGGCGAAGGCGCTCGACATGGGGCCGGTGCGCGGGCCGCTGCACGGGCTGCCGATCGGCGTGAAGGACATCATCGACACCGCCGACATGCCGACCGCGTACGGTTCAAAGGCCTACGCGGGACACCGCCCGGCCTGGGACGCGGCGGTGGTCGCGCTTGCGCGCGAAGCGGGCGCCGTGATCCTCGGCAAGACGGCGAGCACCGAGTTCGCCTGGTTCTATCCGGGCAAGACGGCGAACCCCCGCAACCCGGCGCACACGCCCGGCGGCTCCTCGAGCGGCTCGGCCGCGGCGGTGGCCGATGGCATGGCGCCGCTCGCCTTCGGCACGCAGACCGCGGGCTCGATCGTGCGGCCGGCGTCCTTCTGCGGCATCGCGGGCTACAAGCCCAGCTTCGGCCTGCTGCCGCGCATGGGCGCGAAGCTGCTCGCCGAAAGCCTGGACACGATCGGCGCGCTCGCGCGCTCGCCCGGCGATGCGGCGCTGCTCGTGGGCGCGCTTTGCGGGCGCGAGCTCGTGCCCGAGGCGCTCGAGCGCGCGCCGCGCATTGCGCTCTGCCGCACCTACGAATGGCCCGCGGCGCTGCCCGAGACCGACGCCGCGCTCGGGCGCGCGGCGAAGGCGGCCTCGAAGGCGGGCGCGCTCGTGCAGGAAATCGACCTGCCGGCGGAGTTCGCGGAGCTGCGGCAGGCGCAGTCGGACATCCAGAACTACGAGACGTACCGCTCGCTCGCGAGCGACCGCGTGCACCGCTGGAATGCCTTGAGCGACACGCTGAGGAAGCTCATCGAGGCCGCGGGCAAGGTGACGAACGGGCGCTACGACGAGGCGCGCGCGCTCGAAACGAAATGCCGCGCGAGGCTCGGCGAGGTGTTCGACGACGCCGACGTCGTGCTCACGGCCAGCGCCCCCGGCGAGGCGCCGAAGGGTCTGAATGCGACCGGCGATCCCGTGTTCTGCCGCATCTGGTCGCTGCTCGGCACGCCCGCGATCAACGTGCCGGGCGCGAAGGGCCCGAACGGGCTGCCCGTCGGCGTGCAGGTCGTGGGCCGCGTCGGCGACGACGCGCGCGCGCTCGGCGTCGCCGAATGGCTGCACCAGCGGCTCGCGGATTGAGCCCGCGCCTGCGTAGAATTCCGCTTTCTGCGATCCGGAACCCCTGAGATGCCCGCCCTCGCCCGCCCCGCGCTTGCCCTCTTCCTCGCCGCCTCTGCCTCGTTCGTGCTCGCGCAGGCGACGGACAAGAAAGTCCAGGCCGAGCCCGCTTTCGAGCCCCATTCGGGACAGGCCGGCAAGGACGTCGTTTGGGTACCCACGCCGCAGGCGCTCGTGGATCGCATGCTCGACATGGCGAAGGTCACGAAGCGCGACTTCGTGGTGGACCTGGGCTCGGGCGACGGCCGCACCGTGATCACCGCCGCGAAGCGCGGCGCGCGCGCGATGGGCGTAGAGTTCAACCCGGACATGGTCGCGCTCTCGCGCGAGAACGCCGGCAAGGCGGGCGTCGCGAAGAAGGCGAAGTTCGTGCGCGGCGACTTCTTCAAGACCGACTTCTCGAAGGCCTCCGTCGTCACGATGTTCCTGCTGCCCGACATCAACCTGAAGTTGCGGCCGAAGCTGCTCAAGATGCGCCCTGGTACGCGCATCGTCACCAACAGCTTCACGATGGACGACTGGGAGTACGACGAAAAGCAGGTCGTGACGCCCGAGCAGGGCTGCCAAGCCACCTGGTGCACGGCCTACCTCTGGATCGTGCCCGCGCAGGTTGCGGGCCGTTACGCGCTGCCGCAGGGCGAGTTCGAGCTGAAGCAGAGCTTCCAGAAGCTTTCCGGCACGCTGACCTCGGAGGGCCGCACGCAGGCAATCGAGGGCAAGGTGTGCGGCCGCGAAGTCACGATCACCACCGGGGGCAAGACCTGGCGCGGCAGGATGAACGGCCGGAAGCTCGAGCTGAGCTGACTCGGGCGCGGCTCGGCGGCTCCGGAAACGAAAACCCCGCCGGGCGGCGGGGTCCAGGAACTGCAGGCTCGGTCAGGCCGGTACCGGCTCGGGCTGCTGCGGCGCCCTGTCGCCCTCCGGCTTGCCCGAAGCTGCTTCCTGTTCGATGCGCTTGCGCTCGTCCGCAAGCGCCCGGCGCGCCTCTTGCGCGCGCCACTGCAGGTACTCCTCGTACTCGTAGCACATGGGGAAGACCTCCTTTGCGTTGAGTACCAGCTCATCCTACGCGCGCGCCGCGCGCGGGCAAAGACGCCGGAAAGCGACAGCGCGCCGTCAGGACTGCGCTCGACACTTGTAACAGTCCCGCCATCTCCGGCGGCACGGACTATGCTTTACGCATGACGCCGCGCCTCATCGCCGCGCTCCTTCTCGCCGCCGCGGCCACGGCCGCGCACGCGGACGTCTACAAGTGGATCGACGACCAGGGCCGGGTCAACTACTCCAACAGCCCGCCCCCGCACGCGGCCGGCTTGGCGCAACCCGTGGAAGACAGGATCTCCGTGATGGGCATGGACCCCGGAGTGCGCACCTGGGCCGAGCGCCGCTTCGCGCAGCAGGCCTACTACGACGAGCTCGACTGGCAGCGGCGCCAGCGGGCGATGACGGCTTCGTACTACACCCAGCCCTCGCCCTCGGGCAGCATGTACGGCGGCTACGACCCCTACTCTTCTAGCTACCCGTATTCCTATGGCGGC
>DATIYN010000046.1:0-8398 GCA_035517595.1 Burkholderiales bacterium
TAGTTTCAAGCGCCATTCCCAGGTTAAGCCCGGGGATTTCACGCCTGACTTGCGACGCCGCCTGCGCACCCTTTACGCCCAGTAATTCCGATTAACGCTCGCACCCTACGTATTACCGCGGCTGCTGGCACGTAGTTAGCCGGTGCTTCTTCTTCCGGTACCGTCATCCACGCGGGTTATTGATCCGCGCGATTTCGTTCCGGCCGAAAGTGCTTTACAACCCGAAGGCCTTCTTCACACACGCGGCATGGCTGGATCAGGGTTGCCCCCATTGTCCAAAATTCCCCACTGCTGCCTCCCGTAGGAGTCTGGGCCGTGTCTCAGTCCCAGTGTGGCTGGTCGTTCTCTCAAACCAGCTACGGATCGTCGCCTTGGTGGGCCATTACCCCGCCAACTAGCTAATCCGACATCGGCCGCTCCAATCGCGCGAGGCCTTGCGGTCCCCCGCTTTCATCGTGAGATCTCATGCGGTATTAGCCAGTCTTTCGACTGGTTATCCCCCACGAAAGGACACGTTCCGATGTATTACTCACCCGTCCGCCGCTCGCCGCCAGGGTTGCCCCCGCGCTGCCGCTCGACTTGCATGTGTAAGGCATGCCGCCAGCGTTCAATCTGAGCCAGGATCAAACTCTTCAGTTTAATCTCTGCTTGGCAATGCTTTTACTGCACCTACACTCAAAGTAAACGAGGTAATGCTTTACTGCTTGCGTGTACTTAAGTTGTAGGCTGCTAGATGCATAAGCCTTCCGCATCGAGCGCCCACACCTATCGGCTGCGAATTGTTAAAGAGCGACCTTCCGGCCTATCACCAGCCTGCAAAGATGCAGTTGGTTGCGGGGATAGGATTTGAACCTATGACCTTCGGGTTATGAGCCCGACGAGCTGCCAGACTGCTCCACCCCGCGCCCGAAGAGCAAAAGATTATAGCTGGCGTAACCAAAGGGTGTCAAACAACATTCGTCTCGCCGCCGCAGTGAAGCCAAGGGAGCCCTGAGATGGACGCCACGCCAGCCACCACCGCCGCCATCCATCGCCTGCTGGCGGACGCCTACCGGGGCAAAACGCCCGCGGACGCGCCGCAGATCGCGCTATCGCGCCACTCGACGGCGGACGAATACGCGATCCTGCCGCCCTATCTCGGCGAGTTCGGCTTCGAAGTGCGCTTCTTCCTCGGCGCGATCGAGCCCTGGCTTCGCAACGGCTGGACGATTCCGGCCCGGCGCCCCGAGCTCTACCCTCCCGGCGCCGCGATCGCGGACCCGGAATTCTTCCGGCAGATCGACGCGCTGAAGGCGCAGCACGGCGGCACCGAGGTGCTGTTCGGGCTGTCCTTCGGCACTTCGCCCGACCCGTGGAAGAGCGTCGCGTTCAGGAACGGTCGCGTCGAGATCGAATCTCCGGATCACGCCTTCTACACGCGCCTAGCGGGAATCGAGCGAGCGATCCGGCGCGCCGTAAAGGCGCGGTATTTCCATCCCTACCGGCCGCAAACGCCTTGGGATTTCCCGCTGACCTCGCTGCACGTGCCCTGGGCGCCCGCGCTCCCGTTTCCTCCCAACACGATCGTGCCCACCTACAAGCCGGCGGCTTTCGTCGCCGGCAATCCCGCCGTGCAGCCTCACGTCGGCGTGCAGGTCCGGCGCGTCCCGGCCAAGCCGGACCGCGACACGAACGCCGAGCGCGTGCTGCCCCTGGTGCGTGCCGCGGCCGCGCATCTCGCCCTGCCCGTGATCTGCTACGGCCACCCCGAGGGCACGCGGCCGGTGCCGGGCGCGCCTTCCACCTTCGAGCTCGCGGGCAAGGCGTCCCTGCTCGAGTTCGAGCTCGGCGCGCTCGCCCGCTGCAAGCTGCTCTTTGCCCCGGAGACCGGGATCGCCAATCTCGCCGGCTGGCTGCAGGTGCCGACGCTGATCGAGAGCCAGCAGCTCGGCTACGAGTACGAGTCGCTGCGCCCGTTCGAGCCGCGCGTCGACATCATCGACTACGCCAGGCCGATCGAGCCGCAGGTCGACGCCTTGCTGGCCGACAGGATCCGCGTCCCCGCGCCGGAGAACGCGCAGGTGCCGCAGAGCTTCCTGCACCCGGCGCTCGGCCTGCCCGCGGCGTTTCGCGACGAATTCGACCGGTAGCGCCGCGCGCGCTAGTCGGCGACCGCGCCGCTCACGCGGATGATCCTGGACCACTTCGCCTGCTCGGCGCGGATCCAGGCGGCGAATTCCGCGGGCGTGCCCGCGATCACGTCGAAGCCCTGCTTGCCGAGCAGCTCGCGCGCGTCCGCCGCGTGCATGCCCTTCGCCGCCTCGGCGTAGAGGCGGTTCACGATCTCGGCGGGCGTGCCCGCGGGCGCGAGCAGGCCGATCCAGGCAAGCGACTCGAGCTGCGGATAGCCGAGCTCCGCGACGCTCGGCACTTCGGGCGCGAGCGCGCTGCGCTGCCGGCCGGTGACCGCGAGGGCGCGCAGCCTGCCGGCCCGCACCTGCGGCAGCACCGCGGGAATCACCGCGAACATGGTCTGGATGTTCCCCGAGAGCATGTCGGTGACCGCGGGCGGAAAGCCGCGGTACGGAATGTGCACGACGAACACGCCGGCGTCGCTCTTGAGCAGCTCCATCGTCAGGTGCGAGGCGCTGCCGCTGCCCACCGAGCCGTAGGACAGCCGCCCGGGATTCTTCTTCAGGTACGCGATGAAGGACTTGAAGTCCGCGGCCTCGATCGAAGGCGTGACCACCAGCATCTGCGGCGACGAGGCGAGCAGCGAGATCGGCTGCAGGTCCTTGTCCGAATCGTACGCAAGGTTCTTGTAGAGGAACTTGTTGATCGCCGCCGGCCCGTTGATGCCGATCAGCAGCGTGTAGCCGTCCGGCGCGGACTTGGCGACGGCCTCGGCGGCGATGTTGCCGCCGGCCCCGGTGCGGTTCTCGACGACGAAGGGCTGGCCGAGCGCCTGCTGGAGCTTTCCCGCCGCCGTCCGCCCCACGATGTCCGGCGTGGAGCCCGGCGGATAGGGGATGAGCACCTTCACGGGCTTCGCCGGATAGCCCTGCGCAAGCGCGGCGCCGTGCGCCAGGACGAGCAGGAGCAGCAGCTTCAGTCTCATATCCTCTCCGTTTCTCCGCTTCGGGGTTGCCAGATCATCAGCCGCCGCTCGGCGGCCGTCACCATCCAGTCCAGGATCAGCGCGAACGCGGTCAGCACGAGGATGCCCGCGAACACGCTGTTGATGTCGAACGTGCCTTCGGCCTGCAGGATCAGGTAGCCGACGCCGCTGGAGGAGCCCAGGTACTCGCCGACCACCGCGCCGACGAACGCGAGCCCGACGGAATTGTGCAGGCTCGCGAACACCCAGCTCATCGCGCTCGGCACGTAGACGTGGCGCAGCAGCTGTCGCTCGCCGGCCCCGAGCATGCGCGCGTTCGCGAGCACGGTCGGGCTCACCTCGCGCACGCCCTGGTAGACGTTGAAGAAGACGATGAAGAACACCAGCGTCACCCCGAGCGCCACCTTGGAGGCGATGCCGAGGCCGAACCAGACGCCGAAGATCGGCGCCAGGATCACCCGCGGCATCGAGTTCACCGCCTTGATGTAGGGATCGAGCAGCGCGGCCGCCGTCGGGCTGAGGGCGAGCCAGAGGCCCATCGCGAGCCCGCCGAGCGTCCCGACGACGAACGCGAGCACCGTCTCGACCAGCGTCACCCAGAGGTGCTCGTAGATCGAGCCGGAAACGAACCAGGTCCAGATGCGCTCCAGCACTTCGAGCGGCCGGCCGAAGAAGAATGCCGCCTTGTTCGGATCGTCGAAGTAGAGCGGCGGAATCAGCGTCGGGCTGGTCGCGACCTGCCAGAACACGAACAGGGCCGCGAGCATCAGCGCCTGCCAGGCGCGCAGCGCCGCCTTACTGGTTCTTCTGCTGCTCATAGCCCTTCAGCACTTCGACCTTCATCGCCTGCCAGATGCGCGTGTGCAGCTCGATGAAGCGCGGCGTCAGCCGGATCTCGGCCACGTCGCGCGGCCGCGGCAGGTCGATCTCGAACTCCCCGATCGGATGCGAAGCCGGCCCGGCCGACAGCACCAGCACCCGGTCGGAGAGCGAGATCGCCTCCTCCAGGTCGTGCGTGATGAACACGACCGACTTGCGGTCGGCCGACCACAGCTCCAGCAGTTCGTTCTCCATGAGCTGGCGCGTCTGGATGTCGAGCGCGGAGAACGGCTCGTCCATCAGGATGATCTGCGGATCCAGGATCAGCGTCTGCGCCAGCGCGACGCGCTTGCGCATGCCGCCCGACAGCTGGTGCGGATAGCGGTGCCCGTGGCCGCGCAGGCCGACGCGCGCGAGCCAGCCTTCGGCCTTCGCGACTGCCTCGGCCCGCGGCAGGCCCCGGAACTCCAGCCCCGCGGTCACGTTCGAGATCGCGGTGCGCCAGGGCAGCAGCGCCTCGCTCTGGAACAGGTAGCCGGCCTTGGCGTTCAGGCCGCGCAGCGGCTCGCCGAAGACGCGCACCGAGCCGGAGGACGGCGCGAGCAGGCCGGCGGCGACGTTGAGCAGCGTCGACTTGCCGCAGCCGGTGGGGCCGACGACCGACAGGAATTCCCCCGGCCGCACCACGAGCGTCGCGTCGCGCACCGCGGTGTAGCGCGGCGCGCCGTCGGCCTCCGCGACGAAGGTGACGCTGACGTTCTCCAGCGCGAGCGCCGGATGGACCGGCGCCTGGGCCGGGGCCCCTGCCTGCATGGCCGCGCTATTTCTTCTTGCCGTACTTGGCGAGCGCCTTCTTCACGAACTCGTTGGTGTACGTCTCCGAGAGGTTGATCTCCGCCGGCTTGATCGCGGGATTGAAGGTCGCGAGCGTCCTCAGCGTGGTCTTCGCCCCGGCCTCGGGGATCAGGCCGTCCTTCGAGTAGGCGGTCTTCACGTTGTTGTACGCGAAAAGGTACATCGCCTTGTTGCCGAGCAGGTACTCCTCCGGCACCGTCGCGAGGATCTGCTGCGGCGAGGCCTCCTGCATCCAGATCAGCGCGCGCACCGTCGCGTTGGTGAGCGCCTGGACCGTGTTCGGGTTCTTGCGGATGAACTCGATCGGCGCGTAGAGGCTCGCCGCCGGCATCGGTCCGCCGAAGATCTTCTCCGTGCCTTCGGGCGTGCGCGTCTCGGCGATGATCTTCAGCTTGCCGTCCTTCTCGAGGATCGTCATCGCCGGATCGGTCTGCGAGAGCGCGTCCACCCTGCCCTGCTCGAGCGCCGCGATCACGGTCGAGCCTGCGCCCACGCCGATCACCGAGAAGTCGCTCGGCTTGAGGCCGCCCTTGGAGGCGAGATAGTTGATCACCATGTTGGTGCTCGAGCCGGGCGCGCTGATGCCGACGCGCAGCCCCTTCAGGTCCTTGGGCGAGTGGTAGCTCGCGGCGCGCGCCGAGGCGATGCCGACGGAGATCTGCGGGCAGGCGCCGGCGAGCACGAAGGCCTGGAAGTGGATCTTCCTCGACTGCATGTTGATGGTGTGCTCGTAGGAGCCCGACACCACGTCGGCGCTGCCGCCCACGACCGCCTCCAGCGAGCGCGTGCCGCCGGCGAAGTCGCTGATGCGCACGTTCAACCCCTCGTCCTTGAAGTAGCCCAGCCGCTCGGTGATGGTGAGCGGCAGGTAGTACAGCGCCGACTTGCCGCCCACGGCGATGTGCACGTCGCGCTTCTCGATCTGCGCGCCCGCCGAACATGCGGCGAGCAACAGCGCCAGGCCCAGCCATTTCCTCATGGGATCTCCTCGTTGCGAAGCCCGAACTATACCCCGAGGCGGTCGCGCCGCCGCCGCGGACGCTTCATACCCCGCGGCGATCCAGCAGCGCCTGGGAGATGGTGCCGAGGTCCACGTACTCGAGCTCCCCGCCGAGCGGCACGCCGCGCGCGATGCGCGTCGCGCGGATGCCCCGCGAGCGCAGCATCTCGGCGATGTAGTGCGCCGTCGCCTCGCCCTCGTTCGTGAAGTTGGTGGCGAGGATCACCTCCTGGACCACGCCGTCGGCCGCGCGCGCGAGCAGCCGGTCGAGCCCCACGTCGCGCGGCCCGATGCCGTCCAGAGGAGAAAGGCGCCCCATCAGCACGAAGTACAGGCCCGAATAGCTGAGCGTCTGCTCGACCATGGACAGGTCCGCCGGCGTCTCCACCACGCACAGCAGCGAGGCGTCGCGCCGGGGCGAGCGGCACAGCGCGCAGGTCTCTTCTTCCGCGAAGTTGTTGCAGCGCGTGCAGTGCCGCACCGAGCGCAGCGCCTCGCCCAGCGCGGATCCGAGCGCCTCGGCGCCCGCGCGATCGTGCTGCAGCAGGTAGTACGCCATGCGCTGCGCCGAGCGCGGCCCCACGCCCGGCAGCACGCGCAGGGCCTCGATCAGCCGCTCGAGGCCCGCCGGCGGGCTGGGCGCCGCATCGCGCTTCATCTCTAGAAGGGCAGCTTCAGCCCCGCCGGCAGGCCCAGGCCCGCGGTCAGGCTGCCCATCTTCTGGCTCACGGTCTCCTCCGCCTTGCGCGCGGCGTCGTTGAACGCCGCGACGAGGAGATCCTCGAGCATCTCGCGGTCCGAGGCGACCGACGGATCGATGCTCACCCGGCGCATCTCGTGCTTGCAGGTCATCACCACCTTCACTGCGCCCGAGCCCGCCTGGCCCTCGACCTCGAGCGTGCCGAGCTGCTCCTGGAGCCGGCGCATGTTCTCCTGCATCATCTGCGCCTGCTTCATCATCTGGCCGATATTGCCTTTCATCGCTGTTTTTCCCGGATGGTCGAATCGACGACTCTGCCGTCGAAGAGGTTGACGAGCTCCTGCACGAACTTGTCGCCCTGCACCGCGCGCACCGCCTCTGCGCGGCGGGCGCCCTTTTCGGCGCTCTCCACCGCCGCCGCGGTAGCGCCGCGCACCTCGCCGGCCGTCACCTGGATGCGCGCGGGCTTGCCCAGATGCGCCGCGAGCGCGGCCTGAAGCTTCTCCCGGTAGCCCTCGCCGGCGAGATGCGACATCGTCTTCTGCAGCGTCAGCTCGAACACCCCGTTCGAGTGGCTGCGCAGCTCGGTGTTGCGCGCGAGCTCCTTCGCGCCGCCCGAAAGCGGCAGCTTCTGCACGAGCGCCGCCCAGTCGCCATCGAATTCGGGCGGACGCTCGCGCCGGGGCTCGTCCCTGCGCGCGGCCGGAGCGGCTTCGCCGGGGCGGAATACCAGCATCCTCAGCAGCGTCATGAGGAAGCCGGCATGCTCGTCCGGCGCCAGCGGCAGGTCGCTGCGCCCCTGGAGCGCGATCTGGTAGCAGAGCTGGACCGTCTCGGGATCCATCGCCTGCGCGAGCGCGACGATCCGCTCGCGCTCGGGCAGGTCCTCGTCGAGCGCGCCGGGCACCGCCTGCGCGAGCGTGATCCGCAGCAGGAGGCTCGCGAGGTCCTGCAGCGCAACGTCGAACGACAGGCTGCGCGACTGCATCTCGCCGGCGACCGCGGCGAGAGCGGCGCCGTCGCCCGCCCCGAGCGCCTCGATGAGGCGCAGCAGGTAGGTCTCGTCGACCGCGCCGAGCATGTCGCGCACGCCCTCCGCCGCCAGCCTGCCGGCGCCGTGGGCGATCGCCTGGTCGAGCAGCGACAGCGCGTCGCGCATGCTGCCCGCCGCGGCGCGCGCGACCAGCGGCAGCGCCTCGCGCTCGAACGCCACCTTCTCCTCGGCGAGGATGCGCTCCAGGTGCGCGACGATCGCCGCGCGCGGCATCTGCTTCAGGTTGAACTGCAGGCAGCGCGAAAGCACGGTGACCGGGATCTTCTGCGGGTCGGTCGTGGCGAGGATGAACTTGATGTGCGCCGGCGGCTCCTCGAGCGTCTTCAGCATCGAGTTGAACGCCGAGCGCGACAGCATGTGCACCTCGTCGATCACGAACACCTTGAAGCGCCCGCGCACCGGGACGTAGGCCGCGTTGTCCAGCAGCGCGCGCATCTCGTCAACGCCGGTGTTGGTCGCCGCGTCGATCTCGATGAGGTCCGGGAAACGCCCGCCGTCGATCTCGGTGCAGGCGCCGCACTTGCCGCAGGGCGCCGCGGTGATGCCGGTCTCGCAGTTCAGGCACTTGGCGAGGATCCGCGCCAGCGTGGTCTTGCCGACCCCGCGCGTGCCGGTGAACAGGTAGGCGTGGTGCAGGCGCTGCTGCTCGAGCGCGTGCCGCAGGGCCTTCACGACGTGCTCCTGGCCGACCAGGCTCGAGAAATCGCGCGGCCGCCATTTGCGGGCGAGGACCTGGTAGCTCATGCGTCGATTCTAGCTGCGCGCGGAAGCGATAAGGCGAGCCTGACCCCGGCACTTGCAGGATCCAGCTGTGGCTGCTTCCTTCCGGACCTGACCAGGTTCACCAGGCTGCAATGCGGGGGGGCCCGCCGC
>DATIYN010000047.1:0-7812 GCA_035517595.1 Burkholderiales bacterium
GCTGCCGGAGCACCTTGCGGACATGGCCGCGTTTTCGCTGGCAACGGGCCTGCGGCGTGCGAACGTCACGGGCCTTGAGTGGAGCCAGGTGGATCTTGTGAGGCGCCTCGCGTGGGTCCACCCGGACCAGGCGAAGGCCCGCAAGGCCATCGCGGTGCCGCTCAATGCGGAAGCCGTGCTGATCGTCCGTAGGAGGCTCGGGAAGCACCCGACGCACGTGTTTAGCTTCAAGGGTAGGCCGATTAGGCAAGTCAGCACCAAAGCGTGGTACGCGGCCCTGGAACGGGTCGGGATCGCGGACTTTCGGTGGCATGACCTGCGGCACACCTGGGCGAGCTGGCACGTGCAAGGCGGGACACCGCTCTACGTGCTGCAGGAGCTGGGCGGGTGGGAGAGCGCGGAGATGGTGCGCCGGTACGCGCACCTGAGTGCCGAGCATCTCGCCCCGTATGCGGAGCGTCTCAGTAGCCTGAGGGTTGTCGAGGGCTGTGCCAGTGGCACAAATTTGGCACAGCCCCGGAAGTGCGAATCGCCTGCGGAGTAGCAAGCGCTTGAATTTGTGGCGCGCCCGAAGAGATTCGAACTCCTGACCCCCTGGTTCGTAGCCAGGTACTCTATCCAGCTGAGCTACGGGCGCGGCGGAGGCGAATTATAGCAAACGGTACACTGCGCTCTCGACCCCGGACGAGGAGACGCCATGAGCCTGGTGCTGCAGGTGAACATCCAGATCAAGCCGGAGAATGTCGACGCGTTCATGAAGAAGGTCGTCGAGAACGGCAAGGCCGCGCGCACGGAGCCCGGCTGCCGGCAGTTCGACGTGCTGGCGGATCCGGAGGACAAGACCAAGGTGATGCTGTACGAGGTCTACGACGACCAGAAGGCGTTCGACGCGCACCAGGCGGGCGCGGCGTTCAAGAAGTACCTCGCCGAGGCGGTGCCCCTGCTCGCCTCGCGCTCGCGCAAGTTCTGGACGAAGGCGCTGTAGCGAGAGCCAGGCCATGGCGCCCGACCCGGACGACCGCCCGTACCAGAGGCCCGAGCGCGACGCGTTCGCGCGCAACGCGCTGCTCGTCGTCGCGGCGTGCGCCGCGGCTGCGGGTGTCGCCTGGTTTTTCCTGGGACGGCTCGAATCGCAACCGCCCGCGCCGCCGACCGCGCCGCCCGCCGCGGCTGCGCCGCCGGCCAAGGCCGCGGCGCCGAGCGAGGCGCCGCCAGCGATCCTGCATCCGCTGCCGGCACCGGCCGAAGCCGAGTCGCTCCCGAGGCTCGCGGAGAGCGACACGCTGCTGCGCAAAATGCTGGTCGCGCTGATCGGCCGCGAAGCGTTCGAGGCGCTGGTCTATCCGAGCGGCATCGTCACGCGCATCGTCGCGACGGTCGACAACCTTCCGAGGCGGAGCACGCCCCGGCGCATGATGCCGCTCAACCCGGTGCCCGGCGCGTTCCGCGCGGCGGGCGAGGGCGAGGAAACCGCGATCGCGTCCGAAAACGCCGCGCGCTACTCGCCCTACTTGCGCGCGCTGCAGGCGATCGACGCAAAGTCCCTCGTCGCCGCCTACGTGCGTGCCTATCCCCTTTTCCAGCAGGCCTACCAGGAGCTCGGCTTTCCCGGCCGCTACTTCAACGACCGCCTGATCGAGGCGCTGGACGACCTGATCGCCGCGCCCGAGCCGGCCGGTCCCGTGAAGCTGGCGCGCCCGAAGGTGCTGTATGAATTCGCCGATCCCGCGCTCGAGGTGGCCTCGGCCGGGCAGAAGATCATGATCCGCCTGGGGCGCGAGAACGCGCTGCAGGCGAAGGCGAAGCTACGCGAGATCCGCGGCGCGCTCGTCGCCGCGAGCGTTCCCCGCTAGAAGAGGAAGTACCCGGCCAATCCGCCGGCGGACAGGAACCAAAGCGGGTTCGCACGCGTAGCGGCGATCGCCACGGCGCTCGCCGACGCGATCGAGGCCGCGCGCCAGTCGACGCCCATCGGCGTGGCGAGCACGTAGCCGCCCGAGGCGACGAAGCCCACGGTGATCGGCACGAGCGCGCGCTGGATCGCCTTGCGCCACGGTGCGTCGCGCATGCGGTCCCAGAAGCCGCCGACCGCGTAGCTGAGCGCCGCGGCCGGCACGCAGAACGCGGCGAGCGCGGCCAGGCCGCCCGGGATGCCCGCGACCTTCCAGCCGACGAGCGCGGTCACGAGCACGTTCGGGCCCGGCGCGGCCTGCGCGATCGCGAATATCTGCGTGAACTCGGCGGCGCTCATCCAGCCCTGGACTTCCACGACGAGGCGCTGCATCTCGGGCATCACCGAGGGAATGCCGCCCACCGAAACCAGCGACAGCAGCGCGAAGTAGAAGGCGATCTGCCACATCACAGCAGGTCCTTGCGCGCGGCCGCGACGCCGACGAGCGCGGCCACCGGCAGCACGAGGAACAGCGACACGCGCCCGAACGCGATGACGCCGAGGCAGCCCGCGGCAAGCGCGAGCGCCCAGGGCTTCTGCGCGAGCGGCCTGGCGAGCTTCCAGGCCGTGCCGATGAACAGGCCGCCTCCCGCGACGCCCACGCCTGTGACCACCGCGCGCACGCCGTTCGACGCGGCGTGGTCCGCGTAGAGCAGCGCCAGCGCGAACACCCAGACCAGCGGCAGCGCCATGAGCCCGAGGAAGGCCGCCGCGGCGCCGGCCGGCCCGAACCAGCGGCGCCCGAGCACGATCGAGACGTTGCCGACGTTGGGACCGGGCAGGAACTGGCAGAGCGCGAGCACCTCGGCGAAATCCGCGGGCGCGATCCATCGGCGCTCTTCGACCATCACGCGGTGCGCCCAGGGCAGCACGCCGCCGAACGAGCGAGCTCCGATGGACAGGAACCCCCAGTACAGTTCCCCCAACCCGGCAGGGGGACGCACGGCGTCCTGGGGCGGCGTCGCCTCCACCTACTCGCCCCAGTAGTCCAGGCCTTCGGGCAGCGGCTCTCCGTGCGCGAGCGAAGCGAGCTTGGCGTACTGGCCGTCCGAGTACAGCAGTGGCTTGCCTTTGCGGCCGACCGCGAGCTGCTGGACTTCGCCGAGGTAGATGGTGTGCGTGCCGTGCACGAGGCGGTTCACCACGCGGCAGTCGAAGGACACCAGCGCGTCCTTCAGCGCCGGCGCGCCGGTCGCGAGCCGGGTCCATTGCTCGGCCCGGAAGCGCGCCTCCCCTTTCTGCGCGCCGCTGAACAGCGTCGAGAGGTCCTTGTCCTCGTGGCGCAGCACGTTGACGCAGAACACGCCCGACTCGGCGATCGCGCGATGCGTCGCGGTGAGCTGGTTGATGCAGACGAGCACCGTGGGCGGCTCGGCCGCCGCCGAGCACACGGCGGTCGCCGTCATGCCGCAGGGCAGGCCGCCGCTCGTGCTGGTGATGATGTTGACCGCGCCCGCGAGGTTGCGCATGCCGAGCTTGTAGTCGGCCGGATCGGCGCGCGTGTGCATCGGGGGATTCTACAATCAGCGTCGCCAAGACCTCCGGAGCGCGGCCATGCACGAGCAAGGGTTTCTCTACCAGGCGCTGATCTACCTCGCGGCCGGCGCGCTCGTGGTGCCCGTGTTCACGCGCCTCGGCCTGGGCTCGGTGCTCGGCTTCCTCGTCGCCGGCATGGCGATCGGGCCCTGGGGCCTCGCCTTCGTGTCGCGGCCCGAGGCGGTGCTCGACTTCGCCGAGTTCGGCGTCGTGCTGCTGCTGTTCCTCGTGGGCCTGGAGCTCAACCCGCGGCGCGTCTGGCAGCTGCGCAAGTCGATCTTCGGCATGGGCGCCGTGCAGGTGATCGTCACGGCGGCGGCGGTCGCGCTGGGCGGCTGGGCGGTCGGCCTCGCGCCGAAAGTCGCGCTCGTCGCGGGCATGGGCATCGCCATGTCCTCCACGGCGATCGGTCTCGCCTCGCTGCAGGAGCGGAGCCTGCTCGGCACGCCGGGCGGCCAGGCGAGCTTCTCGGTGCTGCTGTTCCAGGACCTCGCGGTAATTCCCCTGATCCTGCTTCTGGGCTTTGTTTCCGGAGAAGGCAACTCCGGAATTCACGACTGGAAGACGGCCGGCACCGCGCTCGCCATGATCGTCGGCCTCATCGTCGCGGGCCGGCTGCTGCTGCGCCCGGTGCTGCGCTACATCGCGAACGCGCGCCAGCGCGACATCTTCGTGGGCTTCTCGTTGCTGCTCGTGGTCGGCATCGCCTCGCTCATGGAGGTGGTCGGCCTCTCGACCGCGCTCGGCGCCTTCCTGGGCGGCGTGCTGCTCGCCGACTCGGAGTACCGGCACGAGCTGGAGCTGGACATCGAGCCGTTCAAGGGCCTGCTGATGGGCCTGTTCTTCATCGCGGTCGGCATGTCGGTGGACCTGGGGCTGTTCCTGCGCGCGCCGCTGCTCATTTTCGCCGTCGTCGCCGCGATCCTCGCGATCAAGATCCTGCTGCTCTACCCGATCGCGCAGACCTTCGGCTACTGCGGGCGCGCCGATTCGACTCTGTTCGCGCTCGCGCTCTCGCAGGTGGGCGAGTTCGCGTTCGTGCTGTTCGGCGCCGCCGACGGGATCCTGCCGAAAGGCACGCACGACCTGCTGAACGCCGCCGTCGCGGCCTCGATGCTCTCCACGCCGCTGCTCATGATGCTCTACGAGCGCGTGCTCGCGCCGCGCTTCGCGCGCGCCGGGGAGCGCGCGCCCGACGCCATCGACGAGCAGAACCCGGTGATCATCGCCGGCTACGGCCGCTTCGGCCAGGTGGTGCAACGCGTGCTGGAGGGCATGAAGATCCGCGCCACCATCATCGATCACGACCCCAACCAGATCGACCTCGTGCGCCGCTTCGGCACCAAGGCTTACTACGGCGACGCGACGCGCCTGGACCTGCTCGAGGCCGCCGGCGCGCGCAAGGCCCGGCTGCTCGTCGTCGCCGTGGACAACGCCGAGCGCGCCATGGAGATCGTCAAGCTCGCGCGCCGGCACTTCCGCCATCTCAAGCTCGTTGCGCGCGCGCGCAGCCGCACCGACGCCTTCGAGTACCTCGAGATGGGCGTGCCCGCGGTGCGCGAGACCTTCGGCTCCGCGCTCGACGCCGCCGAAGCCTCCCTGCGCGCGCTCGACCACGGCCCCGTCGCCGCGCGCCGCGTCGTCGCCCGCTTCCGCCGCCACGACGAGGATCTCCTCGCGAAGCAGGCGCCGCACCGCAACGAGGTCAAGAAGCTCGTCGCGGTCTCGCTGCAGGGCCGCCAGGACCTCGACCAGCTGCTCGCGAGCGAGGCGATGCAGAGGTAGCTAGGCCTTCAGGTTGACGAGCACGAGGCCCGCGCCCACCAGGAGCGCGGCCGCCAGGAAGACCGCGGTGATCGGCTCGCCGAGCAGCAGCACGCCCGCCAGCACGCCGAAGATCGGCGTGAGGAAAGTGAAGACCGAAAGGCGCGCGGCGAGGTAGCGCCGCAGGAGCCAGAACCAGGCGAGGTAGCTCGCGAAGGCGACCACGGCGCACTGGTAGGCGAAGGCGAGGACCACGGGCGGCGTGAGCCTGATGACGCCCGGCTCGCCGAGCAGCCAGGCGGCGGCGAGCAGCATCGGCGCCGACACGACGAGCTGGTAGAGCAGCGTCTTCGCCGGCGCGATCGCCGCGAGCCGCGTGGCGCGGATCAGGATCGTGGTGAGCGCCCAGAACAGGGCGCCCAGCACGCCGAAGAAATCGCCGATCAGCGTGCCGCGCCCGGAGGCGAAACCGTCGCCGAAGGCGAGCGCGACGCCGCCGAAGGCGATCAGCACGCCCGCCCACTGGCGCGCCGACAGGCGCTCCTGCGGGATCAGGAAGTGCAGCCCGAAGGCGGTGATGAAGGGCGCCAGGTAGACGAACACCACCATGCGCGAGGCGCCGGTCGTCTTCAGGCCCGCGAAGATGAAGATGAACTCGGCGCCGAACAGCAGCCCCGCGAGCACGCCCGGCCCGAGCGTGCGGTCGCGCTCCCAGAACGCGATCCCGCGCCACGCGCCCCAGGCGAGCAGCAGCGCCGCGGCCACCAGCGAGCGCAGCCCGGACTGGAACACGAGCGAGATGCCCTGCCCCGCGAACTTCGCCGCGACGTGGCCGAGCCCCCAGATCGCGCACAGCAGCACCATCAGGGACACCGCGGCCGCGTCGACCGGCCGGCGCTCGCCGGTCATCATCGCTTCACTTGCCCGCGTAGGGAATGCGCTCGGACACGGTGCTCCAGATGAAGCGCGCGGAGGGCTCGACCTGCTCCTCGCGGATGTGCCCCACCAGGCCCGCGGCGCGGCTCACGACGGCGACGCCGCGCATCACCGGCGCCGGGATGCCGATCTCGCCGAGCAGCGCGGCGACCGCGCCCGTCGCGTTGACGGTGAGGTGCCGGCCCCAGGCGGCGTCGACCTCCTTCGCGAGCAGGCGCAGCGCACGGATGTGCCGGCCGGGCACGCCCGCCTCCTCGGCCACCGCGAGCAGGCGCGGCGAGCGCGGGTCGTCGGGCTTGTGGTGCGGATGGCCGAAGCCCGGGATCGCCTGCTTCGCCGCGCGCACGCGCTGCGCGATCGCCCTGGCGCGCGCGGCCTCGCCCTCGGGGGCCGCCAGCATCTCCTCGAGGTTGGCCGCGCAGCCCTCCATCGTGCCGATGAAGGTGCTGCCGACGCCGAGCAGGCCCGCCGCGATCGCCGCCTGCACGCCCTCCGGGCAGGAGTCGTAGATGAGGCGAGAGACGATGCTCGAGGGCGTGATGCCGTGCTCCATGAGCGTGACCAGCACCGCGTCCAGGATGCGCGTCTGCGCCGGCGCCGGCCGCGCGCCCATGAGCTGGAAGTACATCATCTCGGTGAAGGTCAGCTTGCCGATCAGCTCGTCCACGAGGCTCGCGCCGCGTACGAAGATCGCCTGCGCCGTGTGGCGCGCGATCCTGGTGGTGGGTTGCGCCATGCTCGCCTCCTTGCTCAGCCGGCCGCGCCGAGGTAGTAGTTCTTGACCAGCGGATTGCTCTCCAGCTCGGCGACCGACTTGCCCTCGAACACGATCTCGCCGTGCACGACGATGTAGCCGCGGTCGGCGATGCGGATCGCCTGGTGGAAGTTCTGCTCGGCCATCAGCACCGTGAGGCCGTGGCGCTGCTTGAGCTGCTTGATCATGGTCACCGTGCTGGAGACGAGCAGCGGCGACAGGCCCACCGAGGGCTCGTCGACGAGCAGCAGCTTCGGCGAGCTCATGAGCGCGCGCGCGATCGCGAGCATCTGCTGCTGGCCGCCGGACATGGAGCCCGCGAGCTGCCGGCGGCGGTCCTGCAGCACCTCGAAGGTCTCGTAGCACAGCGCGAGGTTGCGGTCGATGTCGGCGCGCGCTTGCGGGCGGAACGCGCCGAGCAGCAGGTTCTCCTCGACCGTGAGCCGCGGGAACAGGCGCCGGCCCTCGGGCACCAGCGCCACGCCCAGGTTCACGATCTGTTCTGTCGAAAGCCTGGTCAAATCGAATTTCCGTTCGCCGACGGAGAGCGAAATGCTTCCCTTCGTGGGACGCACCATCCCCATCACGCACTTCATCAAGGTGCTCTTGCCGTTGCCGTTGGTGCCGAGCAGGGCCACGGTCTCGCCGTCGCTCACGTGCAACGAAAAATCGTGCAGCGCCCGCACGGCGCCGTAGCCGGCGTCCACGCCGCTGACGGCGAGCTCAAGCGCCAAGGTATGCCCTCTGCACTTCGGCGTTGGAGACGATGGCGGCGGGCGGCCCTTCGCAGATGATGCGGCCCGCGTCCAGGCACACCACGCGCTGCGAGAACTTCATCACCGCCTGCATGATGTGCTCGATCATGATCACG
>DATIYN010000048.1:0-25151 GCA_035517595.1 Burkholderiales bacterium
GCGCGTTCTTGAATCCTGTCCGCAGCGATTGCCCCATTGCCACGTACGCTGCTGCGGTGCATCAAATCTACGGTTTTGCGGAACGATATACAATCTCGTACCATTGAAAAACTCCTTTGCCATTATAGCAAAAATAGGCGAGCCTTGTGGGTGACTCCCTTTACGAGATGTCGGTGTTTGCGAAAGTAGTCGCCGCGGGCAGCCTTTCGGCCGCTGCGCGCGACCTCGGCGTTTCAACCGCAGTCGTGAGCCGCAGGCTGGCAGCGTTGGAGGCGCGGCTCGGCGTTCGTCTCGTGAATCGAACCACACGCCGGTTAGCGCTCACTGACGAAGGCGCGAGCTACCACGAAGCCTGCGCCCGGATCCTGGGCGAGATCGAGGACGCCGACGCGGCGGCGGCAGCCAAGCGCGTCGAACCGCAGGGATTGCTCAAGGTCGCGCTGCCCGCCTCGTTCGGACACAAGCATATCGCGCCGCTGGTGCCGCCCTTCGCCGCACGCTACCCGAAGATCCAGCTCGCCTTCAGCCTGTCGGATCGCACGATCAACGTGATCGAGGAAGGCTTCGACCTCGCCATCCGGATCGGCGAGCTGGAAGATTCCTCGCTCGCCGCGCGCAAGCTCGCGCCCAACCGCCGGGTGGTCTGCGCGAGCCCGGAGTACCTCCGGAGCCACGACGCGCCGCGCACGCCCGAGGACCTGCAGCAGCACAACTGCCTGACGACCAACGACCTGCAGATGACCTGGGAATACAAGGGGCCTGACGGCAGGCGCGGCGCGGTGCGCGTTTCGGGGCGCTTCGCCTGCGATAACTGGGAGGTGCTGCGCGAGTGGGCGATGGCCGGACTCGGCGTCGCGCTCAAGTCGACCTGGGACGTGCGCCGCCAGCTCGCCGACGGGGCACTCGTGCCGCTGCTGCCGGGCTATAACTTCGGCACCGACGTGGCAATTTACGCCGTGTACCCGCACCGGCGCTACCTGCCGGCGAAGACGCGCGTGTTCATCGACTATCTCGCCGAATCCTTCGGGCCCGAGCCCTACTGGGACCGTCCGGTGGACCAGCTCGAGTCGAAACGAACCAAGAGCCCCGCCACAGTCTAATATCATCCGGATGCCGCCCGTGGAGGCTGCCCGATGAACGCACCGGCCGATTCCGCCCAGCTCGCCAAGGTTTCTCTCGAGGACAAGTACACGCTCGAGCGCGGAAACGTGTTCCTCACCGGAACGCAGGCGCTGATCCGGCTGCTGCTGCTGCAGCGCGAGCGCGACCTTCGCGCGGGTCTCAACACCGCGGGCTTCGTCTCCGGCTACCGCGGCTCGCCGCTGGGCGGCCTCGACCAGGCGCTCTGGCGGGCGCAGAAACACCTCGAGTCGCACCACGTGAAGTTCCAGCCCGGCGTCAACGAGGATCTCGCCGCCACCGCGATCTGGGGAACGCAGCAGGTCGGCATGTTCCCCGGCGCGAAGTATCACGGCGTCTACGGCATGTGGTACGGCAAAGGCCCGGGCGTGGACCGCTGCGGCGACGTGTTCAAGCACGCGAACTCGGCGGGCACCTCCAGGCACGGCGGCGTGCTCGTGCTTGCCGGCGACGACCACGCGGCGAAATCCTCGACGCTCGCGCACCAGAGCGAGCACATCCTGAAGGCTTGCTGCATACCGGTACTGAATCCTGCGAACGTGCAGGACTATCTCGATTTCGGCCTGCACGGCTTCGCGATGAGCCGGTACTCGGGCTGCTGGATCGGCTTCAAGTGCGTCACCGACGTCGTCGAATCGGGCGCGTCGGTGATCGTCGATCCCGAGCGCGTGCAAGTCAGGCTGCCGGAAGACTTCGCGCTGCCGGCGGGCGGCGTGAACATACGCTGGCCCGACAGCTTCCTCGAGCAGGAAGCGCGCCTGCTCGACTGGAAGGTTTATGCGGCGGCGGCCTACGTGCGCGCCAACGGCCTGGACCGCATCATCTGGGACTCGCCCGGTGCGCGCTTCGGAATCATCACCACCGGGAAGAGCTTCGGCGACACGATGCAGGCGCTCGCCGACCTCGGCGTCGACGAGAAGGTGGCGCGCGAGATCGGCCTTCGCGTCTACAAGGTGGCCATGAGCTGGCCGCTCGAGCCCCAGGGCGCGCGCCGCTTCGCGCAGGGGCTGGAGGAGATCCTGGTCGTGGAGGAAAAGCGCCAGGTGATCGAGTACCAGATCAAGGAGGAGCTGTACACCTGGGAGGCGGGCCAGCGCGCACCGCGCGTCGTCGGCAAGTTCGACGACAACGGGGAGTGGAGCCGCGCCGAGGGCCAGCCCGCCGGCACCTGGCTGCTGCCCGCGCACTACGAGCACAACCCGGCGATCGTCGCGCGCGCGATCGCGCGGCGACTCGAGAAGCTGGCTCTCGCGCAGAAGCTCGGCCCGCAGTTCAAGGAACGGCTGGCGTTCCTGGATTTCAAGGAGAAGGCGCTCGCGAAGCCGCGCGTCACGACGGTGCGCCAGCCCTACTTCTGTTCCGGTTGTCCGCACAACACTTCGACGCGCGTCCCCGAGGGCAGCCGCGCCACCGCCGGCATCGGCTGCCACTTCATGGCCGTGTGGATGGACCGCAACACCTCGACCTTCACGCACATGGGTGCCGAGGGCGCGCCCTGGATCGGCCAGGCGCCGTTCACCGAGGAAAAGCACATCTTCGCCAACCTCGGCGACGGCACCTATTTCCATTCCGGCCTGATGGCGATCCGCGCCGCGGTCGCCGCCAAGGTCACCATGACCTACAAGATCCTCTACAACGACGCGGTGGCGATGACCGGCGGCCAGCGCCACGACGGCCCGCTCGACCCGGCGATGATCTCGCGGCAGATCGCCGCTGAAGGCGTGAAACCGATCGTCATCGTCACCGACGAGCCGGAGAAGTACCCGAACGGCACGAACTGGGCGCCGGGCGTGACGATCCGGCACCGCGACGAGCTCGACGCGGTCCAGCGCATGCTGCGCGAGCAGCCGGGCGTCTCGGCGCTGATCTACGACCAGACCTGCGCCTCGGAGAAACGCCGGCGGCGCAAGCGCAACGCCTATCCGGACCCGGCGCGGCGCGCGGTGATCAACGAGATGGTCTGCGAGGGCTGCGGCGACTGCAGCGCGAAATCCAATTGCCTGTCCGTCGAGCCCCTGGAGACCGAGTTCGGGCGCAAGCGCGCGATCAACCAGTCCACCTGCAACAAGGACTTCTCCTGCGTGAAGGGCTTCTGCCCGAGTTTCGTCACGGTGGAGGGCGGACGGCTGAAGAAGGGCAAGTCCGGCGTGACTGCTGCCGAGGAGTCTTTTTCTCTTCGGGAACCCGAAATACCTTCCCTGCAGGATCCGTTCGGCATTCTCGTCACCGGCATCGGCGGCACGGGCGTGATCACGATCGGCCAGATTCTCGGCATGGCGGCGCACCTCGAAGGCAAGGGCGTGTCGGTGCTCGACATGTCGGGACTCGCGCAGAAGTATGGCGCGGTGATGTCGCACGTGAAGCTCGCCGCGAGCGCGAATGGCGTGCACGTGGCGCGCCTGGGCACCGGCGATGCGCGCCTGGTGATCGGCTGCGACCTCGTGGTCACGGCGTCCGGCGATGCGCTCGACAAGATGCAGGCGCAGAAGACGCGCGCGCTCGTGAACGCTACGACCACGCCGACCGCGGCCTTCGTGAAGAACCCGGATTGGCAGCTGCCGGGTTCGAACCTTCGGCAGGACGTTCAGGACGCCTGCGGCGGACGCGGCGCGGAGTTCGTGCCGGCCGCCGAGCTCGCCACGGCGCTGATGGGCGACTCGATCGCCACCAACATGTTCATGCTCGGCTACGCCTGGCAGAAGGGCTGGGTGCCGCTCCGGCGCGAGGCCGTCGAGCGCGCGATCGAGCTGAACGGCGTGGCGGTCGCGTTCAACCTGCAATCCTTCGTCTGGGGCCGGCGCGCGGCGGTGGACCTGGAGCGCGTGCGCCGCCTCGCGCTGCCCGCCGAGGTGATTCCGATCGAGCAGCATTTCTCGCGCAATCTGGAAGAGCTCGTGGAGCGGCGCGTGCAGTTCCTGACCGGCTATCAGGACCTCGCCTACGCGGAGCGCTACCGCTCGCTGGTGAACAGGGTGAAGAAGCTCGAGCTGGAAAGACTCAATTCCACGAAGCTGGCGGAAGCGGTGGCGCGCTACTATGCCAAGCTGCTCGCCTACAAGGACGAGTACGAGGTGGCGCGCCTCTACAGCGACGGCGCCTTCCGCAGGAAGATCGAAGGCATGTTCGAGGGCGACTACCGGCTGGTGTTCCACCTCGCGCCTCCTCTGCTCGCCAAGCCCGATCCGCGCAGCGGGGAACCGGGAAAGATGCAGTTCGGGGGCTGGGCGATGACCTTGTTCAGGATCCTTTCCAGGTTGAAGGGCCTCCGCGGAACGGCATTCGATGTCTTCGGGAATACCGAGGAGCGGCGCACCGAGCGCGCGCTGATCGCCGAGTACGAGCAGACCGTCGAGACCCTGCTGGGCGGCCTCGCGCGCGACAACCACGCGCTCGCTATCGAGATCGCCTCGCTGCCCGAGACGATCCGCGGCTACGGCCACATCAAGTTGAAGAGCATCGCCGGCGCGCGCGCAAGGCGCGATGAGCTGATCGCACGCTATCGCGAGGCGCCCGTGCGCGCCGCAGCATGACGCGGCGCCTTGCCGCATGATGGAACGCGTCGCCGCGCTTGTGGCCGCGCTGCTCGTCGCGGCGCCGCTTCACGCCCAGACCGAGGAAGCGCGCACGCTGGAGATCGACGGCGGCGCGACCATCGCCTACACGCTGCGCCAGTATCCGCCCGAGGCGACCCGCGCCGTCGACGCCAAGGCGCTCGCGCCGAGGAGCGCGCTGGATACGGCGAAGCTGCTCAACCTGCACCTCAGCGCGGGCGACATCGAGGAGGCCGCGCTGCTGTCCAATTCGCCGCGCCGGCGCTTCGAGGTGCTGCGCGACTACCGCGCGTCGGTGGGCGAGGAGGAGTTCAAGCGCGTGTTCGCTCAGTACCTCACGCCGGCGAACCGGCTCGTCGCCGAGATCGCGATCGACAATCACCGCCTGCTGGTCTGGGACCTGCGCGAGGGCGCGACGCGCATCGCGGGGCAGTATTTCGTGGAGGTGGAAGGCAGGTATCTCGTCGACGACGTGCCGAACGACGTGCGCACCCGGCTGCGCTGGGTGCTGGAAGCCTACCGCTCGGGCAAGCTCGCCCCCTGAGAGCGTCTCGCCGCTAGACCTTCACGCGGAACGGCGTGAAGTTGGTGTGCAAATCGTAGTAGTCCTCGTGCTCGGCGCGCTTGAGGAATCCCACCACGCGGTAGGTCGCGGGCGTCATTACGATCTCCCAACTGGTCTTGAGCACGTACTGCAGCATCGCCACCTTGACGACGTCGGCGGTGGCCCAGATGCCGTAGAACGCAATCACGTAGAACAGCGCCGAGTCGACGAATTCCCCGGCGATCGTGGAGCCGATGGTGCGCGTCCAGAGCCAGCGCCCCTGGGTCCAGATCTTCATCTTCGCCAGGATGTAGCTGTTGACGAAACTGCCGCACCAGAAAGCGATGAGAGACCCGAGCGCGATGCGCCAGGCATTGCCGAACACCATCTCCAGCGCCGGCTGGTAGGCCTTCATGAAGTCCGAGAGCGCGGGCGGCAGGCTCACGACCACCCAGGCCATGAAGGAGGCGAACGCCAGCGCCGCGAATCCCGCCCAGACCACGCGCCGGTCGCGGCCGTAGCCGTAGACTTCGGTCAGGATGTCGCCGAAGATGTAGGAGATCGGGAAGAACAGCACGCCCGCGCCGAACGGCGTCGGTCCCAGGAGCGGCAGCTCCACCACGGCCTGCTTCGCGGCGCCGA
The DNA here is from genome assembly GCA_035517595.1 of Burkholderiales bacterium. Classification (GTDB taxonomy): domain Bacteria; phylum Pseudomonadota; class Gammaproteobacteria; order Burkholderiales; family SG8-39; genus RBG-16-66-20. Next base: position 5,878 of record DATIYN010000048.1, read on the forward strand.
TGAAATTCGAGCAGATCAGCACCGTGACGAACGCGCCCATGATGAAGTCGTAATACCGGTAATTCCTGGTCGGGTGCGCGGTCACGGGCGGATCGGACGGGCGATGTTCAGAGTCGCGGGCGGTAATCGCGAACGTCCTCGTCCAGCTCCACGCGCATCGCGTCGAGCATGCGCGACACCATCGCGTAGAAGGCGGCGGTCAGCGACAGCTCCACGAACTCCGCGTCGCTGAAGTGCTTCTTCGCCTCTGCGTGCACCGCGTCGCTCACGTCGCAGGCCATTACCGCCTCGGTGAGCGCGAGCGCCGCGCGCTCCTTCGCGTCGAAGTCCTTCGCGCCGCGCCAGCCCGCGAGCGCGCCGATCTTGGCCTCCGGCACGCCTGCCTTGCGCGCCATGCGCAGGTGGTGCGCCCATTCATACTCGGAGCGCGCGATCTGGGCGGTGCGCAGGATCATGAGCTCGCGCAGCGCCCTCGGCGTGCGGCTGTCGTGCCGGATCGCGTTGGCGAACTCGGTCCACGCCGCCGCGAGCGCGGGGTGGTTGCCGAGCGCGCGATAGAGATTGACGGGCTTGCCCCAGAGCTCCTCGAGCCGCTTCTGCAGCGCGGGCTCGAACGGCGCGGCGGGAACGCGTTGCATGGCGGCATAATAGCCGAATGATCTCCGGCGCCGCGGTCCGCGATTTCCAGCTGACGCGGATCCCGCCGGAATTCCTCGACGATCCGTATCCGTGGTACGCGGCGCTGCGCAAGCACGACCCGATTCACGCGCTCGAGGGCGGCGGCGTGTTTCTCTCGCGCTACGAAGACGCGATCGCGGTCTACCGCGATGCGCGCGCGAGCTCCGACAAGAAGGCGGAGTTCCGCCCCAAGCTCGGCGACTCGCCGCTCTACGAGCACCACACGACGAGCCTCGTTTTCAATGATCCGCCGCTGCACACGCGGGTGCGCCGCATCCTCATGGGCGCGGTCAACCAGCGCGCGATCGCGCGCATGGAGCCCGCGGTCGTGCGCCTTGTCGAGGCGCTGCTCGAGGACATGGCATCGCGCGGCGCATGCGACTTCATCGCCGACTTCGCGGCGCAGATCCCGATCGAGGTGATCGGCAACCTGCTCGATATCCCGCGTCCTGAGCGCAGCCCGCTGCGCGGCTGGTCCATCGCGATCCTCTCGGGCCTGGAGCCCGCGCTCACGCCGTCGATGCTCGAGGCGGGAAACCGCGCGGTGCGCGAATTCGTCGACTACCTGAAGCGGCTCATTGCCGCCCGGCGCGCGCGGCCCGGCGACCCGGACGTCGACGTTCTCACGCGCCTGATCCAGGGCGAAGACGATGGCGCGCAACTTACCGAGACCGAGCTCTACCACCAGTGCATCTTCCTGCTGAACGCCGGCCACGAGACGACCACCAACCTTGTCGGCAACGGTCTCTGGGCGCTGCTCAACAACGAAGAACAACTGCACAGGCTCAGAAGGGATTCCCGATTGATCAACTCGGCGATCGAAGAGATGTTGCGCTTCGACGGGCCGATCCAGCTCAACAATCGTCGCCTGACCGCGCCGGCGACGATCGGCGGCACGGAGCTGCCCGCCGGCACCTCGATCACCATCGGCATCGGCGCCGCCAACCGCGATCCGGCGCAGTTCGCCGACCCGGAGCGCTTCGACGTGGCGCGCAAGCCCAATCGCCACGTCGCCTTCGGGCAAAGCGACCACGTCTGCGTCGGCATGAACGTGGCGCGCATGGAGGGCCGCATCGCGTTCTCGCGGCTGCTCGCGCGCTTCCCGCGCCTCGAGCTGGCAGGAACGCCCGAGCGCGACCGCCGGGTGCGCTTCCGGGGCTTTCGCACGCTGCCGGTGCGCGTCAGCTAGCCGGTTTCGGCTTCGATCCGGCGCTGCGCTGCGCGAGGACCGGCGCCAGATCGCGGTGCGCCCGTCGCAGCAGCTCCTCCGTGCTCGTCCAGTCGATGCAGGGGTCCGTGACCGACACGCCGTAGCGCAGCTTGGAGCGGTCCTCGGGAATCGGCTGGCTGCCCGCCTCCAGGTTCGACTCGAGCATCATGCCGACGATCGAGCGGTTGCCCTCGAGGATCTGGTGCACGCAATCCCGGAGCACGAGCGGCTGCAGCGCGGGGTCCTTCATCGAATTCGCGTGCGAGCAGTCGACGACGATATTCGCCGGAAGCTGCGCCCGGGCAAGCCCCTGCTCGGCGAGCCGTACGCTCACCGTGTCGTAGTTCGGCCGCCCGCCGCCGCCGCGCAGCACGAGGTGTCCGTGCGGATTGCCTTTCGAGCGGATCACGCTCGTCCTGCCGGCACGGTTGACGCCGAGGAAGCCGTGCGGCAGCGCGGCCGACCGGATCGCGTTGATCGCCACCTCCAGGCTGCCGTCGGTGCCGTTCTTGAAGCCTACCGGCGCGGAAAGCCCGCTCGCCATCTCGCGATGGGTCTGCGACTCGGTGGTGCGCGCGCCGATCGCGTACCAGGAGATCAGCTCGGCGAGGTATTGCGGGCAGATCGGGTCGAGGGCCTCCGAGCCGGTCGGCAGGCCCATCTCGGCGATCTGCATGAGCAGCGTCCGCGCGCGCACGATGCCCTCGTCGATGCGGAACGAGTCGTCCATGAACGGGTCGTTCACGAACCCTTTCCAGCCGACCACGGTGCGCGGCTTCTCGAAGTACACACGCATCACGAGCACGAGCGTGTCGCGGACTTCGTCCGCCAGGCGCCGCAGGCGCCGCGCGTAGTCGAGCGCCGCCTCCGGGTCGTGGATCGAGCAGGGTCCCACCACCACGAACAGCCGCCGGTCCGCGCGGTCGAGGATCGAGCGCAGCGCCGCGCGCCCCGCGAGTACGGTCTCGGCTGCAGCGTCGCTGAGCGGAATGCGCGCGTAGACCTCGTCGGGCGACGGAATCTCCGTCATCTGCTCGACGTTGAGATCGTCGAGCTTCGCTTCCAGCGGATTGTGCGGACCGGGCATCAGAGGCGACCGTCGGGCTGGATGCCCCGGTAGAGCCAGTCGGCTTCCCAGGGATGGTCCGGATCGCGGGCCCGGGCGAGCTCGTTGCGCAGCTCGCGCCCGCCCCCGGCGACGTGAAACCATTCGCCGAAGAAGCGCGACGAAAGCACCACGCGCGCGCTGCGGTTCATGCGCTCGCGCTGGTAGGCGAGGAACGCGCGCTGGTAGTCCTCTCCCGCCGCGGCAACCTTCTCGGCGAGCACCACCGCGTCCTCGATCGCCATTTGCGCGCCTTGCGCGAGATATTGGAGCGTCGGATGCGCCGCATCGCCGAGCAGCGTGACGCGGCCAGCCGTCCAGTTCGTCACGGGATCTCGGTCGTGCAGCACCCAGTTGCGCTCGCGCGAGACATACCTGAGGCTGTCTCGCACGCGCGGGTGCGCTTGCGCGAAGATTTCCTCGAGCTCGTCGGGCGCGCCGGCGTTCGATTCGCCGCACCGGAAGCGCCGGCTCGCGATCGTGGCGACGTTGTTCATGACGGCGCCGCCGCGCAGCCGGTACTGGACGAGATGCAGGTCCGGCCCGCCCCAGATCGTCATCGTCTGAACGCGGCTGCGATCCCTGATCTCTGCGTCCGGAACGACGCCGCGGTACACGAAGTGGCCTGCCTGCCGAGGCGCGCCGTCGGCCACCACGGCCTGGCGAGTCGGCGACCACAGACCGTCGGCGCCGACGAGCGCGGCGCCCTCGTAGCTCGCGCCGTCTTCGCACACGACCACCACGCTTTCGCTTTTTTGATCAAAGGTCTTTAACCCCCTCGAGGCCTCCAAAACGATCTCTTCGCGCTGCTTGCAGGCTTGCAGCAGCCCGCCGTGCAGGTCGCGGCGGTGAATCACGAAGTAGCGGTAGCGGTAGCGCTCGAGGAAGGACTTGCCGAGCGAGATGCGCGTCAGCTCCTCGTCGGTGAGCGCGTCGGCGAAGATCAGCGCCTCGGGAAACACGGACGCAGGCTCCAGCGCCTTCAGCACGCCGAGGCGCTCGAGCATGCGCGCGACGTTCGGGCCCATCTGGATGCCGTAGCCGATCTCGCCGAACTCGGCGGCCTTCTCCAGCACGCGCACGCGCCGCCCCTTCAGCGCGAGCGCGAGCGCGGCCGCCAGACCGCCGATGCCGCCGCCCGCGATGAGGATTTCTCGTCCGCCCAAGATTGCGCTGCCTTCGCCGGATTTATTCTAGACTGATCGGCATGGCCGGCACCTGGGACAATCCCGCGGGCACCGACGGCTTCGAGTTCGTCGAGTACGCCGCGCCCGACCCGCGGGCGATGGGCGCGCTGTTCGAGCGCCTGGGCTTCAGGGCGATCGCGCGCCACCGGCACAAGAACGTCGTCCTCTACCGCCAGGGCGGCATCAACTTCATCGTCAACGCGGAGCCCGATTCGTTTGCGCAGCGCTTCGCGCGGCAGCACGGCCCGAGCATCTGCGCGATCGCGTTCCGCGTGCAGGACGCGAAGGCGGCCTACGAGCGTTGCGTAGGCCTGGGCGCCTGGGGCTACGCCGGCCAGGCCGGGCCCGGCGAGCTGAACATTCCGGCGATCAAGGGCATCGGCGACTCGCTGATCTATCTCATCGACCGCTGGCGCGGCAAGGGCGGCGCGCGGCCCGGCGACATCGGCAACATCGGCTTCTTCGACGTCGATTTCGAGCCGCTCCCGGGCGCGGAGCTCCATCCGGCAGGCCACGGCCTCGTGACCATCGACCACCTGACGCACAACGTGCACAAGGGGCGCATGAAGGAATGGGCCGACTTCTACGAGCGCCTGTTCAATTTCCGCGAAATCCGCTGCTTCGACATCGAGGGCCAGGTCACGGGCGTGAAATCGAAGGCGATGACCAGCCCCTGCGGCAAGATCCGCATCCCGATCAACGAGGAAGGCGGCGAGAAGGCGGGCCAGATCCAGGAATACCTCGATCGCTACCACGGCGAGGGCATCCAGCACATCGCGCTCGGCTCGAGCGACCTCTGCGCGACCGTGGACGCGATGCGCGCCCGCGGCGTGAAGCTCCTGGATACCGTGGATGCCTACTATGATCTGGTGGATCGGCGCATTCCGGGCCACGGGGAGCCCATTGCAGAGCTGAAGACGAGAAAGATCCTCATCGACGGAAAGATGGGCGCGCTGCTGCTGCAGATTTTCACCGAGAACCAGCTCGGGCCGATCTTCTTCGAGTTCATCCAGAGGAAGGGCGACGAGGGCTTCGGCGAGGGCAACTTCAAGGCGCTGTTCGAGTCGATCGAGCTCGACCAGATGCGCCGCGGCGTGCTGAAAGCGAAGGAGTAGCGAGCGCATGGCGATCAGGTACCAGGCCGGATTCGGCAATACCTTCTCCTCAGAGGCCGTCAGGGGAGCGCTGCCCATCGGCCAGAATTCGCCGCAGCGCGCGCCGAAGGGCCTCTACGCCGAGGTTCTCTCCTTCACCGCGTTCACCGCGCCGCGCGCGGAGAACCTGTCCACCTGGGTCTACCGCCTGCGCCCCTCGGCGATGCAGGCGCCCTACCGGCGCATGCCCAACGGCGTTCTGCGCTCGGGTCCTTTCACCGAGGTCGAAACTCCGCCCAGCCGGCTGCGCTGGGACCCGCTGCCGATGCCGCTGAGGCCCGCCGATTTCGTGGAGGGTCTGGCGACGATCGCGGGATCGGGCGATCCTGCCGTGCAAGTCGGCGTCGCGGTGCACCTCTACCGCGCCAACCGCTCGATGAAGGGCCGGTACTTCAGCTGCGCCGACGGCGAGCTGATGCTGGTGCCGCAACTGGGCGCGCTGCAGCTCTTCACCGAGCTCGGCAAGCTTGAAACAAAGCCCGGCGAGATCGCAGTCGTGCCGCGCGGCCTCAAGTTCTCGGTCGCGCTGCTGGGCAAGGAGGCGCGCGGCTACGTCTGCGAGAACTACGGAGCGCATTTCCGGCTGCCCGAGCTGGGGCCCATCGGCGCGCAGGGCCTCGCACAGAAGCGCGACTTCCAGGCGCCGGTGGCGGCGTTCGAAGAGCGCGGCAAGTGCGAGCTGGTGCTGAAGTTCATGGGCAACCTCTGGAGCGCGCCCGCGCGCCATTCGCCGCTCGACGTGGTCGCCTGGCACGGCAACGGCGCTCCCTACAAGTACGACCTCGCGCGCTTCATGGCGGTCAACACGGTCACGTTCGACCACTCGGACCCGTCCATCTTCACGGTGCTGACCTCGCCCTCGGGCACGCCGGGCGTCGCCAACTGCGACTTCGTCATCTTCCCGCCGCGCTGGCAGGTCGCCGAGCACACGTTCCGCCCGCCCTGGTTCCACCGCAACGTGATGAGCGAGCTCATGGGCCTCGTCCGCGGCGCCTACGAATCCAAGGCCGGGGGTTTCCTGCCGGGCGGCGTGTCGATCCACAACTGCCTGCAGCCGCACGGCCCGGACCTGCCGACCTTCGAGAAGGCGAGCACCGCCGAATTGAAGCCGCATCGCATCGAGAACTCGCTCGCCTTCATGTGGGAATCGCGCTACGTGTTCCGGCCTACGAAATTCGCGCTGGGCGCGCCGCAGCTGCAGAAGAACTACGACGCGGTCTGGGACGGCTTCAAGAAGCACTTCCCGTAGCGGCGCGCAACGGGTGGCTCGACGCCTGCCCGGCTTGCGAGTCAGATCCGCGCGCGATCGGTAGGCTCGTCGACTACCGCTGCCGGCGCTTCGGGCGCGGGTTCCTCGGGCGGCTCGATCGCGGTGTCGACCGGCGCCACGTCGTGCGCGAGGAAGCCGCCGGACTGATGGCGCCAGAGCTTCTCGTAGACGCCGCCCAGGCGCAGCAGCTCCTCGTGCGTGCCTTGCTCGACGATGCGCCCGGCATCCAACACCACCAGCCGGTCCATGCGCGCGATCGTGGACAGCCGGTGCGCGATGGCGATCACGGTCTTGCCTTCCATGAGGCCGAGCAGCTGCTCCTGGATCGCGAGCTCGACCTCGCTGTCGAGCGCCGAGGTCGCCTCGTCCAGCACCAGGATCGGCGCGTCCTTCAGCGCCACGCGCGCGATCGCGATGCGCTGGCGCTGGCCGCCGGAAAGCTTCACGCCGCGCTCGCCGACGTGCGCCTCGTAGCCGGTGCGGTCTTTCCAGTCGCGCAGCCCGAGGATGAATTCGTGCGCGTGCGCCTTGCGCGCCGCTGCCTCGACCTCGGCGTCGCTCGCCAGCGGGCGGCCGTAGCGGATGTTGGCCGCGATGGAGCGGTGCAGCAGCGAGGTGTCCTGCGTGACCATGCCGATCGCGGCGCGCAGGCTTTCCTGCGTCACATCGCGCACCTCCTGCCCGTCGATGCGGATGCAGCCCTGCTCTAGCTCGTGGAAGCGCAGCAGCAGGTTCACGAGCGTGGACTTGCCCGCGCCCGAGCGCCCCACGAGCCCCACGCGCTCGCCCGCACGCACCGCGAGGCTCAGGCGGTCGAGCACCGGCGGGCCGCTGGCGCGGCCGTAACGGAAGGTGACGTCCTCGAAGCGGATCTCGCCGCGCGTGACCTCGAGCGGCCGCGCGCCCGGCCGGTCGGCGCCCGAGAGCGGCACCGCGATCGTTTGCATGCCCTCCTGGACCATGCCGACGTTCTCGAAAATCGCCGCGACCTCCCAGCTCACCCAGCCCGCGGTCATGGTGATCTGCCAGGCAAGCGGCAGCGCGGTGGCCACGGTCGCCGCGCCGACCGCGCCCTTCGCCCACAGCCAGAGGCCGATCGCCGCCGTGGAGAGCACGAGCGCCGCGTTCATGAGCGCGAGCGTGACGATGAAGTTCGACGCCCGGCGCATGTAGGCCGCGACCGCGTCCTGGTGCTGCACGACCGACTCGCGCACGTACGCGTCCTCGAGCGCGGGGCGCGCGAAGAGCTTGACGGTGAGGATGTTGGTGTAGCTGTCGACGATGCGCGCCATCACGAGCGAGCGCCCCTCCGAGCTCAGCCGCGAGAGTTCGCGCATGCGCGGCACGAAATGGCCGAGAAAGAGCAGGTAGCCGGCCGACCAGAGCAGCGTGGGCAGCGCGATGCGCCAGTCCGAGCGCGCCATCAGCACGATCGCGGTCACGCCGTACACGGCGATGTACCAGACCGCGCGGATGCCGGACATCGCGCTCTCGCGCAGCGAGATCGCGGTCTGCATCACGCGGTTGGCGATTCGGCCCGCGAAATCGTTCTGGAAGAAGCCCCAGCTCTGGCGCACCACCTGCCAGTGGCTCTGCCAGCGCACCAGCGTGGTCGCGCCCGGGATCACGCCGTTCAGCCGCACCGCGACATCGGCGAAGATCACGAGCGGCCGGAGGAGCACCACCACCGCGGCCATGCCGGCGAGCAGCGACCAGCGCTCGGCGAGCGCGGCCTCGCGGTGGACCGCCTCCATGAGCGCGACCAGCTGGCCGATGAATACGGGAATCGTGGTATCGACGAGCGCCACGGCGAGGCTGGTGAAGAACATGAGCGCGTACCAGCCCTTGGTCTGGCGCACGAAGTGCCAGTAGAAGGCGAGCAGGCCGGCGGGCGGCTCGCCCGGCGCCGGAGTCGCCGTGCCCTGGATTCTCGACTCCAGGTAGCGGTAGAGGCCCATCGATGGCGACTGCGCGGCGCTCAGCGCCCGGACCAGGCGGGCTTGCGCTTTTCCAGGAAGGAGCGGATGCCTTCGCGCGCCTCCGCACCCGTGCGCGCCTCGGCCAGGACGCCCGCGGTGTGCGCCGCGAGCGCGTTCGTAATGCTCGCCTGGCCGACCTTCGCGAGCAGTTTCTTCGAGCGCGCGAGCGCCTGCGGACCCGCGCCCGCGAGCTGCGCGCAGAACTCTTCTACGCGCGCATCGAGCCCGGATGCGGGCACGCACTCGTGCGCGAAGCCGATGCGGTGCGCCTCGCGCGCGCCCAGGCGCTCTCCCGTGAGCACGTAGCGGCGCGCCTGCTGCTCCCCCATCGCGCGCACGAGGTAGGGGCTGATCATCGCGGGCACCAGGCCGATTCGCACTTCGGGCAGGCAGAACTCGGCCTCCTCCGCGGCGACCACGAGGTCGCAGGCGGCGACGAGGCCCATGCCGCCCGCGAATGCCGGACCATGCACGCGCGCGACGAGCGGCTTCGGATAGGTGTGCATCCGGTAGAGCAGCCTCGCAAAGCGGCCCGCCTCGGCTTTCGAGCGCGCCTTCGTCATTTTCGCCGCCTGCTCCATGCGCGAGAGATCGCCCCCGGCGCAGAACGCCTGGCCGCGCCCGGCCAGCACCACGACGCGGCAATCCGGATCCTTTTCGAGTTCCCGGAGGAATTTCGAAATCGATTCCATGACGACGTCGTTCAGGGCGTTCCTGAGCTCCGGCCGGTTGAGCCAGAGCCAGGCGGCCGGCCCCTTGCGCTCGAGCTCGACCATCAGTTCATCTGCAGCCGCCGGCGCGCGGCCGCGTACTCGCTTTCGAGCTTGGCGACCACCTGCGCGACGGGCATCACCGCGTCGATCTGGCCCACGCCCTGGCCCGCGCTCCAGATGTCGCGCCAGACCTTCTTCTCGGCGCCCCCGGCGGTGCCGAAGTTCATCTTCGAGGGATCGGACTTCGGCAGGTTGAGCGGATCGAATCCGGCGGCGATCACGCTGTGCTTCAGGTAGTTGCCGTGCACGCCCGAGAAGAGGTCCGTGTAGACGATGTCGGCCGCCGCCGAGCGCAGGATCTCCTCCTTGTAGCGCTCCGGGACGCTCGCCTCCGGCGTGGCGAGGAAGCGCGTGCCGATGTAGGCGAGGTCCGCGCCGGCCGCCTGCGCGGCGAGGACGGCGTCGCCCGTGGAGATCGCGCCCGAGAGCACGATCGGACCGTCGAAGAAGCGTCGCACCTCGCCGATGAGCGCGAACGGCGACAGCGTGCCGGCGTGCCCGCCTGCGCCCGCGCAGACGAGGATCAGGCCGTCTACGCCGGCTTCCAGCGCCTTCTCCGCGTGGCGCACGCTGATTACGTCATGCAGCACGATGCCGCCATAGGCGTGGATCTTCGGGATCACATCGTTCGGCGCGCGCAGGCTCGTGATCGTGATCGGCACCTTGTGGCGGATGCAGGCCTCGATGTCGTGCTCGAGGCGGTCGTTCGACTTGTGGCAGATCTGGTTCACCGCGAAGGGCGCGGCGCCGGGCGCCGCGGCGAGCGCCGCCTCGATCTCGGTGAGCCAGGCCTCGAGCGCCTCCTTCGGGCGCGCGTTCAGCGCCGGGAAAGAGCCGACGATGCCGGCCTTGCACTGCTCGATGACGAGCTTCGGGTTGCCCGCGATGAACATCGGCGCGCCGATCACCGGGATGCGCAGCTTCTGCAGGAGGGGCGGCAACGACATGCGGATTCGCGCTCTGCGTGGGAGAGCGTGCGAGCGTATCATGGCGCGCTCGCTTCCGATCCCGGCGCTTGAACAACCTCTCGATCTTCTCGGCCTGCGTGCTGATCTGGGGCACGACCTGGCTCGCGATCACGTTCCAGCTCGGGCCGGTGGCGCCGGAAGTGAGCGTGAGCCACCGCTTCCTGCTGGCCGCGCTGCTGATTGCGCTCTGGTGCCGCTGGCGCGGCCTCTCGCTGCGCTTTCGCGCGCGCGAGCACCTGGCGCTCGCGCTGATGGGCGGGCTCATGTACGGCTTCGCCTATATCGCCGTCTACCATGCCGAGCAGCACCTCGCCTCCGGGCTGGTGGCGATCGGCTACTCGGCGAGCCCGCTGCTCTCGGCGCTCGGCGCGCGCGCGTTCCTCGGCCAGCGCTTCAGCGTGCGCCTGCTTGCGGGCGCGATGCTGGGACTTGCCGGCATCTCGCTCGTCTATTCACCGGAACTGGGCCGCCTCGAGGCCGGTCACGAAGCCGCGCTCGGCGTCGGTTTCACGCTCGCGGCGGTGCTGATCTCGACCGGCGGCGGCCTGCTCGCGCAGCGCAACCACCAGCGCGGGCTGCACGGCTGGCCTACGATGGCCTGGAGCATGGGCTACGGCGCGCTCGCCTCGCTCGCGGTGGCGCTCGCGCTCGGCCGCCCGTACGCGATCGACCTCGGGGCGTCCTATCTCCTGTCCCTGCTGTACCTGTCCGTGCTCGGCACGGTGATCACCTTCGCCGGCTGGCTGACGCTCGTCGGCCGCATCGGCGCCGCGCGCGCCTCCTACGTCGGCGTGATGGCGCCGGTGGTGGCGCTCTTCGTGTCCACGCTGTTCGAGAACTTCTCCTGGCACCCGCTCACCGCGGCGGGTGTCGTGGTGTCGATCGCAGGCAACGTGCTGGTGCTGCGCCAGCCCGCGCCGTCAGCGTAGCGCTTCGCCCTTGGCAGCCTTGTCGCGCAACAGCTTCGGCGGCGCGAAACGCAGACCGTGCATCTTGGCGAGCTCGTCCGCACGTTCGACGAACTTCTTCACGCCGACGTAATTCACGAACTGCAGCGCGCCGCCCGTCCAGGCGGGGAAGCCGATGCCGAAGATCGAGCCGATGTTGGCGTCGTGCACCGTGGTGAGCACGCCCTCCTCCAGGCAGCGCGCCGCCTCGATCGCCTGGCGGTAGAGGATGCGGTCCTTCATTTCGGCGAGATCCCAGGCGACGCCCGGCTTGCCGAAGATCTTCGCGAGCTCGGGCCAGAGCGTCTTCTTGCCGTCCTTCGGGTAGTCGTAGAAGCCGCCGCCCGCCGCGCGCCCGGGGCGGTTGAATTCCTTCACCATGCGCAAGATCACCTGCTGGCCGGGATGCTCGGGCGGCAGCGGCTTGCCCTCGGCTTTCAAGTCGGCGATGGTCTGTTCCATCACGTGCACCGAGAGCGACATCGACGTCTGGTCGATGACCTCCAGCGGCCCGACCGGCATGCCGCATTGGCGCGCCGCGTTTTCGATGACGGCTGCGGGGATCCCCTCGGCAAGCATCGCCGTGCCTTCCTGCACGAAGGTGCCGAAAGTGCGGCTGGTGAAGAAGCCGCGCGAGTCGTTGACCACGATCGGCGTCTTGCCGATCTGCAGCACGTAGTCGTAGGCGCGCGCGAGCGTCTCCGCCGAGGTCTTCTCGCCCTTGATGATCTCGACGAGCTCCATGCGGTCCACCGGCGAGAAGAAATGCAGGCCGATGAATCGCTCCGGATGGGCGGAGGCCCTGGCGAGGCCGGTGATGGGCAGCGTCGAGGTGTTGGAGGCGAAGAAGCCGCCCGGCGCGAGCTGCGGCTCGGCTTCCTTCGTCACCTGCGCCTTCAGGTCGCGCCTCTCGAACACCGCCTCGATGATGAGGTCGCAGCCCGCGAGTTCCTGGTTGTCGGCGGTCGCCTTGATGAGCATCAGCTGGGCCGGGTCCTTCTTCCTGCGCTCAAGGATCTTCGCGCTGTAGGCCTTGCCGGCTTCCGCCTTCTCCGGGAACAGGTCCTTCAGCACGCAGGGCACCCCGCGAATCATGTTCGCGTAGGCGATGCCGCCGCCCATCATGCCGGCGCCGAGGATGCCGACCTTGGTCGCCTTCCATTTCGGCACGTCCTTCGGCCGCGAAGCGCCCGACCTGATCGCCGTGCGATTGAAGAAGAGCGATATGAGGTTCTTCGCCACCGGGCCGACCGCCAGGCGCGCGAGGTAGCGCGACTCGACGCGCAGCGCGGTGTCGAAATCCACGTAGGCGCCCTCGACCATCGCCGCCATGATCGCCTTGGGCGCCGGGTACAGCCCGCGAGTCTTCTCCACCAGCATCGCCGGCGCCATCGACAGCATTTGCGAGATCGCGGGCGTCGACGGACCGCCGCCCGGCATGCGGTATTTCGGATCGTCCCAGGGCTGCGCGGGCGCGGGATTCGCCGCGATCCACTCGCGCGCCATCCTGAACAGGTCGGCCTTGCTCGCGGCAAGCCCCTGCAGCAGGCCGAGCTTGGCGGCCTCCTGCGGCCGCATCGTGCGTCCCTCCACGAGGTACGGGAAGGCCGCTTGCAGGCCGAGCAGGCGCGTCATCTTGGTGACGCCGCCGGCGCCCGGCAGGAGCCCCAGCGTGACCTCGGGCAGGCCAAGCTGGATCGAAGGGTCGTCCAGCGCGATGCGGCAGTGCGCGCAAAGCGCGATCTCCCAGCCGCCGCCGAGCGCCGCGCCCTCGAGCGCGGCGACCACGGGCAACCCGAGCTTCTCCAGCGCGCGCATGTGCTGCTTCACGCCCTCGATCCAGCGAAACACCTTCGGCCCGTCGCCCGGGCTGAAGCCGAGCACGTCCTTGAGCTCCGCGCCGGCAAAGAAGGTCTTCTTGGCCGAAGCGAGGATCACGCCCGTGACCAGGGTCTTTTCGCGATCGAGGCGCGCCACCGTCGCGGCGAACGCCTTCTCCCAGGCCTCGGTCATGGTGTTGACCGGGGCGCCCGGGGCGTCGAAGGTGATCGTGACTACGTTCGCAGCGTCTTTCTCGAAACGGACCGGTGAGGCCGCAGGTGAAACTGCGGCCATCTATAGCCGCTCCACGATCGTCGCGATTCCCATGCCGCCGCCGACGCACAGCGTGGCGAGGCCGTAGCGCAGCTTGCGGCGCTCGAGCTCGTCGATCAGCGTGCCGAGGATCATCGCGCCGGTGGCGCCGAGCGGGTGGCCCATGGCGATCGCGCCGCCGTTCACGTTGACGATCTCGTCGGAGACGTGCATTTCCTTCATGAACTTCATCGGCACCACCGCGAAGGCCTCGTTGATCTCGAACAGGTCGATCTGCTCGATCTGCATCTTGGCCTTGGCGAGCGCCTTCCTCGCCGCGGGCATCGGGCCGGTGAGCATGATCGTGGGATCGGCGCCCGAGAGCGCGGCCGAGACGATGCGCGCGCGCGGCGTGAGGCCGAGCTGTCTGCCCTTTTCCTCCGTGCCGATCAGCACGGCGGCCGCGCCGTCGACGATGCCCGAGGAGTTGCCCGGCGTGTGCACGTGCTTGATGCGCTCGACCTGCGGGTAGCGCTGGATCGCCACCGCGTCGAAGCCCATCTCGCCCATCTTGTCGAAGGAGGTCTTCAGCGACGCGAGGCCCTCCATCGTGGTTTGCGGCCGGATGAATTCGTCGTGGTCGAGGATCACGTCGCCGATCGCGTCCTCCACCGGCACCAGCGAGCGCTTGAAGCGGCCCGTCTCGCGCGCCGCGCCCGCGCGCTGCTGCGAGCGCATCGCGTAGGCATCCACCTGCTCGCGCGAGAAACCCTCGAGCGTGGCGATGAGATCGGCGCTGATGCCCTGCGGGATGAACGCGGTGTCGAACGCGGTCTCGGGATCGCAGGCCCAGGCGCCGCGGTCGGTGCCGAGCGGCACGCGCGACATGGATTCGACGCCGCCCGCGACCACGAGGTCCTCCCAGCCCGAGCGCACCTTCTGCGCGGCCATGTTCACCGCCTCCAGCCCCGAGGCGCAGAAGCGGTTGAGCTGCACGCCCGCGGCCTTGTAGTCCCAGCCGGCGGCGAGCGCCGCGGTCTTCGCGATGCAGCTGCCCTGCTCGCCCACCGGCGTCACGCAGCCCATCACCACGTCGTCCACCTGGCCGGTGTCGAGGTCGTGGCGCTTCTGCAGGTCCTTCAGCACGCCCGTGAGCAGCGAGATCGGCTTCACCTCGTGCAGCGAGCCGTTGGACTTGCCGCGGCCGCGCGGCGTGCGGATCGCGTCGAACACCATTGCCTCAGTAGCGCTGCTAGCCATCTTTGCCTCCGAGCCCCAGCGAGCGGGAAATGACTTCCTTCATGATTTCGTTGGTGCCGCCGTAGATGCGCGTCACGCGCGCGTCCACGTAGGCCTGCGAGATCGGGAACTCCCACATGAAGCCGTAACCGCCGTGCAGCTGCAGGCACTCGTCCAGCACCTTGCCTTCCATGTCGGTAGCCCAAAGCTTGGCCATCGAGGCGGTCGTGGTGTCGAGCTTCTTGGCGAGCAGCAGCTCCATGCAGCGGTCGACGAAGACGCGCATCACCTGGATCTCGGTGGCGATCTCCGCGAGCTTGAAGCGGGTGTTCTGAAAGCCCGCCACCGGCTTGCCGAAGGCCTTGCGGTCGTTCACGTAGGCGATGGTCCAGCCGAGTGCGGCCTCGCACTTCGCCGCCGCGCCGATGGCGATCTGCACGCGCTCCCAGGGGAGCTCCTGCATGAGATAGATGAAGCCGTTGTTCTCCTGGCCGAGCAGGTTCTCGGCGGGCACCTCGACGTTGTCGAAGAACAGCTCGGCGGTGTCCTGGCCCTTCAGGCCCATCTTCTTCAGCCGCTTGCCCTTGGAGAAGCCCTTCATCGAGGTGTCGACGACGATCAGGCTGGTGCCCTTGGCGCCCTTGGCGGGATCGGTCTTCGCCACCACGATTACCAAGTCGCAATTCCAGCCGTTGGTGATGAACGTCTTCGATCCATTCAAGACGTAACCGCCGCCGTTGCGGGTGGCGGAGGTCTTGATCGACTGCAGGTCGGAGCCCGCGCCGGGCTCGGTCATGGCGATGGACCCGACCATGTCGCCCGCGGCCATCCGGGGCAGGTACTTCTTCTTCAACGCCTCGCTGCCGTAGTTGTAGAGGTACGGCGCGACGATCTCCGAGTGCAGGCCCCAGCCGACGCTGGAATTGTTGATGCGCGCCTGCTCCTCCATGAGCACCATGCTGAACAGCTTGTCGGCACCCGAGCCTCCGTACTCCTCGGGCATGCTCATGCACAGGAACCCGTTCTCGCCGGCCTTCTTCCACACCGACTTGTCGGCGTAGCCCTGCTCCTGCCATTTCTCGTCGAAGGGCCGGACCTCGGCCTCCAGGAAGCGCCGCACGCTGTCGCGGAAGGTCTCGTGCTCGGGGGTGAAGAGCGTGCGGGGGATCACGGAGGGGGAATTCTAGTCCATGCCTATAATCCCCGGCATGCGAGGGGGGCGCCTGGTTCGCACCGTGAGGCTGGTATCCGGCCTCATTCTCATGGCATTCGTGCTCTGCCACCTGTCGAACCTCGCCCTCGGCCTGCGCTCGCTCGCCGAGATGGAGGCCTGGCGCGCGGCGCTCACCCGGCCCTGGACAACCGGCGCGGGCGAGTGGCTGCTGGCGACGGCCGCGACGATCCATCTTTCGCTCGGCCTGTACGCGCTCGCCGCGCGCCGCTCGCTCACGCTCTCGGCCACCGACGCCGCGCAGCTCACGCTGGGCCTCGCCACGCCGCCGCTGCTGATCGCGCACGTGATTGCGCTCGCGACGGCCAACCGCGTCTCGCCGGGCTTCGCCGACAACTACGGCCAGATCCTCGCGGTGTACTGGAGCTTCGCGCCGGCCTACGCCTTCCTGCAGCTGTTCGTGGTGGTCGTGGTCTGGCTGCACGGCGCCATCGGCCTGTATTCCTGGCTCGTGCTTCAGCCGGTCTGGCGCCGCATCAGCGGCTTCGTGCTGCCGGTGCTGTTCGCGCTGCCGATCCTGGCGCTGCTCGGCTTCGCCTCGGCCGGCCAGGAGGTCCTCGACAAGCTCGCGAACGACACGGCCTGGCGCCAGATGATCCTCGACAACGTCGGCCGGATCGCGAAGGTCACGCGGGAGCTGGCCGGCCTGCAGCACGACCTGCTGCTCGGCTACGGCGTGCTGGTGGCGCTCGCGCTCGCGATCTTCGGGGCGCGCGTGCTGCTCGGCCGCCAGCGCGGGGTCGGCGTCGCCTACGACGGCGGCCATCAGGCCAGGGGACGCTACGGGCTGTCGATCCTCGAGATCAGCCAGCTGAACGACGTGCCGCACGCGCACGTGTGCTCGGGGCGCGGGCGCTGCGGCACTTGCCGCGTGCGCGTCGATGCCGGCGCGGCGATGCTCACGCCGGTGGGCGACCTGGAACGCAGCACGCTCGAGCGCGTCGGCGCCGCGGCCGGCGAGCGGCTCGCCTGCCAGGCGCACGTGCTGGGCGACGGCGTCGCCGTCACGCGCCTGCTGCCCGCCTTCGCCGACGCGACGGCCGCGCAGTCGCCGCACGACTGGCAGGCGGGAAGCGCCGCCAAGGAGCCCGCGTGAGCGAGCAGAGCATGGCGGTGTGGTCGGCCGGCCTGCTCGCCGGCGCCAAGGCGCGCTTCGCCGCGCTCGGCGCCGACCTTGCGCAGGCACCGCAGGAGGCGCAACAGGCGTTGCAGAGCGTGCACGACTCGCTCATGACGGGCTCGGGCGTGCGCTCCGGCACGTACATCGCGATCCTGCTGTTGGTAGGCGTCGCGGTCGAGTGGCTGTACTGGATGTATGCCTACTCGCCGCTGCGCGCGGTGATGGCGTTCCCGGCAAGCTCCCCGCGCGAGGCGCTGCGCATCGGGCTGCGACGCCTCGCGTTCGGCGCCTCGGGGCTGCTGCTGTTCACCGCGGCCACGATCGGCGCCTCCGCCGCGTTCGCCTGGCCGCCGCACGTGCACGGCGTGGTCATCGCCGCAACGCTGCTGCTGCTCATGCTGCGCCTGTCCTGGATCGGCGTGGCCGTGGTGCTTGCGCCCGGCCGCGCGCGCCTGCGCCTGGTGCCCGTCGAGCAGGCGCAGGCGCGCTGGCTCGCCGCCGCGTGCCTGGCCGCGCTCGCGCTGCTCGCGCTCGGACGCTTCGTGCCGCCCGTGATCGCCGACGGCATCGAGCGGGCGGAGCACTTCGCGGGCGCGCTGCGCCTGGCGGCCTATACGATCGCCGCGCTCGTGCTCTTCATAGGCGCGTTCGCATTCTTCGGCCGCTCGCGCCCGCGCACCCTGAGCGGGCGCACGCCGCTGTTTCCGCGATCCTTCCCGCTCGCCATGCTCGTCATCGGCGTCTACGGGATCTGGCTCATGCACGACCGGGGCGCGGCCGTGGCCGCGATCGCGGCGGTGGTGATCGCGCTGCAGCTCGGCCTGCGCCCGATCGTCTACCACTACTGGGACGACGACGACGCGGGCGCGCTGCCGGCGATCGTGCTTTCGCTCGCGCGCTTCGTGGTCGCGCTCGCGGGCATCGGCGCCGCGGCGATCGCGCTCGACACGCCGCTCGCCACGCTCGCCGAGAACGTGGGGCCCTGGGTGCGCGTGGGGCTGCGCCTGCTGGGCGTGGCGGTGCTCGCGCTGCTCGCGCACGGCATCTGGATCGCGGTGCGCAGCGTGGTCGACCAGCGCCTCGCGCGCATCGGCCCGGTGGACCCTCACGAGCCGCCCGATTCGAGCTCGCGCCTGCTCACGCTGCTGCCGCTGCTGCGCGTGACCACTGCCGTGCTGCTGCTCGTGCTGCTCGTGCTGTCCTCGCTCTGGGCGCTCGGCATCGAGATCACGCCGCTGCTCGCGGGCGCGGGCGTGCTCGGCATCGCGCTCGGCTTCGGCGCGCAGGCGCTGGTGCGCGACATCATCGCCGGCATCTTCTACCTCGCCGACGACGCATTCCGCGTCGGCGAGTACATCGAAGGCGCCGGCAACACCAAAGGCAATGTCGAGCGCATCACGCTGCGCTCGGTGGCGCTGCGCCACCACAACGGGCCGCTGCACTTCGTGCCCTACGGCGCGCTCGGCTCGGTGCGCAACACCTCGCGCGACTGGGTGATCGACAAGTTCAACCTGCCGCTGCCGATCGAGGTCGAGAGCGAGAAGATCCGCAAGTTGATCAAGCAGGTCGGCGAGGACATGAAGGAAGACGCCGCCATCGGCCCGCTCATGCTCGAGCCGCTCAAGGGCAAGCTCTACCGCATCGACCCGGGCGTGAAGATCTTCCGCTGCAAGTTCCGCAGCCCGCCCGGCAAGCAGTTCGACGTGCGCGCGAACGCGCTCAAGCGCATCGAGGCGGCGCTGCGCAAGATGGGCGTGCAGTTCGCCGACGGCCGCCAGACGGTGCTGCTCCAGAGCAGCACGGGCTAGTATGATGGCCCCATGAACCGGTCGAGCCTCGCCGCAGCCGGAGTCGTCCTCGCGCTCGTTGCCGCCCCGGCCCTGGCGCAGATGTACCGCTGGGTCGACGAGCAGGGCCGCGTGCGCTACACCGAAACGCCGCCGCCCGCCTCCGCGAAGGGCGCGCGCCAGCTGCCGCGCGGCGAGAGCGCGGCGCCCGCGAAGCCGGCGGCCGCTGCGTCGGGCGACGGCGCCGCGCCGAAGCCGAAGGGCCAGAAGCCGCTCGAAGTCACGCTCTACACGAACTCCGGCTGTGGCCAGCTCTGCACCGACGCGCGCGCCTATCTCGCGAGCCGGCAGGTGAAGTTCCGCGAAGTCGAGGTAGAGACGCAGGAGTCGCTCGCCGAGCTGCAGAAGGTCGCCGGCGTGATGAGCGTGCCGGTGCTGCGCGTGGGCGAAGCGGTCCAGCGCGGCTACGACGAGACGCGCTACGCGCACATGCTCGATGCCGCCGGCTACCCGAAGGCCGCGCCCGCGGCGCCGGCGCCGCAGGCGCCCCTCG
>DATIYN010000049.1:0-18502 GCA_035517595.1 Burkholderiales bacterium
GCTGCGGCGAACAGAAGCAGCCCGCGCCCAAGCAGGAGGCGAAGACCGAGGCGCCGGCCGCGCCGCCGACGATCGAGATCAAGATCGGCCACGTCGCTCCGCTCACCGGCGGCATCGCTCACCTGGGCAAGGACAACGAGAACGGCGCGCGCCTGGCGATCGACGAGGCGAACGCGGCGAAGATCAAGATCGACGGCAAGCAGGCGAACTTCGTTCTCGTCCCCGAGGACGACCAGGCCGATCCCAAAGTCGGCACCACGGTGGCGCAGAAGCTCGTCGACGCCAAGGTGGCGGGCGTCGTCGGCCACCTGAACTCGGGCACCACGATCCCGGCCTCGGCGATCTACAACAGCGCCGGCATCCCGATGATCACGGGCTCGGCCACCAATCCCAAGCTCACCGAACAGGGCTTCAAGGTGACGTTCCGCACGGTCGGTCGCGACGACCAGCAGGGCCCGGCGATCGCGAGCTACCTGGCCGCGACCAAGAAGCCGAAGCTCGTCGCCGTGATCGACGACGCCACGGCGTACGGCGAAGGCATCGCCAACGAGGTCGAGAAGACGCTGAAGGCCGCTCACATCAAGGTGCTGCCGCGCGAGAAGGGCACCGACAAGACCACCGACTGGAAGGCGGTGCTCACCAAGGTGAAGGGCAAGAACGCCGACGCGGTGTTCTACGGTGGCATGGACGCGACCGGCGGCCCGCTCGTCAAGCAGGGGCGCGAGCTCGGCATGAAGGCGGTGTTCTCCTTCGGCGACGGCGCCTGCACCGACGAGATGGTGAAGCTCGCGGGCGCCGCGGCGGAGGGCCTGCTGTGCTCGCAGGCGGGCATCCCGCCGCAGGCGGCCGACAAGAAATTCCTCGACGCCTACAAGAAGAAGTTCAACGTCGACCCGATCCTGTACGCGCCGTTCACCTACGACGGCGCGAACCTGCTCATCGAGGCGATGAAGAAGGCGAACTCGGCCGACCCGGCGAAGTACCTGCCCGAGCTCGCGAAGATCGATTATCAGGGCGCCACGGGCAAGATCGCCTTCGACGAGAAGGGCGACCGCAAGGACGCCGAAATGACGATCTTCACCATGAAGGACGGCAAGCTTGCGCCGGTGGCGATCATCAAGAGCGGCAAGACGATCGCCTACGAGGATTTCGTGAAGTCTTCGGCGCCCGCGCCGGCCGCCGAAGCGCCCAAGGCCGAGCCCGCGAAGAACGCGCCGAAAGAGGAAACCCAAAAGTAGCCTCGCGCCTGTCCGCGACCAGAGACGGCACCTTCGGGTGCCGTTTTTTTGCTAGGCTCGGGCCGCCGTGGACATCTTCGTTCAGCAGCTGGTGAACGGCCTGACGCTCGGCGCCGTCTACGCGATCGTCGCGCTCGGCTACACCATGGTCTACGGCATCATCCAGCTCATCAACTTCGCGCACGGCGAAGTGGTGATGATCGGCGCGATGGTCGCGTTCACGGTGATCAACGCGATCGCGGGATCGGGCCTGCCGCCGCTCGTCGTGGTGCTTGCGGGCACGGCCTGCGCGATACCGGTGTGCATGCTCGCGGCATACGCGATGGAGCGGCTCGCCTACCGGCCGCTGCGCGGCGCGCCGCGCCTGGCGCCGCTGATCACCGCAATCGGCGTCTCGATCATCCTGCAGCACGTCGCGATGCTGGTCTGGAGCCGCAACGTGCTCGCGTTTCCGCAGATCATCCCGCTCACGACCTACGCTTTCCTCGGCGCGACGATCACGGGCGTGCAGCTCGCAATCGTCGGGCTTTGCTTCGCGATGATGGCGGCGCTCGCGCTGCTCGTGTACCGCACTCGCCTGGGCACCGCGATGCGCGCCACGGCGCAGAACGCGCAGGTCGCCAGGCTCATGGGCGTGGACGTGAACCGCGTCATCGCGGCGACCTTCGTGATCGGCGCCGCGCTCGCCGCGGTCGCAGGCGTGATGGTCGGGACCTACTACGGCGTGGCGCAGTACACGATGGGTTCGGTGCTCGGTCTCAAGGCCTTCGCCGCAGCGGTGCTCGGCGGCATCGGCAACATTCCGGGCGCCATGCTCGGCGGCCTCCTGCTCGGCGTGGTCGAGGCGCTGGGCGCCGGCTACATTGGGGATCTTACGGACCTGTGCCGCTACGGCCTGGGACCCGCGCAGGCCTGCGCCGACGGCGGGCACTTCGTGCTGTTCGGCTCCAACTACCAGGACGTGTTCGCGTTCGTGGTGCTGATCCTGGTGCTCGTGTTCCGGCCCTCCGGGCTGCTCGGCGAGCGGGTAGGAGACCGCGCATGAAGCCGAGACCCCGGGTCTGGGCCGGCGTCGCGCTGGTCGCCACCACGCTGCTCCTGCTGCCGTTCGCGCTTTCTCTGGCCGGCACCGCCTGGGTGCGCATCGCGAACCTCGCGCTGCTTTACGTGCTGCTCGCCCTCGGCCTCAACATCGTGGTCGGCTTCGCCGGGCTGCTCGATCTCGGCTACATCGCCTTCTACGCGGTCGGCGCCTACGCCTACGCGCTGCTCGCGAGCCCGCACTTCGGCCTGCACCTGCCTTTCTGGGCGATCCTGCCGGTCGGCGCCGGGCTCGCGGCGCTGTTCGGAGTGCTGCTCGGTGCGCCCACGCTCAAGCTGCGCGGCGACTATCTCGCGATCGTCACGCTCGGCTTCGGCGAAATCGTGCGCATCTTCCTGAACAACCTCTCGCAGCCAGTGAACATCACGCGCGGGCCGCAGGGCATCGCCGGGATCGATCCGGTGCGCATCGGCGGCGTGGACTTTTCGAAAACCGACAGCCTGCTCGGCCTGAGCGTCAGCGGCCCGATGAAGTACTACTACCTGCTGCTCTCGCTGCTGCTCGCGATCGTGGTGATCAACGTGCGCCTGCAGAATTCGCGCATCGGGCGCGCTTGGGAGGCAATCCGCGAGGACGAGGTCGCCGCGCGCGCGATGGGCATCGACACCACGCTCGTCAAGCTGCTCGCGTTCGCGCTCGGCGCCTCCTTCGGCGGCGTCGCGGGCGGCATGTTCGCCGCGATCCAGGGCTTCATCTCGCCCGAGAGCTTCGTGCTGGTCGAATCGGTCATGGTGGTGTCGATGGTGGTGCTGGGCGGCATGGGCAATATTCCCGGCGTGATCCTCGGCGCGCTGCTGCTCTCGTTCGTGCCGGAACTGCTGCGCTATACGGTCGAGCCGGCCCAAATGAAGCTCTTCGGCCGCATGCTCGTCGAGCCCGAGGTGCTGCGCATGCTGATCTTCGGGCTCGCACTCGTGCTGGCGATGCTGTTCCGTCCCGCCGGGCTGCTGCCCTCTGCGGTGCGCAAGCGCGAGCTCACCCGCCATGAGTGAGCTGCTCCGGGCCAGCGGCGTCAGCAAGCGCTTCGGCGGCGTGCTCGCCCTATCGGACGTCTCTTTCGCGATTGCGCGGGGCGAGATCTATGGGCTCATCGGCCCCAACGGCGCGGGCAAAACGACGCTGTTCAACCTGCTGACGGGCATCTATCCGCCCGACGGCGGCGCTTTCGTCCTGGCGGGCCGCAAGCTCGAGAGCCTGAAGCCGAATCAGATCGCCGCCGCGGGCATCGCGCGCACATTCCAGAACATCCGCCTGTTCGCGAGCCTGTCGGCTCTGGAGAACGTCATGATCGGCCGGCACGTGCGCACGCGCGCAGGCGTGCTCGGCGCGATCCTGCGCGACGGCGCGACCGTCGCCGAGGAGCAGGCCATCGAGCGGCGCGCGTTCGAGCTGCTCGACTACGTGGGTATCCGCGCGCGCGCGAACGAAGCCGCGGGCGGCCTGCCGTACGGCGACCAGCGTCGTCTCGAGATCGCGCGCGCGCTCGCGACCGATCCCGCGTTGCTCGCCCTCGACGAGCCGGCCGCCGGCATGAACGCGGCGGAGACGCTCGCGCTGCGCGCGCTGCTCGAGCGCATCCGCGCCGACGGCGTCACGATTCTGCTCATCGAGCATGACATGCGCCTGGTGATGAACGTTTGCGACCGCGTGCTGGTTCTCGACTACGGCGAGAAGATCGCGGAGGGACCTCCGGCCGAGGTTCAGCGCGACGCGCGCGTGGTCGAGGCCTACCTGGGTGGCGCGCCGGCGGGCGGGGGGACGGCCGATGCTGCTTGAAGTCCGCGGCCTCGAGGTGAGCTACGGAGGCATCCGCGCCGTCAAGGGCATCGACCTGCAGGTCGGCGAGGGCGAGCTCGTGTGCCTCATCGGCGCCAACGGGGCCGGCAAGAGCACCACGCTGCGGGCGATCTGCGGCCTGCTGCCCGCGCGCGGGGGGCTGATCCGCTATGCCGGCGAGAACGTCGCGCGCATGCAGACGCATGAGCTGCCGCGGCGAGGCCTCGTGATGGTGCCCGAAGGCCGAGGCATCTTTGCGCAGCTCACGGTGGCGGAAAACCTGGCGATGGGCGCCTACACGCGCAACGACGCCGAGGTCGCCCTCGATGTCGAGCGCCAGTTCCAGACGTTCCCGCGCCTGAAGGAGCGCCGCACCCAGGTGGCGGGCACGCTCTCCGGAGGCGAGCAGCAGATGCTCGCGATCGCGCGCGCGCTGATGGCGCGGCCGAAGCTGCTGCTGCTCGATGAGCCCTCGATGGGGCTCGCGCCGCGCCTGGTGGCCAAGATCTTCGAGATCGTGCGCGAGATTGCGGCGCGCGGCATGACGATTCTGCTCGTGGAGCAGAACGCCCGCCTCGCGCTGGAAGTGGCGCGCCGCGGCTACGTCATGGAGTCGGGCAGCATCGGCCTTGCGGGCGAGGCGAGGTCTCTGCTCGAGAATCCGCGCGTGCGCGAGGCCTATCTGGGCGAGGCCGCCTAGGTCGCGGCGAGATCGGCCTGCGTGGTGAAGCTGTCGGCGTAGAACTCGTCTTCCGGCAGCCCGCAGCTCGCGGCGAAGTCTCTGCGCGCCGCGTCTACCATCACGGGCACGCCGCAGGCGTAGACCTGGTGGCCGGAAAGATCCGGGAAGTCCTGCATCACCGCGCGATGCACGAAGCCCGTGCGGCCGCGCCAGTCGTCCTCGGGCCGCGCATCGGAGATCACGGGCACGTAGCGGAAATTCGAGTGCTCGGCCGCCCACTGCCCGGCGAGTGCGTTCATGTAGAGGTCCTTCGGTCGCCGGCCGCCCCAGTAAAGCGTCGCGGGCCGCGCGATGCCCTTGTGGAACATGTGCTCGAGCACGGCCTTGATCGGCGCGAATCCGGTGCCGGAGGCGACGAACACGATCGGCTTGTCCGAGTCCTCGCGCAGGAAGAAGGTGCCGAACGGGCCTTCGCAGCGCAGGATGTCGCGTTCCTTCATCTTCGCGAAGACGTGGTCGGTGAACTGCCCGCCCGCGACGTGGCGCACATGCAGTTCGATGAGTTCGGCCGCGTGCGGCGGTGTCGCGATCGAGAAGCTGCGGCGGCTGCCGTCCTTGAGCAGGAAGTCGATGTACTGGCCCGCGAGGTAGACGAGCTTTTCGTTGGCCGGCAGCTTGAGCCTCAGCAGCATCGCGTCGTCCGACAGGCGCTCCATCTGCTGCACGCGGCAGGGCAGCTTCTTGACCTGGATGTCCTTCGCTGCGCCGATCGTGCGCGCCTCCAGCACCAGGTCGCCGTGCGGCTTCGCCTGGCAGACGAGCACCTTGCCCTGCGCCTTTTCCGCGTCGGTGAGCGTCTTTGCCTGGTAGACGCCGTAGTCCACGGTGCCCGACAGGATCCTGCATTTGCAGGTGCCGCACGCACCGTTCTGGCAGCCGTAGGGCAGCACGAAGCCCTGGCGCAGCGCCGCCGCGAGCACGGTTTCGCCTTCCTCGACCTGGAACTGGTGACCGCTCGGCTGCAGGGTGACGGTATGCATCTCGCTACAATGGTGTCGATGAATCGCCTGTTGATTTCCGGCTACGGCGACGTTGCGCGCCGTGCCCGGGCCTTGCTCGAATCCCGCTTCGCGCTTCGCGTCCTGTCCCGCGCGCAGGGCCTGGACCTCGATCGGCCGGCGAGCCTCGCTCGGCTCGAGGCCGCGGACGCGGTGCTGCACTGCGCGCCGCCGCCCGCGGCCGGCGCGGGCGATACCCGCACCGCGAACCTGCTTACTGCGCTCGAAGGCACGCGGATTCTACCAACCCGCTTCGTCTACATCAGCACGAGCGGCGTCTATGGCGACTGCGGCGGCGCGCGCGTCGACGAGACGCGCGCGATCAATCCGCAAAGCGCGCGCGCGCAGCGACGCGCAGACGCAGAGTCGCGGCTTGCACTATGGTGCAGGGATCGCGGCGTCGCGCTGATCGTATTGCGCGCGCCGGGGATCTACGCGGCGGACCGCCTGCCCATCGCGCGCCTGCGCGCCGGCACCCCGGTGCTACGCGACGCGGATGACGTCTACACCAGCCACATCCACGCCGATGACCTTGCTGCGATCTGCTCGCGCGCGCTCGAGCCCGAGGCACCCCCAGGCATCTACAATGCGTCGGACGATTCGCAGCTGAAGATGGGCGAGTGGTTCGATCTCATCGCCGATCGTCTGGGCCTGCCGCGCCCACCGCGCATCGCGCGCGCCGAGGCGGCCGGCCGCCTGCCGCCGGAGCTGCTGTCGTTCATGGGCGAATCCCGGCGCCTGGACAACGCGCGCCTGAAGCGGACGCTCGGCATCCGCTTGCGCTATCCGACGGTGCGGGAGGGGCTGGAGCATGCGCACGCTGCTCGTCTTCACGAACCTGCCTGACCGCGCGGCCGCCGAAACGCTGGCCGACGCGCTGATCACGCGGCGCGTCGCCGCCTGCGTGAACATTCTCGCTCCTTGCCGGTCAGTTTACCGGTGGAAGAACGACCTACGGCATGACGAGGAGCATCCGGTGCTGATCAAGACGACCGCGGAGCGCTATGGCGCGCTGGAAGCCGCGATCCGCGCGGCGCACCCCTACGAGCTGCCCGAGATCGTCGCGGTGCCGATAGAGCTCGGCCTGCCGGCCTACCTCGACTGGGTTGCATCCGAAACCGCCGTCGGCCGATGATCCGAGCCCTGCTCCTTCTCTTCGGTTCCTTCCTCGCAATCGCCGCGCATGCGGTGAACCCGAGCGACCTGCTCGAGCCGGAGAAGGCATTCCGCATGTCGGTTCGCCCGCTGGATGCGGGCGCCGTCGAAGTGCGCTTCGACATCGCCGAGGGCTACTACCTGTATCGCGAGCGCTTCCGCTTCGCGCTCGCGCAGGGTTCGGCGGCGAAGCTCGGCGCGCCGCAATTTCCCTCCGGCATCCGCAAGAAGGACGAATTCTTCGGCGACGTGGAAATCTACCGAAAGCAGGTCGCGATCCGGCTGCCGGTCGAAGGCTCGGCGGGAGCCCTGGAGCTCACGGTCACCTCGCAAGGCTGCGCCGATGTCGGCGTGTGCTATGTGCCGATGGACAGCAAGGCGAGGATCCAGCTCGCGGGCTACGCGCCGCCGCCCGCGGGCGCGCCGGCAGCGCCGGCGCCGGAATTCACGCTGCAGGTGAGCGACTTCGAGGTGGCGCGCCTGTTCCACTCCGGCGGACCGCTGCTCGTGCTCGCGAGCTTCCTCGGCTTCGGGCTCCTGCTCGCGTTCACGCCTTGCATGCTGCCGATGATCCCGATTCTTTCGGGCATCATCGTCGGCGAGGGCCGGGAGCTCGGCAAGCTGCGCGCGCTCCTGCTCTCGCTCGCCTACGTGCTGGGCATGGCGATCACCTACGCGGTAGCGGGCGTGGTCGCAGCCTGGTCCGGAACGATGCTCGCGGCCGCGCTGCAGAATGCCTGGGTGCTGGGCGCCTTTGCGCTCGTGTTCGTCGCGCTTGCGCTGTCCATGTTCGGCCTCTACGACCTGCAGCTGCCGGGGTTCCTGCATCACCGCCTGCATGCGGCGCACGGGCGGCTGCGCGGCGGGCGCATCGCTTCGGTCGCGGCGATGGGTGCGCTCTCGGCAATCATCGTCAGCCCGTGCGTGGCGGCGCCGCTCGCGGGCGCGCTGCTCTACATCGGCCAGACGCGCGACGTCGCGCTGGGCGGATCGGCGCTGTTCTCGATGGCGCTCGGCATGGGCATCCCGCTGCTGGTGATCGGCGTGTCCGAGGGCGCGCTGCTGCCGCGCTCGGGGCCGTGGATGCTGCGCGTCAAGCAGGTCTTCGGCGTGCTGCTGATCGCGGTGGCTGTCTGGATCGTGTGGCCGGTGCTGCGGCCTGCGAACGGGGGCACCGCGTTCGTGCGCGTGGGCTCGGTCGCCGATCTCGAGCAAAAGCTGCAGTCGCCAGGACGGCCGGTGATGCTGGACTTCTACGCCGACTGGTGCGTGAGCTGCAAGGAAATGGAGGCGTTCACCTTCAGCGAGGCGCAAGTCAAGCCGCGCCTGGATCGCATGCTGCTGCTGCAAGCCGACGTCACCGGCAACACGGACGAGCACAAGGCCCTGCTCAAGCGCTTCCACCTGTTCGGACCGCCGGGCATCATTTTCTTCGACGCGCAGGGCCGCGAGCTCGAAGGACTGCGCGTGATCGGATTCCAGAGCGCCGAGCGCTTTCTGAAGACGCTGGATCTCGCCGAAGCGCCGTGAGGTTCCGGCATATCACGGGCCTGGATCACGCGATGATCCTGGTGCGCGACCTCGAGCGCGCGCGCGACACCTACGAGCGCCTGGGCTTCACGCTCACGCCGCGCGGCCTGCATTCGCTCGGCTCGCGCAACCACTGCGCCATGTTCGGCCGCGACTATCTCGAACTGATGGCGCTGCCGGCGGTGCCGCCGCCGGCGTACCGGTATTTCGCCGATTTCCTCGCGCGTGGCGAAGGCGTCGGCGCGCTCGCGCTCGCAACGGACGACGCGGCGGCGGCGCACACCGAGCTCTTGCGCGCGGGGGTCGCCGCAGATGCGCCGCTCGCCCTGTCGCGTCCGGTCGAGGGCCTTGGCGAGGCGCGCTTTACGCTCGTGCAGCTGCCGCCCGATCTCACCCCGGGCCTGCGCACCTTCCTCTGCCAGCACCATACGCGCGAGCTCGTCTGGCGCCCGGATTGCCAGCGCCATGCCCTGGGCGCGCTGGCGATCGACGCCGTGACCGTCGCGGCGCCCGATCCGGAGCAGTACGGCACGCTGCTCAGCGGGCTGCCGGTGGAAATCCTGCGGGCGCCGATCGCGGCGGTGACGGCGCTGCGCATCCGCGTGGCCGACCGCGCGCAGGCCGCTGCGGTTCTTCAGCGGGGCGGCTTCTCGCCTGCGGCGCTCGCCGACGGTACGCTCGTCGTACCTGCCGGCGAAGCGCACGGCGTGTCGCTGAGCTTCCGCTAGCGCCGGAGCTGCGCCGCAGCTTCGAGCGCGAAGTAGGTGAGGATGCCGTCGGCGCCGGCGCGCTTGAACGAGGTGAGAGACTCCATGATGCAAGACTCGGGCAGCCAGCCGTTGGCGACCGCCCCGCGCAACATCGAGTACTCGCCGGACACCTGGTAGACGAAGGTGGGCGCCTTGAACTCGTCCTTCACGCGTCGCAGGATGTCCAGATACGGCAGGCCGGGCTTGACCATCACCATGTCGGCGCCCTCGGCGAGGTCGAGCCCCACTTCCCAGAGCGCCTCGTCGGAATTCGCCGGATCCATCTGGTAGGTCTTCTTGTCGCCCTTGCCGAGATTCATCGCCGAGCCCACGGCGTCGCGGAACGGCCCGTAAAAGCCCGAGGCGTACTTCGCCGAGTACGCCATGATCTTGGTGTGAATGTGGCCTGCCTTCTCGAGCGCCTGGCGGATGCGGCCGATACGGCCGTCCATCATGTCCGAGGGCGCGACGATGTCGACGCCGGCGGCCGCCTGCGCGAGCGCCTGCTTTTCGAGGATCGCGAGCGTGACGTCGTTGAGGATGTACCCGGCCTTGTCGACCACGCCGTCCTGGCCGTGCGACGTGTACGGATCCAGCGCGACGTCGGTCATCACGCCGAGTTCCGGGAAGCGCTTCTTGAGCGCTGCGACCGCGCGCGGAATCAGCCCCTTCGGATTGAAGGCTTCGCGGCCGTCGAGCGACTTGAGCGACTGGTCGATCGCGGGAAAGAGCGCCATCACCGGCACGCGTAGCTTGAGGCAGCGCTCGGCGACGGGCAGCAGCCGATCCACCGAGACGCGCTCGACGCCCGGCATTGAAGCCACTCTTTGAGCGCGGTTTTTGCCGTCGAGGATGAAGACCGGATAGATCAGGTCGTCAGCACTGAGCAAGGTTTCGCGCATCAGTCGGCGCGAGAACTCATCGCGCCGCATGCGCCGCATGCGCACCGCCGGAAACGAGCCGTAGATATTCATCTGATTATGTGGGAAGTTTTGTACGCGCCGCGGCGCCTAGGAACTTTTTCTGCCGCCGGCAATCTTACTCGCAGACGATGCAAGTCGTCTCCCGCTTCTCCTCCCTGAGCGGGTTGCCCCGGTCCCAAGCCGGGGTGCTTTCCGCCCCCGGTTTAGTTCCCCTTTTCCGGGGGCTTTTTATTTGCGAGCCAGCCCTCGAGCAGCCCGCGCGCTTCCACTACGCCCTCGCCGCTCGCGCTGGAGAAGAGCCGAACGTCGCCGGCGAACGCCGCGGCCGCGAGCGCCGCGCGCGTGGAGGCGAGCACCTTGGCACGCTCTGCGCGCGACAGCTTGTCGGCCTTGGACAGCAGCACGAGCCGTCGCGCGCGAACCGGCCGAAGCCACTCGAGGAAATCCCGGTCGTTCCTTGTGAGCGGATGGCGCGCATCCATCAGCAGCACGACTCCGACGAGCGTGCGCCGCTCCATGAAGTAGCTGCCGATCAGCGCATCCCAGTTCGCGCGCAGCGCGCGCGGTACGCTCGCATGGCCGTAGCCGGGCAGGTCCGCCAGGCGGCCGGCGCTGCCGAGCGCGAAGAAGTTGATGGTCCTCGTGCGTCCTGGTGTCTTGCTAGCGAACGCTAGCCGGCGCCGTCCCGCGAGCGCGTTGATTGCGCTCGACTTGCCGACATTGGACCGCCCGGCGATCGCGATTTCCGGGCCGGCCTCGGCGGGCAAGTCGCCTGCGCTGGCCGCAGACAGGAGAAAGCGAGCTTGCTGAAATGCGGACACGTCGAGGATGCCTGTACCGTAAGGCGGAAATTCTAATAAAATCGCGGCTTTCCAAGGCGAGACCCCGGGGGAGCTGCCGCATGATCCGACAGTGGTCGACTTTTGCCAGCGCAGCGAGTCTGTGCCTGGCGCTAGGGCCGGCCCTCGCTGCGGCGCCGGATGCCGCGAAGCCGGACGCGGCCAAGGGCCAGGCGATCGCCAGCCAGACTTGCGCGGCCTGCCACGCGGCCGACGGCAACAGCCAGATCGCGGCCAACCCGAAGCTCGCGGGCCAGTTCTACGAATATCTGCACAAGCAGCTCGCCAATTTCAAGGCGCAGGATTCGAAGAAGGCGGAGCGCGAGAACCCGGTGATGGCCGGCATGGTCGCGCCCCTGTCGCCAGCGGACATGAAGGACGTTGCCGCCTACTTCGCCGGCCAGAAGCTCAAGCCTGCGGCGGCCAAGGACAAGGAGCTCGCCGCGCTCGGCCAGAAGATTTACCGCGGCGGCAACGCCGCCACGGGCGTCGCGGCCTGCGCAGGCTGCCACGGGCCTTCGGGAACCGGCATCCCCTCGCAGTATCCGCGCATCGCGGGGCAGTTCTCGGAATACATCGAGGCGCAGCTCAAGGCGTTCCGCTCGGGCGCGCGCGCCAACGATCCGAACGGCATGATGCGCAGCGTGGTCGCGCGCATGAGCGATCGCGAGATCCAGGCAGTCGCGGAGTACGTCGCCGGCCTCCGGTGACGAGTTGCGGGGGGCCGCGGAATAATCGGCGATTCCGTCTGTTCACACCGAATGCAGCGGCTGCCGCTGCATTCTTGGGCACGTGCCTTCCAACTGAGAGAGGAGAACGGGATGAAAAAGCGCATGTTGACGGCCGGCGTGGCCTTGGCACTGGGAACGGTCGCGGCGACGGCTGCGTACGCTCAGGTCAAGCCGGAAGTTCTGGTGAAGCAGCGCCAGGCGGTGATGACGCTGCAAGCGAAGTACCTCGGCCCGATCGGCGCGATGTTGAAAGGCGCGGCCCCGTACAACGCGGATGTCGTCGCCCTCAACGCGACCTTCTTGGAGAATCTCGCGCGCATGCCCTGGGACGGTTTCCAGGCCAGCACCGAAGGCGTCAAGAGCGACGCCAAGCCCGAGATCTACAAGGACATGGCGAAGTTCAGGGCTGACGCGGAAGCGCTGGAAACCGCGACCGCCAAGCTCGGCGCGGTCGGCCGCGCGAAGGACGAAGCGGGCGTGAAGGCGTCCTTCGGCGCGGTCGCGAAAGCGTGCGGCGGCTGCCATGACACCTTCCGCGTGAAGCACTAGGAGAATTGCCTCGAGGCGCGCATCGGTGCCTGTGCTGATGCGCGCGCTCCACGCGTTCCTGCTGGCGGCGCTGCTTGCCGCGTCGAGTGGCGCAACCGCGCAGGGTGACGCCAGGCGGGGCGCCTATCTGGCGAAGGCGGCGGGCTGCGTCGGCTGTCACACCGAGGCGAAGGAAGGTGCGACGCCGTACGCGGGCGGGCGCGCACTGAAGACGCCGTTCGGAACATTCTACGGGCCGAACATCACGCCGCACCCGACCGCGGGAATCGGGCGCTGGAGCGAAGTGGATTTCGCGCGCGCGTTGCGCGAGGGCGTGCGGCCGGACGGCGCGCACTACTTCCCGGCGTTTCCCTATCCCTCGTTCACGCGCATCACCGATGCGGACGTGCGGGACCTCTGGGCCTTTCTTCGCTCGTTGCCTCCGAGCACCCGCGCCAGCCAGGAGCACGACCTTCGATTCCCGTTCGGCTGGCGCTTCCTCGTGGTGGTGTGGAAGTGGCTGTTCTTCACGCCGGGCCCGTTCGTTCCCGATCCGGCCAGGTCGCCGGTCGTCAATCGCGGCGCCTACCTTGTCGAGGCGCTCGGTCATTGCGGCGAATGCCACACGGCGCGCAATTTCCTCGGCGGCCTGAAGCACGAGCGCAATCTCGGCGGAGCCGCGAAGGGCCCCGCGGGCGACCGCGTGCCGAACCTGACGCCCGCGAAGCTCAAGAAGTGGAGCGATGGCGAGCTCAAGGAATTCCTGCAGACCGGATTCAAGCCCGACGGCGACGTGGTCGCGGAGACGATGGGCGAAGTCATTCGCAACACCACGGGCGAACTGTTGCCGGCGGATCTTGCGGCGCTGATCGCCTACCTGCGCGCGCTGCCGGCCGTTGCGGACGAGCCCGACTGAGCGCGCGGGCGACCTTGCGATTGTTGACGGAATAACCATGGCGAGGAACTGTTCTTCCAGGTGAACGACGCCGACGGCATCGTCGAGCTGATCCCGCGCCTGCGCCGCTATGCCCGGGCGCTGGCCGGCGACCGCATCGCGGCCGACGACCTGGTGCAGGACACGCTCGAGCGCGCCTGGTCGAAGTTTCACCTCTACCGGCGCGGCACGGATTTGCGGGCCTGGCTGTTTACGGTGATGCACAACGTTTACGTGAACCAGTTGCGCGCGCTGCGGCCCGCCGCGCCGCTCGACGAGGATCTGCCGGAGCTTGCGCAGCCGGCGCGCGAGTCCGACGGCCTGGTGCTGCGCGATCTGGATGCGGCGATCCGACGCCTGCCGCACGATCAGCGCGAGGTGCTGCTGCTGATTGCGCTGGAGGACATGAGCTACGATGAGGCGGCGGGGGCGCTCGGCATTCCGATCGGCACCGTGATGTCGCGCCTCGCGCGCGCGCGCGAAAAGCTGCGCGCGATGCTGTGGGGATTGCCGCCAGGGGGCGGCAAGCAGCTGAAGATCGTGAAGTGACGCGAAGCATGGAAAAGGACAACGCGAACCAAGAGGACGCCGAACTGAAGGCGCTGCAGCAAGGACTGCACCAGCTCTACGACCCGGTGCTCGACGAGCCCGTGCCGGAGCGCCTGCGTCCGCGCCCGCCGCGCTGGCGCGCGGCAGCGATCGCCGCCGGCTGGGTGGCGCTCGGCCTCGGCGCGGGCACTGTCGCGGGCTGGCAGCTGAACGCCTGGCGCACGAGCGTTCCGGCGCAGGCGGAGGTACCGTCGTTCGTGAAGCGCGCCGCGATCGCCCACGCGGTGTACTCGCCCGAGGTCCGCCATCCGGTCGAGGTGGCCGCGGACCAGGAGCAGCATCTCGTCACCTGGCTCTCCAAGCGGCTGGGCGTCAAGGTCTACGCGCCCAAGCTGGACGAGGCGGGCATGTCGCTGGTCGGGGGACGGCTGCTGCCCGGGGACAACGGCCCGGTCGCGCAGTTCATGTACCAGAGCCAGAACGGCCGGCGGCTGACGCTGTATGTGCGCGCCGAGACCAAGCGGCAGCGCGAGACCGCGTTCCGCTACGCGCGCGACAACAGCGTGGGCGTCTTCTACTGGGTCGACCGCGACTGCAGCTACGCGCTCGCTTCCGCCGACCTGGGCAAGGACGAGATGCTGCGCATCGCGAACCTCGTCTACAAACAGCTCGAGCAGTAGTCACGATTTTCGGCCCGTCTCGGGCCTGAATCGCCGCGATCCGCAGCGAACACTTCCTCGTGCACGCTTGCACCCTCCGGTGGTGCGACGGCTCGCTTGCCGCACCACGAGCGTGCGAGGTCCGCGGCTTTGGGCCTGAGTTGCAGGAAATAAGGCCTGGCATGCTTGGTGCAAGCCCCGGTAGCACCCGAGAGTTCCGGGAGGGGCAAATGTCGCCATCATTTAGGGAGGAGCAGATGCAACGCGAAACCGAATCCGCGCTCGCCAATCCATTGAAGACCATGAAGCGCGAGGATGTCACCGACCTGATCGTCTTCCGCAAGATGAAGTCGGGAATGAAGTGGCCCGAGATCGCCAAGAAGATCGGCGCGTCCAAGGAGTGGACCGCCGCCGCCTGCCTGGGCCAGATGCAAATGACCAAGAAGCAGGCCGAGTCCGTCGGCAAGCTCTTCGACCTGCCGGAGGAGGCGGTGTTGCTGCTGCAGCAGGTACCCTACAAGGGCTCGCTGCCAACCGTGGTGCCGACCGACCCGCTCATCTATCGCTTCTACGAGCTCGTCAACGTGTACGGCACGACCTTCAAGTCGCTCATCCACGAGGAGTTCGGCGACGGCATCATGAGCGCGATTGACTTCGACATGGATCTAGCGCGCCTGCCCAACGACAAGGGCGACCGCGTGAAGGTCGTGATGAGCGGGAAGTACCTGCAGTACAAGACGTTTTGAGCAGCGCCTAGCCGGGGCGGATCAGGTATCCGCCCGATTTCTCGTCGGGTTCGAGCCGGATCAGGCCCTTCTTCTCGGCGTCTTCCAGCAGATCGGAGAAGGCGCGGTAGCCGTAGTAGGACTCGTTGAAGCCGGGCTTCCTGCGCTTCAGCGCCTGCTTGATCATGGAGCCCCAGATGCGCTCGCCCTCGCCGCGCTCGGCAATGAGCGCCTGCAGCGTCTCGATCACGAGCTCGAACGCCTCCTGCTGCTTGTCGCTGCCCGCCGGCGCGGCTTCCTTGCGCTTCTTCGCGGCGCGGCGCTTTGCCTCGTCCTCGCGCACGAGATCGTCGTAATAGATGAACTCGTCGCAGTTGGCGATCAAAAGGTCCGAGGTCGAGTTCTTGACGCCCACGCCGATCACGACCTTCGCGTTTTCGCGCAGCTTGGAGACGAGCGGCGAGAAGTCGGAGTCGCCGCTCATGATGACGAAGGTGTCCACGTGGCCCTTGGTGTAGCACAGGTCGAGGGCATCCACGACCATGCGGATGTCGGCCGAGTTCTTGCCCGACTGGCGCACGTGCGGGATCTCGATGAGCTCGAACGAGGCCGCGTGCATCGTGGTCTTGAACTCCTTGTAGCGCTGCCAGTCGCAGTACGCCTTCTTGACGACGATCGAACCCTTCAGCAGCAGACGCTCGAGCACGCGGTTGATGTCGAACTTCTCGTATTTCGCGTCCTGTACGCCGAGCGCGACGTTTTCGAAGTCGCAGAACAGCGCCATGTTGCGCGTTTCGGGGGCAGCGGCCATGTTTCGAGTCTCCCGCGTCTTTCTTTCGTTGCCGCGATGCTAGCATTCCGCGGATGAACGGCGCCGAAAGCCTCGCGCGCACGCTCGTGGCGGGCGGCGTCGACACCTGCTTCGCCAATCCCGGCACTTCCGAGATGCATTTCGTCTCGGCGCTGGATCGCGTCGCGGGCCTGCGCTGCGTGCTGGGGCTCGCCGAGACCGTGGTGGCCGGCTGCGCGGACGGCTACGCGCGCATGGCGGGCAAGCCCGCCGCGACGCTGTTCCACTGCGGGCCGGGGCTCGGCAACGCGATCGCCAACCTGCACAACGCGAAGCGCGCGTTCACGCCGATCGTCAACGTCGTCGGCGACCACGCGACCTATCACCGGCCGCACGATGCGCCGCTCACGGCGGATACCGAGGGCCTCGCGCGCACGGTCTCGTCCTGGGTGCGCACCTGCTCCAGCGCGCGCACGGTCGGCAGCGACGCCGCGGATGCGATCCGCGCCGCGCGCACGCCGCCCGGCGGCACGGCGACGCTGATCCTGCCCGCCGACTGCGCCTGGGACGAGGGCAGCGAGCCCGGCAAGCCGCCGCCGCCGGCCGCGCCCGCGCGCGTCCCGCCGGAAAGGATCGAGGCGATCGCGCGCGCGCTGCGCTCGCGCGAACGCGCAATGCTCGTGCTTTCGAACGGCGCGCTGAGCGAGGCGGGCCTGCGCGCCGCGAACCGCGTCGCGCACGCGACCGGCGCCAAGCTGCGTACGCCGACCCAGGTGCCGCACATGGCGCGCGGCCGCGGCCGCGTGCCGGTGGATCGCATTCCGTACGTGGTCGACATGGCCCTGAAGGTTCTCGAGGGCACCCAGCACCTCGTGCTCGCGGGCGCGAAGGCGCCGGTCGGATTCTTCGCCTATCCGGGCAAGCCCTCCACGCTGTGGCCCGAGGACTGCGCCGTGCACACGCTCGCTGCGGCGCAGGAAGACGTGGTGGGCGCGCTCGAAGCGCTCGCCGAGGCGCTCGGCGCGCCGCGCGAGGTGCCGATACGCGAGGATGTCGCCAAGCCCGAATTGCACGGCGGGCCGTTCAAGCCCGAATCCTTCGGTCTCACGCTCGCGGCGCTGTTGCCGGAGAACGCGGTCGTCGCCGAGGATGCGGTGACTTCGGGCCGTGCGCTCTTCCCGCACACGTGGGGCGCAGCTCCGCACGACTGGATCCAGATCACGGGGGGCGCGATCGGGCACGCGTTCCCGGCGGCCACCGGCGCCGCGGTCGCCTGCCGCGAGCGCAAGGTCGTCTGCCTGCAGGCAGACGGCGCCGGCATGTACTCGCTGCAGGCGCTCTGGACCCAGGCGCGCGAACAGCTCGACGTGATCAACGTGGTCTTCGCGAACCGCCGCTACGCGATCTTGCAGGGCGAGCTTGCTGCGGTAGGCGCCCAGCCGGGACCCGCGTCGAAGGAGCTGTTCGACCTCGCGCGCCCGGAAATCCGCTGGACGAAGCTTGCCGAGGGCATGGGCGTCGAGGCCGTTCGCGTCGAGACCCTGGAAGCGTTCACTGACGCTTTTGGCGCCGCGCGCGCGCGGCGCGGCCCGTTCCTCATCGAGTTCTCGATCTAGTCGCCGCCAGGGGCGATCGCGTGCCCGGGCGCGGCCTTGCGCTTCTCCGCGAGCCACTGCTGCATGCGCTCGAAATAGAGGTAGATCACCGGCGTGATGTAGAGCGTCAGCACCTGTGACAGCAGCAGGCCGCCGACGACGGCGAGCCCGAGCGGCTGGCGCGCGCTGCCGCCCACTCCGAAGGCGAGCGCGATCGGCAGGCTGCCCATCAGCGCTGCCATGGTGGTCATCATGATCGGGCGGAATCGGATCAGGCAGGCCTGGTAGATCGCCTCCTGCGGCGCCTTGCCGCCCTTTCTCTGCGCCTCGATCGCGAAATCGATGATCATGATCGCGTTCTTCTTTACGATGCCGACCAGCATGATGATGCCGACGAAAGCGTACATGTTGAGGTCGATGCCGAAGGCGAGCAGCGTGACCAGCGCGCCCAGGCCCGCGGTCGGCAGTCCCGAAAGGATTGTGAGGGGGTGGATGAAGCTCTCGTAGAGCACCCCCAGCACGAGATAGATGACCACGATCGCGAGCACGAGCAGCACGCCCATGCCCTGCAGCGATTGCTCGAAGGCCTGCGCCGTGCCCGAGAAGCTCGCGCTGAGCGTCGCCGGCACCTGCAGATCCCGCGTCGCATTGCGCACCGCCTCGATTGCCTGCGACAGCGACACGCCCGGCCGCAGGTCGAAGGAGATCGTGACAGAAGGCAGCTGGCCGTCGTGGCTCACGGTGAGCGGCCCGACGCCGTAGGAGAGCTTCGCCACCGCATCGAGCGGTACGAGCGCGCCGCTGGTGGAGCGCACGTAGAGCATCGGCAGCGCCGCGGGCCCGGACTGGTAGTGCGGTTCGACCTCGAGGATGACCCAATACTGGTTGGTGGCCGTGTAGATCGTCGAGACCTGCTGCGAGCCATAGGCCGCGCCGAGC
>DATIYN010000050.1:0-4552 GCA_035517595.1 Burkholderiales bacterium
CTGCGCCGCACGGGCGCCGCGATGTACCTGCGGCTGGAGTACTGAGCCCAGGCGTCGCGACGCGGCGCCGCCCGATCAGCCGTAGGGCACGCCCTGGGTGTTGACGTACAGGGCGTAGAGCGAGGTGCTCGCCGCCATGAACAGGCGGTTGCGCTCCAGTCCCCCGAAGCACAGGTTCGCGCAGCGCTCGGGCAGATCGATGCGGCCGATGGGCTTGCCTTGCGCGCTGAACACGTGCACGCCGTCCAGGCCCGCTTCGCCCATGCCCCAGCCGCACCAGAGGTTGCCGTCCATGTCGACGCGAAAGCCATCGGGCGTCCCCTTCGGGCCGGCGCTGATGAAGACCCGCCGGTTCTTCAGCGTGTTTTGGCTCGTGACGTCGAACGAAAGGATTTCCCGAGGCGCCGAGCGCGACTGCACGATGTACAGCAGTTTCTCGTCCGGAGAGAAGGCGAGGCCGTTGGGCTGGTTGATGCCCTCGGCGGCCACCGTCACCCCGCCCGAGGGGTCCCAGCGGTAGACGTTCATCGGCAGCTCGGGCTCGGCCTTGTGGCCTTCGTACCAGCCGAGGATGCCGAACGTGGGATCGGTGAACCACACCGTGCCGTCCGACTTGCAGACGATGTCGTTGGGCGAATTCAGCCTCCTGCTCTCGAAATGGCTGGCGAGAGCGACGATGCGCCCGTCCGGCTCGGTGCGCGACACGCGCCGGCCGCCGTGCTCGCAGGTGAGCAGCCGCCCCTGGCGGTCGCGCGTGTTGCCGTTGGCGTAGCCCGAGGGCTTGCGATAAACGCTCACCGCGCCCGTCTCCTCGTCCCAGCGCAGCATGCGGTTGTTCGGGATGTCGCTCCAGAGCAGGCAGCGCGCGTCGCCCATCCAGACCGGGCCCTCGGCCCAGCGGCAACCCGTGTATAGGCGCTCCACCTTCGTGAGCGGCAGGTGATACTTCCTGAACGCATCGTCCAGCGCGACGATCGCCGGATCGGGATAGCGCTGGCTCGCCTGCCACGGAATCGCGTCGTCTCGCATCGGTTTGCCTTCCGGATCCAGCCGGAGAATCTATCATTGACGCCGACACCGAGCGCAATCGCACCGTGGAGGAGTTCATCGCATGAAGACGATTCTCATCACCGGCGCCGCCGGCGACGTCGGCACGCACCTCCGGAGGGAGTTGGCGGGCCGATACCGGATTCGCGCCTCCGATCTGAGAAGTCTCAAGGAGAAATTCGGGGACCAGGAGTTCGTCCGCGCCGACATCTCGAAGATGTCCGACGCACGGAGGATCACGAAGGGCGTGGATGCGATCGTGCACCTGGGCGGCTACTCGGTCGAGGGCCCCTGGGCGGGCATCCTCAAGGCCAACATCGTCGGCTGCTACAACGTCTTCGAGGCGGCGCGCAGGAACGGCGTGAAGCGCATCCTCTTCCCGACCTCGAACCACGCGGTCGGCTTCTATCCGCGCAGCCAGACCATCGATCACCGCGTGCCGGTGAGGCCCGACAGCCGCTACGGCGTGTCCAAGGCGTTCGGCGAGGCGCTGGGCTCGCTCTACGCCGACAAGTACGGCATGGAGGTCTTCTGCATGCGCATCGGCAACGTGAATACGGCGCCCATCGACAGGCGCCGCCTGTCGATCCTGCTCACGCCGCGCGACCTCGCGCAGCTGGTGACGATCGGCATCGAGCACCCGGGCATCCGCTTCGAGATCGTCTACGGCATCTCGCGCAACACGCGCGCCTGGTACGACAACGCGAACGCCTTCCGGCTCGGCTACCGGCCGCAGGACGATTCCGAGCGCTGGGCGGCCGAAGTGCTCGCGCGCGAGCCCGCCGGCGGCGATGCGGTCGCGGAGAAGTACCAGGGCGGCGTGTTCTGCGTGGCCGAGGAGGTGCCCAATCCCGCGCCGCTGCCGAAGAAGAATAAGCCGCGCCGCAGGGGTTGATTCTCCCGGTGTGGCGGTGCAGCATGTTGGCCCGATGACGGCCTTTCAGGGTCTATTGCTCGATATCGACGGGGTGCTGACGGTATCGTGGCGCCCCCTGGCGGGCGCCGCGCGCGCCGTCGCCGAACTGCGCGCCGCCGGCTACGAGCTGCGCTTCGTCACCAACACCACCTCTCGCTCGCGGCGCGTGCTGAGCGAGACGCTGGCGAAGGCCGGCTTCGACATCGCCGCCGCAGAGATCCTGACGGCCGCGGCCGCGACCGGCGCCTACCTGCGCCGCGCGCATCCGGGCCAGCGCTGCTACGTGCTGACGAGCGGCGACGTCACCGCCGACCTCGAGGGCGTCACCATCACCGGGCCGGGC
This sequence comes from Burkholderiales bacterium, assembly GCA_035517595.1. Lineage (GTDB taxonomy): Bacteria > Pseudomonadota > Gammaproteobacteria > Burkholderiales > SG8-39 > RBG-16-66-20. The sequence continues at coordinate 2,307 of DATIYN010000050.1, forward strand.
GAAGCCGCCGACCTGGTGGTGATCGGCGGCGCGGGCGTCGAGTTCGGCTATGACGCGCTCAATCACGCGTTCCACCTGCTGCAGCAGGGCGTGCCGCTCGTCGCGATGCATCGCAACCTGTACTGGCAGATGGGCGACCGGCACACGCTGGATTCGGGCGCCTACATCCTCGGCCTGGAGAAGGCCGCCGGCGCGCGCGCGGTCGTGATCGGCAAGCCGGCGCACGCGTTCTACGACGCCGCGCTCGCCGAGCTCGGGCTTCCCGCCGAGCGCGTCGCGATGGTCGGCGACGACATCGAGGCGGATGTGCAGGGCGCGAAGGACTCGGGCCTGGCCGGCGTGCTCGTGCGCACCGGCAAGTTCCGCCAGGTTGACCTCGACCGCTCGGGCGTGGCGCCCGACGCGGTGCTCGGTTCGATCGCCGACCTGCCGGCCTGGCTGCGCGCGCGCGCGGCCTAGTCTTCCGCCGATGCGGCGGGGCGGTGCGCGGCGACGAGTCTCTGCTGCAGCACGGGCGGCGCCGGGTCGTAGTGACTGAACTCGAAGGTGTACGAGCCGTGGCCGGCGGTGATCGACTTCAGGCGCGCGGGAAAGTGCTCGAGCTCCGAGAGCGGCGCCTGCGCGAGGATCTGCACGGTGCCCGGGCGCGGCGCGTCCGAGCCCTTGATCTGGCCGCGGTGGCCCGAGAGCTCGCCCGCGATGTCGCCCATCTTCTGCTCGGGCGCGACCACGTCGACGTTGACGATCGGCTCGAGCACGATCGGCCGCGCCTTGCCGAGCGCGTCGAGGAAGGCCTTGCGTCCGGCGGAAACGAACGCCACCTCCTTGGAATCGACCGGGTGGCTCTTGCCGTCGTAGACGATCACGCGCAGGTCCTGGATCGGGTAGCCCGCGAGGAAGCCCGATTGCAGCACGCCGCGCACGCCCTTCTCGACCGCGGGGATGAACTGGTTCGGGATCGCGCCGCCCTTGACCTGGTCGACGAACTCGAAGCCCTTGCCGCGCGGCAGCGGCTCGACCTTGAGGAACACCTCGCCGAACTGTCCCGCGCCGCCGGTCTGCTTCTTGTGCCGGCTGTGGCCCTCGGCGCGCGTGGCAATGGTCTCGCGATACGGGATCGACGGCGGCCGCGTGTCGAGCTCGATCTTGTACTGGCCCTGCATCTTCTCCAGCATCGTCTTCAGGTGCATCTCGCCCAGGCCGCGCATCACCATTTCGTTGGCCTGAGCGTTGTGCTCGAGCCGGAAGCAGGGATCCTCGGCGATCAGCTTGTGCAGCGCGTCCGACACCTTCTGCTCGTCGCCGCGCTTGCGCGGCTGCACGGCGAGCCCGAACACCGCGACCGGCAGCTCGAGCGGCCGCGCGTGGATGTGCGCATCGCCCGGCGAGTCGTGCAGGATGTGGTCGAACTGGATGTCGTCGATCTTCGCGATCGCGCAGATGTCGCCCGGCACGGCTTCCTGCACCTCGACCTGCGCCTTGCCGCGCAGCAGGTAGAGGTGCCCGGCCTTCACGGGCTTGCGGCCCTCGCCGATATACAGCTGCGTCCCCGGCGTGACCCGGCCCTGGTGGACGCGGAAGACCGCGAGCCGCCCGACGTAGGGATCGATCTCGATCTTGAACACGTGCGCGAGCGCGTGCAGGCCCGGATCGGGCAGCGCGGCGAGCTCGGTCGGCTCGCCGCTCGCCGGCACGTTGAGGTACACGGGCGGGTTGCCCTCGGCCGGGTTGGGCAGCAGCTTCACGATCACGTCGAGCAGTTCCGCGACGCCGGCGCCCGTCTTCGCCGAGGTGAACACCACCGGAACGAGGTGCCCCTCGCGCATCGCGCGCTCGAGCGGCTCGTGCAGCTCCTCGGGCGCGACCTCGCCCTTCTCGAGGTAGACCTCCATGAGTTTCTCGTCCACCTCGACGACCTGCTCGACGAGCCTCTTGTGCGCCTCTTCGACCGAGGAGAAGTCGGCGTCGCCGGAAGGCGCGAAGAAGCAGTCGGAAACCTTGCTTGCCTTCGCCGAGGGCAGGTTGAGCGGCAGGCATTCCTTGCCGAAGGCCTGCTGGATCTTGTCGAGCAGCCCGGGCAGGTCGACGTTCTCGGCGTCGATCTTGTTGACGATCACGAGCCGGTCCAGGCCGCGCCGGGCGGCCCACTGCATGAAGCGACCGGTCATCATCTCGATGCCGTTCTGCGCGTCGATGACCACGGCCGCGGTCTCCACGGCTGCGAGCGCGGGCAGGGCCTGGCCGAG
>DATIYN010000051.1:0-2024 GCA_035517595.1 Burkholderiales bacterium
GCCCTTGTAGACGCGGCCCGCGAGGTCGAACTTGGAGCCGTGGCAGGGGCAGAGGAAGCCGCCGCCCCAGTCGGCGCCCATCTCGCCCTTCGCCTCCGCGGACTTCGGCTGCGGCGAGCAGCCCAGGTGCGTGCAGATGCCCACCAGCACCAGGATCTCGGGCTTGACCGATCGGAATTCGTTCTTCGCGTAGTCCGGCTGCTTGTCGACCTCCGAGTTCGGGTCCGCGACCTTGTCGTCGGCGGCCTTCACCGCGTCGAGCATTTCCTTCGTGCGCCGGAGGATCCACACCGGCTTGCCGCGCCATTCCACGATCTGCATCTCGCCGGGCGCGAGCCGCGAGATGTCGGCCTCGACCGGCGCGCCGGCGGCCTTGGCGCGCTCCGAGGGCCACCAGCTCCAGGCGAAGGGCACGGCCACGGCCGCGCCGGCGACGACGCTCACGGCGCCGCTGGCGACGAGCAGGTTGCGGCGCGCCGGGTCCATCTTGGAAGTGCTCATGTCGGGAAGTGAGGGGCGGGGGCGTTGAAAGGAAACGGGATTCTATCGGGCCGCCTACGGAAAGTCCACGTTTTCGGCGCTAAGTTCTTAAAACAAAAGACGAAACATGATAAATTGGCGGCCCCCGATTCGGCCTTCCCATGCGGCGCCTCTGGAACATCTTTGCGCAGGCCACCACGGTATGCCTTGCCGTGCTGTTCGTCGTCTCGACGCTCAAGCCCGAGTGGCTGCCTTCGCGCGCGCCCGGGGCGGTCGCGGTGCTGCAGCAGGAAGCGCCCGAGGGCGCCGCGCCCTCGGCGCCGCGCCCCGACTCGCACCACGCCGCAGTGAGCAAGGCGATGCCCTCGGTGGTGGGCATCTCGACGACGAAGGAAGTGCGCCTGCCGCGCAATTCGCCGCTCTACGAGCTGCGCCGCTTCCTGGGCGACGAGGCGCAGCGCGCGACCAGCCTCGGCTCGGGCGTGGTGGTGAGCGCCGGCGGCTACATCCTCACCAACAACCACGTGGTCGAGGCCGCCGACGAGATCGAGGTTTCGCTCTCCGACGGCCGCACGCTCATCGCCACCGTGGTCGGCAACGACCCGGAGACCGACCTCGCGGTGCTGCGCGTGGAGGCGAAGGACCTGCCGGCGATCACCTTCGGCTCGTCGGACGCGCTGCGCGTGGGCGACGTCGTGCTCGCGATCGGCAACCCGTTCGGTTTCGGCCAGACGGTGACCATGGGCATCGTCTCTGCGCTCGGTCGCTCGGGGCTCGGCATCAACGTGTTCGAGAACTTCATCCAGACGGATGCCGCGATCAACCCGGGCAATTCCGGCGGCGCGCTCATCGATGGCAGCGGCAACCTCGTCGGCGTCAACACCGCGATCTTCTCGAGGAGCGGCGGCTCGATGGGCATCGGCTTCGCGACGCCCGTGTCCACGGCGAAGTCGGTGCTCGAGCAGATCATCCGGTCGGGCGCGGTGACGCGGGGCTGGATCGGCGTCGAGCTCGCGCCGCTCACGCCGGCGCTCGCCGAGTCCTTCAAGCTCGGCTCGCTGGAAGGCGCGATCATCAAGGGCGTGCTCACCGACGGCCCCGCCGACCGCGCCGGCGTCAAGCCCGGCGACGTGCTGCTGTCGATCGACGGCAAGCCGGCCGCCGACCCGCAGGCGGTGCTCAACATGGTCACCGTGATCGCTCCGGGCAGCTCGGCCAAGGTGCGGCTCAAGCGCAAGGGCGAGGAGCTCGAGCTGCCGCTCACGGTCGGGCGCCGGCCCAAGCCCCAGGCGCAGCCGGAATGAAGCGCGCGCCGCGCACGCCGGTCGCGCTGCCGCACGATGCGGCGAGCATCCGGGAGCTCGCGGTGAACTCGATGTTCGACCTGTTCTCGAGCATCAGCGAAGGCATGATGCTCGTCGACCGCGCCGGCCGCGTGGTCTGGATCAACGAGGGCTACAAGCGCTTCCTGCCGGCGCTCGGCTTCAAGGGCGCCGAGGAATTCGTCGGCCGCCCCGTCGAGGAGGTGGTGCCGAACACTCTGA
>DATIYN010000052.1:0-12580 GCA_035517595.1 Burkholderiales bacterium
TTGCCCGCGTACATGATTCTCCCTCCCGCCGGCGAGGATACACCGCGCGGCAGACCGCGGCGGCGCTGCGCTAGCGGAATTCCTTCTTCGACTCGTCCTTCAGCCAGGCGATGAAGTCGGCCACCTCCGGCCGGCCTTCGGCGTGCGCCGAGACCACGGCGTAGTAGGCGCGCGCCGGGTCGGAGCTGCGTTTGAACGGCGCCACGAGCTCGCCCGAGGCCATCGCCTCGCGCACCAGCGGGCTGCGGCCGAGCGCCACGCCGTGGCCGGCGATTGCCGCGGGGATGATCTGCTCGTAGCCCGAAAACACGAGGCTACCCGCCGGCCGCAGGTCGGGCAGGCGCTCGATCTCCAGCCAGGTCTTCCAGTGCAGCCAGGGATGGCGGCCGTCGGGGTCGTCGTAGTGCAGCAGCACGTGGTGGCGCAGGTCGACGGGCTCCCGGAGGGGCCGGCCCTTGTCCTCCAGCAGCTTCGGGCTGCAGACCGGGAACATGCGCTCGCCAAACAGGCGCACCGCGCCCGTGCCCGCCATCTTCGCCGGGCCGTGCCGGATCGCGAGGTCCAGGCCGTCGCGCTCCAGGTCGAGCACGCGCGACTCGGCGCTGATGCGCACGTCGAGCTCCGGGTGCCGGCCCGTGAAGCCCGCGAGGCGCGGGATCAGCCAGAGCGAGGCGAAGGACTGCGTGGTGGTGACCGACAGCGTGCGCCGGCCGCGCGCGGCTCGCAGCCGGTCGGTGACCGCGCGCATGGTGGCGAGCGCCTGCGCGGCCGCCGCGTAGAGCGTCTGGCCGGCCTCGGTGAGCGCGAGCGCGCGGTGGCGCCGCTCGAACAGGCGCACGCCGAGCTGCTCCTCCAGCTCCTGGATCTGCCGGCTTACCGCCGACTGCGAGAGATACAGCTCTTCGCCCGCCTTGGTGAACGACAGCAGGCGCGCGGCCGCCTCGAAGCCCTTCAGCAGGTCCAGCGAGGGCAGCCGCGGCTGCGGGTTCGCATTCCTGGTTTGCATTCAATGCCCCTGTTTTTACCGTTTGAGCGCCCGCGCTGGAGGATGCAGCATGCGCATGTCAAACGCAAGGAGAACCGCCATGAGCCGCACCGTCATCGAACAGCTGTACCGCATTCCCGAACTGGATCTGCGCCTGGCCCGCGCGGCGCGGCGCGCACGCGCCGCCGCCGTCCGCGACGGCCTCGCGAAGGGGCTCGCCGCGCTCGCTCGCTTCGGCCGGAGCCTCGCACCCTGCTTCGACTTCCATCCGCGCCAGTGGATGGAGCGGCTGGGCTGATTCCACGCACCAGAAAAGGAGCCGACCATGAAACTTGAACTGACCTCGGGCGCCCTGCGCCTCGCGCGCGGGCAGACCCTCAAGCTGCGCGACGGCGTGGGCAGCACTATCTGCGCGCGCGAAGGCGCCGTATGGATCACCGAAGAGAAGAGCCGCAAGGACGTCGTGCTCGAGCCCGGCAGCTGCTTTCGCATCGGCCGCCCCGGGCTCACGCTCGTGCAGGCGGTCGCGGACGCGTCGGTGACCGTGGCGGACGCTTCGGTCGCGCTGAACTGATCGGAGGCGCCCATGCCGCTCGTGCGCATCTCGCTTCTGAAGGGCAAGCCTGCGTCGTACCGCCGCAAGGTCGGCGACGCGATCCACCAGGCGCTCGTCGAAACCATCGACGTGCCAGCGAAAGACCGCTTCCAGCTCATCACCGAGCACGATCCCGAGGACTTCGTCTTCGACCGCGAGTACCTCGGCATCGCGCGCAGCCGCGACCTGGTCATCATCCAGGCCACGATCAGCGCGGGCCGCTCGCTGCACCTGAAGCGCCGACTCTACCTCGCGATCGTCGCGCGGCTGGCCGCGGCGGTGCAGCTGCGGCCCGAGGACGTCTTCGTCAACCTCGTCGAGGTGGCGAAGGAGAACTGGTCGTTCGGCAACGGCATCGCTTCGTACGCGCCGGTGGAGACGGTCGCCGCTTGATTAGAATAGGCGCTTCCCCAACGCGGAGCGCGCATGTTCAAGGAAGGCCTGCTCAAGGGCAAGAGGATCCTCGTCACCGGCGGCGGCACGGGGCTCGGCAAGGAGATCGCCGCGCGCTATCTGCAGCTCGGCGCCGAGGTCTGGATCGCGGGCCGGCGCGGGGCTGTCCTGGATTCCAGTTCCAGGGAATTGACGGAGAAGCACGGCGGAACGGTCCGCACGCACGCCGTGGACATCCGCGACGCGCAGGCGGTGGATGCGATGGTGCAGCGCATCTGGGACGAGGCCGGGCCGCTCACGGGTCTGGTCAACAACGCCGCGGGCAACTTCATCAGCCCGACCAAGGACCTCACGCCGAACGGCTTCAACGCGATCGCCAACATCGTCTTCCACGGCTCGTTCTACGTCACGCACGCGGTCGGCAGACGCTGGATCGCGGGAAAGCTGCCCGGCTCGGTGATCTCGATCCTCGTCACCTGGGTGCACACGGGCTCGCCGTACGTGGTGCCCTCGGCGATGTCCAAGGCCGGCCTGCACGTGATGACGAAGTCGCTCGCGGTCGAATGGGGCAAGTACGGCATCCGCCTGAACGCGATCGCGCCCGGCCCCTTCCCCACCGAGGGCGCCTCCAAGCGCCTGCGGCCCGGCGGCAGCTTCGAGGACTCGAATGCGCTCAATCCGATGCGCCGCATCGGCAAGATGCCCGAGCTGCAGAACCTCGCGACCTTCCTCATGGCCGACGGCTGCGATTGGCTCACGGGAGAGACCATCGCCGTCGACGGCGCGGGCTCCCTCGCGAACGGCGCGGGCTTCACCGACCTCGACAAGCTCACGGACGCCGACTGGGAAAAGGCGCGCGCGATGATCAAGGCGCAAAACGAGAAAGATCGGGCAGGACGCAGCGCTTGAGCGGCGAGAAATTGAAGCCGCGCCCGGCGGCGACCCTCCTGCTGATGCGCCAGGCGCAGGCCGTTGACCCTCCCGCGCCCGAAGTGTTCATGCTCCAGCGCACCGCCAGGGCGGCGTTCCTGCCCGGCGCCCACGTATTCCCGGGCGGCGCGCTGGATGACGACGACGCGAGCGAGCGCGCGACGCGCCGCGTGCTCGGCCTGGACGACGCGCAGGCGAGCACACGCCTGGGCCTGCCCTCGGGCGGACTCGCCTACTGGGTCGCGGCCGCGCGCGAATGCTTCGAGGAATCCGGAATCCTCCTGGCTTGCGACGAAGAGGATCTTCCGGTCGATCCCCGGCGAGCCGAATCCCTGGAGCCATTCCGCGAGCTCCTGAACGCGGGCGCACTCCTTTTCAGCGAATTCCTCGAAAAGGAGAAGCTCTTCATCCCCGCGCACGAGATCGCCTATTACAGCCACTGGATCACTGCTCCCGGGCGCCCGCGGCGGTTCTCGACGCGCTTCTTCGTCGCTTGCGCGCCCGCCGGCCAGCACGGCGCGCACGACCGCTCGGAAACCGTGCACAGCGTCTGGGTGAGCCCGCGCGAGGCGCTCGAGCGCGACCGGCGCAAGGAAATCGAGCTCATCTTTCCCACGCGCAGCACGCTCGCCGACCTCTCGGGCTTTCGCACGCCGCGCGAGGCGTTCGAGCATGCGAGGAGCCTCGGCGACATCGAGGTGAACGCGGCCTGCTGGGCGCTCGACCACGAGGGCTCGCAGCGGCTGTTCCGGCGCGCCGATCCGCCCTACCACGAGATCCACTGGAGCGACCCGGAGGAGACCGGCGCGACCTGCTTCGTGATCCAGCCCGGCATCCCGAAGCGCCTGGACCGCCTCGTCACGCGCATCACCGCGCCCAATCCCGGCATGATGACCGGGCCGGGCACCAATGCCTATCTCGTCGGCCGCAAGGACGAGGGCGGCGCGATCGCCGTCGTCGACCCGGGGCCGGCGATCGACGCGCACGTCGCGAAGATCCTCGAGGCGGGCGCGGGCCGCATCCGTTGGATCCTCACCACGCACACGCACGTCGACCACTCGCCCGCGGCGGCGCTGCTGAAGGCGGCGACCGGCGCCGAAGTGCTGGGCATGCCGCGACCGCCGCAGGGCAACCAGGACCACGGCTACGCGCCGGACCGAGTGCCCGCCGATGGCGAGCGCCTCGCGCTCGACGGCGTCCATCTGCGCGCGATCCACACGCCGGGGCACGCGTCCAACCATCTCTGCTACCTGCTGGAAGAGACCGGGATGCTGTTCACCGGCGATCACGTGATGCAGGGCTCGACGGTCGTGATCAATCCGCCCGACGGCGACATGCGCGTCTACCTGGCCTCGCTGCAGAAGCTGCTGGGCGTGGAAGCCGCGATCTTCGCGCCGGGTCACGGCTACCTGATCGGCTCGCCGCGCAAGGAAGTTCGGCGCCTGATCGCGCACCGCCTGGCGCGCGAGGCGAAGCTGTCTGCCGCGCTGCAGCGCCTCGGCGCCGCGACGCTGGAAGAGCTCGTGGTCGAGGTCTACGACGAGGTTTCGCCGCGGCTGCATCCGGTGGCGATGCGCTCGCTCAGCGCGCACCTGGACAAGCTGGTCGCCGAGGGGCGCGCCCGGCAGGCGTCCGGACGCTATATACTTGCCGCGGAGGAGCCTGCGCCATGAGCAACGAGCCGACCATGAAGCTGGTGACCAACCTCGATCGCGCGGCGATCGAGGCCAAGCTGCGCGAGGTGGCCGCCGGCGCCCAGGCCGCGGGGCTGGGCGAGCTCGCCAAGATGTTCGTGGGCATCGAAGGCATGCCCGCCGCGCAGATCGAGCAGCGCGTGAACAGCGCCAACAAGTGGCTCATCGACAAGCCGCAGCACATGAAGCTCGCGGCGACGCTCGATCTCGTGGGGATGAACCTCAAGAACCTGAAGTAGCGGGCCTCGCTTCGGCGCGCCCTTGCCTCCAGCGTTCGATTTCGATCTCTTCACCATCGGCGGCGGCTCGGGCGGCGTGCGCGCGAGCCGCGTGTCGGCGAGCCTCGGCGCGCGCGTCGCGGTCGCCGAGTCCGGCCGCTTCGGCGGCACCTGCGTCAACGTCGGCTGCATCCCGAAGAAGCTCTTCTCCTACGCGGCGCACGTGCGCAGCGAGCTCGAGGACGCGGCCGACTTCGGCTGGGACATCGCCGAGCCGCGCTTCGATTGGGCGCGCCTGCTCGCCAACAAGGACCGCGAGATCACGCGGCTGAACGGGGTTTACGAACGGGTGCTGGTCGACGCGGGGGTCGAGATATTCCGAGGACGCGCGACCGTCCTCGGGCCTCACACCGTTTCCCTGGACGGAAAGACCTTCACGGCAAGGCACATCCTGGTCGCCACGGGCTCGTGGCCGCAGAAGCCGGCGATGCAGGGCGCGGAGCTCGCGATCACCTCGAACGAGGCCTTTCACCTCGGGCGGCTGCCCCGGAGCGCACTGGTGGTCGGCGGCGGCTACATCGCGGTCGAGTTCGCCTCGATCTTCCATGGCCTGGGCGTAAAGACGACGCTCGCCTATCGCGGCCCGCGCCTGCTGCGCGGCTTCGACGACGAGCTCGGGGCGAGGCTCGGCGAGGAAATGGCGAGGAAAGGGGTCGGGATCGACCTGAATTGCACCCCGGTCGGGCTTTCCCGACTCCAGGACTTGATCGAAGTCAAATTCAACGGCCAGCGAACGAGCACCTTTGATCTCGTCATGTTCGCCACCGGCCGCAAGCCGAACACCGCCAGCCTCGGCCTGGAGGCCGCCGGCGTGAAGCTCGCCGCCGACGGTGCGGTCGTGGTCGACGCATTTTCGAAGAGCTCGGTGGACTCGGTCCACGCCATCGGCGACGTCACCAATCGCCTGAACCTCACGCCGGTCGCGACCTCCGAGGGCATGGCGCTCGCGAAGACCCTGTTCGGCGGCGTGCCCACTCCCGTGGACCACGACAACGTGCCGACCGCCGTGTTTGCGCACCCGAACCTCGCCACGGTGGGGCTGTCGGAGCAGAAGGCGCGCGCGCGCTTCGGCAGGGTGGACGTCTACAAGACGGCGTTCCGCGCGCTCAAGCACACGTTGGGCGCGAGCGAGGAGAAGATTTTCGTGAAGCTGGTGGTGGACAGCGCCAGCCAGCGCGTCGTCGGCGCGCACATGATCGGCCCCGACGCGGGCGAGATCATCCAGGGCGTCGCGATCGCGGTGAAGCTGGGCGCCACGAAGGCGCAGTTCGACGCGACCATCGGCATCCACCCGACGGCGGCGGAGGAGTTCGTCACCCTGCGGGAGAAGGCGGCATAGGACGCAGCGCATGCTTTTCGATTCGCTCATCGAGAAGAAGCTCGCCGAGCTGCAGTCGCGGGGCGAACTGCCGCTGGCGATCGAGCTCTGGAACGGCCGCCGCTACGCGCCCGCAGGACGGCCCAGCGTCACCCTGCGCGTGGCGCGCCAGGCGTCGCTGCGCCGGCTGCGCCGCGCCGACCTCGCCGCGCTCGGCGAGGCCTATATCGAAGGCGATCTCGATCTCGAGGGACCGATCGAGGAGGCGCTGCGCGCGGCCGAGGCGCTCGCGCGCCGCTGGGCGGGCGATGCCGAGGGGCGCCTGCCGCGCTTCGGCGCGCACACGCGCAGGAACGACCGCGACGCGATCCACTACCACTACGACGTCTCGGACGATTTCTACCGGCTCTGGCTCGACCGGCGGATGGTCTATTCCTGCGCGTACTTCAAGACCGACGCCGACGACCTGGACCTCGCGCAGCAGCAGAAGCTCGATCACATCTGCCGCAAGCTCCGGCTCGCGCCCGGCGAGCGCCTGCTCGACATCGGCTGCGGCTGGGGCGGCCTCGTGCTGCATGCGGCCGAGCGCTACGGGGTGGACGCGACCGGCATCACGCTGTCGGAGAACCAGCACGCGCTCGCCAACGAGCGCATCCGCGCGGCCGGCCTCGCGGACCGCTGCCGCGTGCTGCTGCAGGACTACCGCGACATGCCCGGCGAGGGCGCGTTCGACAAGATCGCCTCGGTCGGCATGTTCGAGCACGTCGGACTGCGCAACCTGCCGGCCTATTTCGGCATCATCCGGCGCCTGCTCGCCGACGGCGGCGTGGCGCTCAACCACGGCATCACCTCGGTGGACGTGGACAGCCGCGAAGTGGGCCTCGGCGCGGGTGAGTTCGTGGAGAAATACGTGTTTCCGCACGGCGAGCTGCCGCACCTGTCGCTCGTGGTGCGCGAGATGTCGGCCGCCGGGCTGGAGGTCATGGACGTCGAGACGCTGCGCCTGCACTACGCGCGCACGCTGCGCGAATGGTCGCGCCGGCTGGAGGCGAACCTCGAAGCCGCGCGCGCGCTCGCGGGCGAGAAGCGCGCGAGGATCTGGCGGCTCTACCTCGCCGGCTGCGCGCACGCCTTTGAGCGCGGCTGGGTGACGATCCACCAGGTGCAGGCGGTGAAAAGCACCGATCCGGCGCGCAATCCGCTGCCCCTGACGCGCGACTACCTGTACCGCTAGGCGAGCGAGCGCAGGATCAGCGAGGCGCCGCTCGCGAGCAGCAGCACGGCGACCGCGCGCATCAGCGTCTCGCGCGAAATCCGGCGGAACAGGTGCCCCGCGGCCCAGATGCCCGCGAGGCCCGCCGGCACCACGAACGCCGCGGCGAGCCAGACCTGCGGATCGAGCAGGAAGCCCATGGCCAGGAAAGCCGCCGTGCGGATCGAGATGCTGGTCAGCGTGGCGAGTCCGAGCGTCGCGCGGTACGCCTCCTTCGACAGCCCGCGGTGCGACAGGTACATCGCGTAGGGCGGCCCGCCCGCGCCGAAGAGCGCGCTCGTGACGCCGCCGGCAAATCCGGCCGCCCAGGCCCAGTGCGCCGGCAGCACGCGCTGCCGGTCCGGGTGGCGCGACAGGCTGTAGACGGCGAACGCGAATACGAACACGCCGAGCGCGAAGGTGGCGGCGCCGCGCGGCAGCTCGACGAGCAGCGTGAGGCCGACGGCGGTGCCGGCGAGGATGGTCGGGATCATGCGCGTCCATTCCGCGCGCACGGCGTTGCGCGGACTCTCGAAGCCGATGCGGAACGCGTTGGCGAGATCCATGAGCACGTACAGCGCGAGCGCGAACGGCAGCGGAACGAAGTGCGTGGCGAAGGGAACGGTCACGAGCGCCGCGCCGAAACCGGTGACGCCGAAGATTACCGAGCCGGCGAAGGCTGCCGCCGCGAGCGCCGCGAGCAGCGCGGGGTCGAGCGCCATCTCAGCCCGCCTCCTGCGGCGAGATGCACAGTGCGCGCGCGCTCCAGCGGTTCATCGCGCGCAGCCGCTCGACCATGCGCGGGAACGCGAGGCCGTAGCGCCGCTCGAGCGCCTCGGCGCGCTGGCGCAGCTCCCGCCACGCGAGCTCGCGCGGCGCTCCCTTCAGCGCGAGCACCACGATGTTGGGATCCCGCAGCGCCTTGAACGCGAGCACCGCCCCGGCGAAGGCGCGCTCGATGCGCCTCAGGTGCCGGTCGAGGTCGCGATCGTCGTCCATGAGATTCATCACGAACGCTCCCGGCGTCTCGAGCGCACCGGCCGCGGCGTCGAAGAAAGACTGCGCGACGAGCGCGGGAGAGGCCGACTCGTCCTCGAAGCCGTCCACGACGAGCAGGTCGCAGCACTCGGGCGCGAGCGCCTCGACGCCGTCGCCGTGCTCGACGCGGAGCCGCGCGTCGTCGGCGGGCACGTGGAACAGCGAGTGCGCCGCCTCGATCACGCGCTCGTCGCATTCGACGACTCGCGTGCGCAGGCCCGGCAGGCGCCGGTGGAAGAACTTCGCGAGCGATCCCCCGCCCAGGCCGATCATGAGCGCGCGCCGCGGCGCCGGGTGAAACAGCAGGAAGGCCATCATGCAGCGCGTGTAGTCGAGCTCGAGCGCGTACGGGTCCTCCAGGCGCATGGCGCTCTGGATCGCCTCGCCGCCGACGTGCAGGTGGCGCACGCCGCGCTCCTCGCTGACGACGAGCGCGGGGCGGCGGCGAAACGGGCGCACGCTCAGCCCTCGCGCGGTCGCAGCAGCGCCGCGCTCGCCGCCGCGGCCACGAGGTTGAGCAGCGCCGCGGCCGCGATGATCCCCGCGTAGCTGCCGGTCGCGTCGAAGGCCGCGCCCGCCGCGGGCGGCCCGAACAGCGTGCCGACGCCGGCCGCGGTGTAGATGCAGCCGATGATGCCGGCGACCGAGCGCGGGCCGAACAGGTCCATGACCACCGTCGGGAAAGTCGCGACGAATCCGCCGTAGGCGACGCCGAAGCCGACCGCCATGATCGAGAGCGCGAGCGCGCCGGTCGAGCCCCACCAGAGCAGCAGCATCGCCGCCATGCCGACGTACATCAGCGAGAGCGAGCGCATGCGGCCGAAGCGCTCGGCGAAGCTGCCCACGGCGAAGCGCCCGGCGAGGCTGCCCAGGCCGATCAGGCTCACGAGCAGCACGCCGAACGACTCCGGATGGCCCGCGTCCGTCGCGTAGGGGCCGAGGTGCACGAGCGGCACGAACACGCCGAAGCCCGTCAGCGCAAGCGAGACGTAGAGCACCCAGAAATTGCGCGTGCGCAGGGCCGCGCGCAGCGCGATGCCGGCGGTCGCGCGCGCCTGGCCCGCGGGCCGGTTGCGGATCGCGGCCGCGGCCGCGCCGCCCAGCACCAGCGTGCAGGCGGCCATCACGAGGTAGGCGCCGCGCCAGCCGAAGGCGCCGATCCACCACGCGGCGAGCGGCGGCCCGAGCAGGTTTCCCGCGCCGATGCCCGCCACCGCGATGCCCGAAGCGAGCACGCGCTGCCGGTCGAACCAGGGCTGCACGGCGCCCACCGAGGGCACGTAGGTCAGCCCGATGCCGATGCCCAGGCCGATCGAGTAGGTCGCGTAGAGCACCTCGATCGAGCGTGCGAAGCTCGCCGCCGCGAGCCCGGCGGCGAGGCAGACGACGCCCGCGAGCGCGACCACGCGCGTGCCGAAGCGGTCGGCGAGCATGCCGCCGGGGGCGCCGAGCAGGAAGTACAGGAACGCGCACAGCGAGAACACGAGCGAGACGTGCGCGCGCGAGGCGCCGAACTCGGACTCGAACGCCCGGAAGAAGGCCGCGAATGAATACGCGGCGCCGAAGCCCACGAGCATGAGCGTGAAGGCGCACAGCACCACCACCCATCCGTAGAGCGCTCGCTCCAAGCTAGTTGACCGCGCCGCGCGCCGCGATCGGCCAGAGCGCCTCGACGACGCCGCCGCGCACGCAGACATACCAGTCGTAGAGGTTGACCGTGGGATCGCAGTGGCCCGGCACGAGCAGCAGCTTGTCGCCGAGCGCCGGCGCCGGCGCGCCCGGCGCGATCTCGACCCAGCCGTGCTCGTCCGACGCGCGCGTGTAGGCGAGGCCCGGCCGCTCCCAGACCGCGGGCATCCCCGAATCGACGCTCGAGGCCTTCAGCCCCGCATCCACCACCGCGAGCGCGGCGCGCGGCCGGCTCATCACGCCGGCGAGAACGAACAGCGCGTGCTCGAAGCGCGGCATCGGCGCCGCCCATTCGTTGCGCGCGTAGTCCCAGTCCATGAACACGTAGGAGCCGGGCTGGATCTCGTCCCAGGCGCCCTCGCCCAGCTCGAACATGAAGGTGCCGCTGCCCGCGCCGGTGACGATGGGGCAGGCGATACCGGCCTCGGCGAGCAGCGCCTTCGTGTTCTTCACGTGCCGGGCGGCATTCTGGATCGCCGCCTGGCGCTCCGCGCTCGAGCGGATGTGCTGAGCGCGCCCGTGGTAGGCCTGCAGCCCGGCGAAGCGCAGGGGGCGCGCCGCGACCACGGCCTTCGCGAGCGCGAGCGCCGGCGCGCCCGGCGCGACGCCGCAGCGGTTCATTCCGACCTCGAGCTCCAAGTAGACGTCGATCGCGGCGCCCGCGCGCTGCGCCGCGGCCTGCAGCCCGGGCACGTTGTCGGCGCTGTCCACGCAGACGCCGACGCGCGCGCGCTGGGCCAGCATGGCGAGCCGCTCGAGCTTCCTCGCGCCGACGATCTCGTTCGAGACCAGCACGTCGGCGATGCCGCCGTCGACCATGGCCTCGGCTTCCGACACCTTCTGGCAGCACACGCCGACCGCGCCCGCGGCCACCTGCCGCCTCGCGATCTCGGGGCACTTGTGGGTCTTCGCGTGCGCGCGCACGCGCGCCCGCCCGGCGACGGCGTCGGCGAGGCGCCGGAGATTGGTCTCGAACGCGTCGAGCTCGAGGATCAGCGCCGGCGTGTCGACTTCCTCCAGGCGCATGCCGATTTCAGCGGGCGCTTTCACCTGCTCGATTTCCCGAATTTGAAAAGCAGCAGCATCAAGCCGGCAATGATGACGACGACCAGCGGCGCGGCAGCGTAGTTCACCTTCTGCCAGCCCGCGTTGGTGACGATCATGCCTGAAGACAGCGACGACAGCGCCATCATCGCGAAGATCGCGAGTTCGTTGGCGCCTTGCGCCCGGGCGCGCTCCTCGGGACGGTAGGTTTCCGTCAGGAGCGTCGTGCCGCCGATGTAGAGGAAATTCCAGCCCACGCCCAGCAGCACGAGAGCCCACCAGAAGTGGCTCACCTCCGCGCCGGCCAGCGCCATCGCGATCGAGCCGACATTGAGCGCCGCGCCCGCGAGCATCACCGGCACCGGGCCAAAGCGCTTGATGAGGCCGCCGGTGAAGAACGACGGCGCGAACATCGCCACCACGTGCGAGGAGATCACGAAGGTCGCGTCGCCGTAGGGATGGCCGCAGGCGCGCATCGCGAGCGGCGTCGAGGTCATGAGGAAATTCATCACGCCGTAGCCGAGCGCGGAGGACATCACGGCGACCACGTACTTCGGCTGCCGCGCGATCTGCGCGAGCGGCCGCCCGGCCTGCGCCTGCGCCGCGGCGCCCAGGTCCGGGACGCGCAGGCGCGAGAGGATGGCGAGCGTCAGGAGCACGAACCCGATGAGCGCGAGGTAGGCGCCGGTGTAGCGCGGGCCGACGAGGTCCACCGTCTGCCGGCTGACCGTCGGGCCCAGGATGCCGCCGACGAGGCCGCCCGCGAGCACCACCGACACCGCGCTCGCGCGCGATTCCGGCGCGGCGACCTCCGCCGCGACGAAGCGGTAGTACTGGCCGAACGCGTTGAAGAAGCCGTACACGAGCGCGCCGAAGCACAGCAGCCAGAAGCTCGCCTGCCACACGGCCGCCGCGCACAGCAGCGCGCCGGCGATGCCGATCGCCGCGCCGCGCACGAGGCCGGGCTGCCGGCCGACGCGTCGCATGTAGTGGGAGGCCGGTACGGTCGCGAGCGCGCCGCCCACCACCCAGCAGGTCACGGGCAGGGTCGCGAGCGACGGCAGCGGCGCGAGCGCGAGGCCCGCCAGGCCGTTCACCGCGATGAGCGTCGAGTTGTTGGCCATCAGCATCGCCTGGCAGGCCGAAAGCAGCCCGACGCTGCGGCGGGTCTTGTCCATGAGACTGGTTATATATACAGTAGCGGCGACGGAGCGAAACTCTAGAGCGATTGTCCACGCCATGACCAAGCTGCGGGGCGCACGTTCGCAGATACAGGGCCGTTACGAGAGCGACTCGCGCGTGCCGTGCGACGACGGCTGGACGCACGAGGTCGGGACGGAGCGGGATTTCCCGACCACGGTGAC